>JBBIQE010000137.1:0-8783 GCA_037442485.1 Methylomirabilis sp. (SeqCode)
GGTGCTCGATCTCGCCCCCATCGCCGTCAAGCACGGCGCCCGGGGCGTCGAGTACCGGGATGTGTACTGGAAGAACAAAGGCAGGGAACTGCCTGCGGCGCGCGAGCAGGTGATCCGGCTGAAGCTGATGGCGACCTATACCACGGTGACTCCGCTCTTCAGCGCGGATCCCGGCGCCCAGGCGCAGCTCCTGCGGGATATCGAAGACGCCAGGGCTCTCGGCTCGCCGCTCCTGCGGGTGAATCTGGGGGAGCGGCCAGCCCTGGGCTCGCCCAAGGGGCCCGGCGCCGCCGCCAGGGAGGCGGTTTCCTGCGCCGCGCGCGCCGGCGTCGCGCTCGCCCTGGAGAACAACGCACGGCCGCCGGGGGAGCGGCTCGCCGATATCAAGGCCACGCTGGAAGAATTCAACTCCCCCAGCCTGGGCACCAACATCGACTTCGCCAACTACGCGACCACCGGCCAGGACCCCATCGAGGCCATCCGGGCCCTCGCCCCCTGGATCATCTACGTCCACGCCAAGGACGCCCGGAAAGACGCCCACGGCTGGACCAGCACCAGCCTCGGGGGAGGCAGCCTGCCCTTGAAGGAAATCATGGCGGCCCTCGACAAGACCGGGCGGAGCTTCCTCTTCTGCTTCGAGTTTCCGGGCGAAGGCGACCCGGAGGCAGCCATCATGAAGAGCAAAGCCTTCATGGAAGCCTGCGCTTGACGCTCCCCGGGCAAAGGATATCACGGCGCCGTTCGGCACTCGCCATCGGCGCCGTTTGATTTCCGGGGAGCTCTCCGGCGCGAATCGGTCAGAAATGGCTTGACAAACCGAGGCGGGCCGGGATGTGACAGCGCTATCATGGCAGCGCCGTCAAAAGAAGGGCGAACCGGTTCGGTGACGCTCGCCGACATCGCGCACAAGGCCGGCGTCTCCCCCATCATTGCATCCCGGGCCCTCCGGGGAAGCAGCCTGGTCGCCCAGGCCACGCCCGCGCGGGTCCCGGCCGTCGCCGCCAAGAGCCCGAACCCCAAGCTGGCCCTGGAGGTCGCGAACGCCTTCGCGGACGTCGAGGTCGGGGACATGTGGATGGCGCAGACCGGCATCCAGACGGGGATCAGGACCGACCCGGCCAAGATCGAGTCGCCGATCAGTGGTACTTCGAGGAGTTCGGGAAGGTCAACAGGTCGAGCAAGTGGGTGGATCTGACGACCCAGGATGTGAATGCCCTGATGAAGCCCGGGATGTGGGAGGTCTGGGTGGCCACGGTCAACCAGGGCCTCCCCAACAAGCTCATCGGCCCGGACGAGGCCCTGGCCAAGCTGGGAGAGGCGCGCCTGAAGGGCCGCTAGCCATCCCGGGGCCGTCAACCCCTCTCCCTTTCCCCTCCCCCGGGTACCCCGCCGACCCAGGGGGTCCCCGCGGGGTGCGGGGGAGGGTGGGGGATCGGATGCCATGCCTGCCGACCAGCTCGATGCAACCCGAGCCCTCCCAAGCCCCTTCAAGGACGGGCAGGGCGAGGTCAACTTCACCGTGACCTGCGGCGGCGTCTCCGTCCGCCCCGGGGACATCCTGGTGGGAGATGGCGACGGCGTGGTGGTCATTCCGCGCGAGGATTGGGACGAGGTCCTGGAGGGCGCGGCCAAGATCGTGGAGAAGGTGCAGCAGATCGTCGCCAACATCCAGGCCGGCAAGCTGATTCCGGACTGGGTCGCCAAGAGCCTGGCCGAGCGCGGCTGCACGTTCGTGGACTAGCGATCCTCGGCGAATCCGCGGCGGGCGGGGCAGGTGGCGGGCCATTCGAGCCCAACGACTATTTGGGTAGCCTGTTGCCTCGCCGACGTGGTAAAAAGGGGCCCGGGCCTTGGCCCAGTGCCTGCACACCGTTCGCGCCGGAGGGACAGCCGGCCCGCTGCAGGGGGCCCCTCACCGGCAGCGATCCGTGGCGGGGCGACACGGCCGAGGCTGGCGCGGCCGTTTCCATCGAAGGAGGACTCGGAGGAGAAGAGAGGAGCTGCAGCACATGGGGCGTGCGGTGATCCCGCCTGCCGCGGGACACCGACTCGCGGGAGGATGGGCGATGAAAAGAATCGTTTCGTGGCCGTTGGGCGTCCTGACGGGAGTGCTGGTGGCCGTCCTGGGGCCCGGCGGAGGGGCGGACATCCGCGCGGCGGAGTTCGACCTCACCGAAGCGCACACCACCACGGCGGATCACCCGTACAGCCTGGGGATGGTGCGCTACGCCGAGCTGGTGAAGCAGCGCACAGGCGGGCGGGTCGCCATCCAGATCCACCACTCGCGGGAACTCGGCGACGAGCGGCAGGTGGTGGAGGGGCTCCAGCTCGGCACGATCCACCTCACCGTCACCTCCACGGGTCCCCTGGGGGGGTTCGTGCCGGAGATGAACGTGGTGGACCTGCCCTTCCTGTTCCGGGACGCCGAGCACGCCTACAAGGTCCTGGACGGTCAGATCGGCCGGAGTCTCCTCAACAAGTTCGAGGCGGTCGGGATCAAAGGGCTGGCCGTCTGGGAGAACGGCTTCCGCCACATCACCACGGCGCGGAAACCGATCCGGGAGCCCAAGGACCTGCGGGGCCTGAAGATCCGGGTCATGGAGAACAGGGTCCACCAGGCGGCCTTCCGCCAGCTCGGCTCGGATGCGACGCCCATGGCCTGGGGCGAGGTCTTCACCTCGCTGCAGCAGGGGCTCCTGGACGCCCAGGAGAACCCCATTCCCGTCATCTACACGTTCAAGCTCTACGAGGTGCAGAAGTTCCTCTCGCTCACCGGACACGTCTACTCGCCGGCGCCCGTCCTGATGAGCAAGAAGACCTGGGACCGGATGCCGCCCGACATCCAGAAGATCATGCTCGACACGGCCGGGGAGGTGGCGAAGTACCAGCGCGGCCTGATCCACGAGCAGGAGCGGAAACAGCTCGGTGAACTCCGGGCCAAGGGCATGACCGTCATCGAGAACCCGGATCGGGCGGCGTTCCGCGAGGCCATGAAGCCGGTCTTCGAGCAGTTCCAGGGGCAGTTCGGGAAAGACCTCGTCCAGCGCATCGTCGACACCAGGTAGGGCTCGGGCGGCGTGACGAGGGAACCTCACCGCATCGGTCTGCGCGTGGACGCCCTCAGCCACGGGGCGAACCGTCTGGTCGAGTGGGTCATGGCCGCGCTGCTCGCGGCCATGACCCTCCTGGTGGGCGTGCAGATCGCCGGCCGGTTCGTGTTCGGCTATTCCCTCCTGTGGTCGGATGAGCTGGCCCGCTTCCTCCTCATCTGGATCGCCTTCCTGGGGATGAGCATCGGCGTCCGCCGCGGGGCGCACCCCGGCATTGACAGCCTGGTGCGCGCGCTCCCGCCCCGCGGCCGACGCGCCGCCCTGGCCCTGGCGCTGCTCCTCGGCCTCCTGTTCTTCGCCGTGATGGTCGTCTCCGGCGGGGTTCTGGTCCTCCGCACCTGGCCCCAGCGGTCCGTGGCCCTGGAGATCCGGATGGGCATCCCGTACCTCGCCGTCCCGGTGTCCGGCTTCCTGATGTTCCTGCATGCGGCCGCCCTCGGGGTGCGCGGTGCCCCGCCGCCCGCGGCCGCGGGGCAAGATCGCGTTGATTAGCCTGATCCTGGTCGGCTGCCTCCTCGGGCTCCTCGCCCTGAACGTCCCGGTGGCCGTGGCCTTCGGCCTCACGGCGACGGCGTTCCTGGTCCTGCTCACCGACATCCCCCTCACCCTGGTCCCGCAGCAGATGTTCGGCGGCGCGGACTCGACCGTGCTCCAGGCAGTGCCCTTCTTCCTGCTGGCCGGCGCGCTGATGGAGAAGGGGGGCATCTCCCGGCGGCTGGTCAATTTCGCCAACACCCTGGTGGGCTGGGTGACCGGCGGTCTGGCCATGGTGTCGGTGGTGGCCAGCATGTTCTTCGCCGGCATCTCGGGGTCCGCGGCGGCGGATTCGGCGGCCATCGGCGCGGTGATGATTCCGGCCATGGCGAAGAAGGGCTACGCCCGGGACTTCGCCGCGGCCCTGATCGCGTGCGCGGGGACCATCGGGACCATGATCCCGCCCAGCATTCCCATGATCATCTACGGGGTCGTGACCGGGACCTCCATCGGCGCCCTCTTCATCGCCGGGGCGGTCCCCGGCGTCCTCATGGGCCTGGCCCTGATGGCGCATTCCTACGGGGTCTGCCGCAGGCGGGGCTACGCCGGTCTTCCCTTCCCCACGGCGCGGGAGGCCTGGGTCACGTTCCGGGAGGCGGTTCTCACCCTGCTGATGCCGGTCATCATCGTGGGGGGGATCCTGGGCGGGATCTTCACGCCGACCGAGGCCGCGGCGATCGCCGTCTTCTACAGCCTGCTGCTGGGGGGACCGATCTACCGGGAACTCGCGTGGCGGGACCTGCCGGAGATTCTCATCCAGACGGGTGTCGGCACCGGCATCGTCATGTTCATCATCGCCACCTCCACCCTCTATAGCTGGATTCTGGCGCGGCAGCTCATCCCGCTCCGCCTGGCCAACGCCTTCACGGGGGTGAGTAGCAGCCCGTGGGTCTTCCTCCTGCTGGTCAACGTCCTGCTCCTGCTCGTCGGGACCGTGATGGAGACGGTGCCCTCCATCATCATCTTCGCCCCGGTCCTCCTGCCCCTGGTCAAACGCCTCGGGATTGACCCGGTGTTCTTCGGCGTCATCATGGTGGTGAACCTGTCCATGGGCCTGGCCTCGCCGCCCTCGGGGGCCACCCTGTTCGTGTCCACGGCCCTCGCGGGCGAGCGACTGGACCGCGTCTGCCGGGCGGTCTGGCCCCTGTTCTGCTCCATGGTCGCCATCCTGCTCCTGATCACCTTCGTCCCCTCCCTGGTCATGTTCCTCCCCCGGCTGATCTACGGTGGCTGAGGCCGGAGCGGCCGGGTATGAATCCCCGCAGGGAGGCGGCTGCGCCGGAGAGGGCAACGGGCGGGCCGGCGCACGCCGTTCGGAGGGCCCCGTTTTCCCCAGTTCCGCACCGCCCTCCGACCACCGCCAGAGCCGAGACTGCGCGCCAGCGATTCGATCTCATCCCGCCCTGCCCCTCGAGGATGTGAGGGGCACGATCGGGATCCTGGCACTGCGCGCAAGAAAGGGTCAGCGGGAAGGCAGGACGCTCCCGCGACTCGGCCGCTGGCGGGTGGCCGCAGCACTCTCGATCCCCGTCAATCAGCTCGGGATCCGCGGTGCCGCCCGAGTCAGGACAGGAGGCGGGCCGCCGCCCGATCCACCAGCCAGACGACACGTCCGTCCGCGGGATGCACGACCTGGGCCGGGAAGCGGTCGGGTTGATAGGGTCCCTCCAGGACGGCCCGCAACGCCTCCGCCTTCGCCTCGCCGCTGACGAGGAAAATAACCCGGGCCGCATTGTTCAGCACCGGAGGGGTCAGGGTGATCCGGCGAGCGCCGAGCTTCTCCACCCACGGGGCCGCGACGAGCCTGATCTTCTCGTGGATGGCGTCGGTCCCCGGGAAGAGCGAGGCCGTGTGCCCATCCGGCCCCATGCCCAGGAGGATCAGATCGAAGCGGGGAAGTTCGCCTGCCGCCAGGCCAAAGACCGTGCGGAGCGTCTGCGCGTACTCATCCGCCGCGCTGGTGGCATCCGGGTTTTCGGCCGGGATCCGGTGGACATTCTCCGGGGGAATCGGGACCGGGGTGAGCAGCGTCTCGCGGGCCATCCGGAAGTTGCTCTCGGGATGCTCAGGCGGGACCTGCCGCTCGTCCCCCCAGAAGATGTGGACATCGCTCCAGGGAATCCGCCCGCGGAAGCGCGCGCGCTCGTCCGACAGCAGATGATACAGCCCCCTGGGGGTCGAGCCCCCGCACAGGGCCACGGCAAAGCGCCCCCGGATCCGGACGGCCTCGCCGGCCAGGCGCGCAAACTCCGCCGCGGCCGCGCGGGACAGCTCTTCCCTGTTGGCCAGGATGCGGATGTCGGGCCGGTCCATAGCCGTGAGGAACGCTACGCGGCGGCGGAGAGGCTGGCGACTCGGGCGGCGCCGAGGAGGGCCGCCTTGTCGTTCAGGATCACGCGGACGGGCATCGCCTGGAGGAGGGGCCGCATGCGCCCCTTGAAGGTGAAGGCATCCAGGAAGGCGGGCTCCGTCAGCTTCTGGACGATCCTGGGGGCGATCCCGCCGCCGAGATAGACCCCGCCCGTCGCCAGGACCTTCAGCGCCAGGTTACCCGCCTCCGCCCCGTAGAGCGACACGAAAAGATCCAGCGCCCGGATACACAGCTCGCTCTTGCCATCCAGGGCCGCCTGGACGATGATGGCCGGCGGATCCTCCTGCCGCACGGCCTCCGCCAGCCACGGCGGCTCTTCAGCATGGCCACCATCTCGGAGGAAGCGATAGATGTTCAGCAGGCCCGGCCCGGACACGACGCGCTCGTAACTCACCCGCTGAAACTGCGTCAACAGGTACTCCAGGAGCTCCACCTCCAGGCGGTTCCGCGGCGCAAAATCCGCATGGCCCCCTTCCGTGGCGAAGGGCCGGTGCGCCTTGCCATCCCAGTAGAGGCCGGCCTCGCCCAGACCGGTCCCGGCCGCAATGACGACGGCATTCCCCGAGGCGTCCGGCGCCCCCGCATTGAGGAGGGCGAAGTCTTTCTCCCCCAGCAGGGCGATCCCCCAGGCGTTCGCCTCCAGGTCGTTGATCAATCCCACGCTCTTCAGGCCAAGCTCGCGGGCCAGCAGCCCGGCGTCCACCACCCAGGGCAGGTTTGTCGCCTCGCACCGCCCCCGCCGCACCGGGCCGGCGACACCGAAGCACGCGCCCGTGACAGGGCAGGAGTACGCCGCGCGGAACCTCCGCAGGACCGCCTCCAGGCTCCCGAACTCGCGGCTCGGAAAGGTCGCTTCCGCCACCGCCGTCAACCGGCCGCCCCGCTCCTCGAAGAAGGCCAGCCGGGTATGGGTGCCGCCCACATCCCCCGCCAGGATCACTCCTCGATCCTCCGCCATTGCCGGCCGTCGCGCTCGATCAGCTCGTCGGCCTCCTTCGGCCCCCAGGAGCCCGCGGGGTAGTTGGGGAAGCTGCGGGGCGGCAGCGCCTTCCACACGTCGAGGATCGGGGCCACCACGCTCCAGCCCGCCTCCACCATGTCGGCCCGCTGGAAGAGCGTGGCGTCCCCGATCATGCAGTCGTAGAGCAGCCGCTCATAGCCGGTGCTGGGGGTGCTGCCGAAATAGTCCGTGTAGTGAAAGTGCATGTGGACCGTCCCCAGGCGGAGGAGCGGTCCGGGAACCTTGGCCCCGAAGTAGAGGTCAATGCCCTCCTCGGGCTGGATGTGGACGACGAGCTGGTTGGCCGTCAGTTGCTCCACGGGGGTCTGGCGGAACAGAATGAACGGCGCCCGCTTGAACTGGATGGCGATCTCCGTGACCCGCTCGGGGAGGCACTTGCCGGTCCGGAGGTAGAACGGCACATCGGCCCAGCGCCAGTTGTCAATGGAGAGCTTCAGGGCCACGAACGTCTCCGTCCGGGAATCGGGGGCCACCTTGGGCGCGGCGCGGTAGGCCGGCACCCGCTGCCCGCCCACCGTGCCCTCGCCGTACTGGCCGCGGACCGTGCGGGTGAGCACCTCCTCGGGCGCGAGCGGCTGGATGGCGCGCAGGACCTTGGCCTGCTCGTCCCGGACGGCATTGGCCTCGAAGGAGATGGGCGGCTCCATGGCCGTGAGGGAGATGAGCTGGAAGATGTGGTTCGGCACCATGTCGCGGAGCGCCCCCGCCTCCTCGTAGTAGGAGCCGCGCTGTTCCACCCCCACGGTCTCGGCCACGGTGATCTGCACGTGGTCAATGTAGCGGCGGTTCCAGATGGGCTCGAAGATCCCGTTGGCGAACCGGAAGACCAGGAGGTTCTGGACCGTCTCCTTGCCGAGGTAGTGGTCGATGCGGTAGATCTGCCGCTCCACCAGGATGGCGGCGAGGGCACGGTTCAGGGCCCGGGCCGACTCCAGGTCCTGGCCGAAGGGTTTCTCGACGATGACCCGGCGCCAGCCGCCCTCCTCCTCCCGGACCAGCCCGACCTCGCCCAGGCGCTGGACCACCTCGCCGAAAAAGGCGGGGCTGGTGGCCAGGTAGTAGAAATAGTTGCCGCGCGTCCCGTGCTCCCTGTCCGCGACCTCCAGCGTCCTCCGCAGCTCGGGGTACAGAGTCGGGTCCTCGAAGTTCCCCGGCAGGTAATGCATCCGCTCCACGAACCACTCCCAGAGGCCGGGCTCGACCGGCTCCGTCGCGAACTCCCGGATGTCCCGGCTCATCTTCCGGCGGAAGTCCTCGCTGGTCATGGGGGTCCGGGCGACGCCCAGGATGGCGAACTCCTGGGGCAGAAGCTGGCTCTTCGCCAGGTTGTACAGGGCGGGAATCAGCTTGCGCTTGGTGAGGTCGCCGGCCGCGCCGAAGATCACCATGGCGCAGGGGCCGGCCGGCTGCCCGGGCAGGCTGCCTGGGACGCTGGGCGCCTTCTCGTCTGCCACCGCCGTCACCCCCGTCCGCCCCCCATGCCGCTGCCTATCGCCCGCGAAGCTTCCGCGCCGCCTCGGCCCGCATCTGCTGCATGGCGCGGGTCTCCTGGCTCGCGTACCGCTCTTCCCGCCACGGGTCGGCGTGCATGTGATAGCCGTTCGCCTCCCAGAAGCCGGGCGCGTTCACGTCCAGGAACTCGAAGGCCCGGACCCACTTGGCGCTCTTCCAGAAGTAGAGCTTGGGGACCACCAGCCGGCAGGGGCCGCCGTGGTCGGGCTCGAGGTCGCGGCCGTTGCGCTTCAGC
>JBBIQE010000138.1:0-8689 GCA_037442485.1 Methylomirabilis sp. (SeqCode)
TGTACGCCGGAAACGGGACGTTGCCAGGTTCCGCAGGTTGTGTTCGATTGTAGTTGCGGCAATCGGCAACCTGATATACCTGGCAACGTCCCGGATCCTCGACTCGACCACCACGTGGCGCCGGGTCCCCAGGCCACAGCTCTTCCCCCTGCTCGTCTCGCCGCCATGCTCCAACTGGAAGGCGCGCTCCGGGATATCGGTCATCCGGCGGGATGTGTTCAACGACGCGGGAGAGGTCGCGGGGCTTCCCCTCACCGTCAATGAGCCCGACGGCTCGGCGCCGGGTCGGCCCGAGGGCCCGAGCGTCACGGCCGTCTGCGGGTCTTGGCGCTGGCGCCAAAGAACCACACCGAATATCTTCGCGTCAGCCGCTCGACGTCGGGGCGTTTCCTCGCGGTCCTGGCGGGCGTTGCGGTGATTCCGTCCCCTTGGTTTTCCATGGCGGGGCAGGCCTGCTCACGCCCCCTCGGGCGAGGACAGCAGGTGCAGCTTCCCGGGGGGGAGCGTCAGCCACACCTCTTTGCCGGGGTAAAGCTTCATCAGGTAGTGCACATGGGAGGAGCACTGGATCAGGATCTCGCCGGCCGCGGCGGCTTGCCCTTCGGCGCGGAACCTCAACAGATAGTCGGTCCCCCGCTCGCTCTCGGACGTGATCCGGCCGCGGAGGAGGTTGAGTTTGTCCGCGAGCCGCTCGGGCCACACCATCCGGGCATCCTCGGGCCGAATGCAGAACTCGACGGGGCGGCCCGGCGGCGGCAGCTTTTCGGAAAGATGCAGCGACATACCGTGCCACTCGACGACGGAGGTTCCATCCGCCAGGGCCGCCACGGTCCCGCGAAAGATATTGGCGGCCCCCACCTGTTCCGCCACCCGGCGGTCCCGGGGATGCTGGAGCACCTCGTCGCGCGGGCCTGACTGCAGGATCCGGCCCCCGGCGATCACGGCGATCTGCCGGGCCATGATGTAGGCTTCCTGCAGGCTGTGGGTCACGAGGATCGTCGCCCCGCCGAACCCCTGGAGCAGCTCCAGCACCTCGCCCCGCAGCCGCTCCCGCTCCATCTGGTCCAGGGCGGAAAAGGGCTCGTCCAGCAGGAGGAGGTCGGGCTGGATGACGAGCCCGCGGCCGAGCGCCACGCGCTGCCGCTGCCCCCCCGACAGCTCGCCCGGGTACCGGTTTCCCAGCCCCTCCAGCCGGAGGAGCCGCAGCATGGCCTCCACGCGATCCCGGACATCCGCCCCCGGCATCCCTCGCAGGCCATAGGCCAGGTTGGCCGCGACCGTCAGATGAGGGAAGAGCGCGTACTCCTGGAAGACCAGTCCCATCCGGCGCAGGTGCGGGGCGACGTGAATGCCCGCGGCCGCATCGAAGAGCGTCCGTCCATTGAGGCGGATCCACCCGCGCACCGGGCGCCGCAGACCCACCAGGCAGAGGAGGGTCAGGCTCTTCCCGGCGCCCGAGGGACCGTAGAGCGCGGTCACCCCCTGCCCGACCGTAAGGGCGGGCGCCAGGGTGAATCCGTCCAGCCGATATTCGAAGTCGAACTCGAGCATCAGAGGTCCAGCCGCCAGGACGGTCTGCAGGTCCGCGATTTCCCTGATGGGGTGGCCCGGTCTTCTGCCCCCAGGCTGCCCCCCGGACGGCGGGGCGGCCGCGGCACCCTAACCCCCCCGGGGGCTCGGGGTGGGGCGGACATGCCCCGGGTGGGCGGGGCGGTCCGGGGGCATCGTCCAGGCTGGCTACACGGTGCGCCATTCGGCATCACAGGCGTACCCGCGGCAGGCGGCTCAAGAGAAACAGGAGCGCGATGACGATCCCGACGGTGAGGAGGGCCAGCGCGTTGGCCCGGGCCAGGTCGTTTCCCTGGACGGCGTCGTAGATGGCCAGGGGCAGCGTCTGGGTGCGGCCAGGGATGCTGCCCGCCAGCATCAGGGTGATGCCGAACTCGCCCAGGCCCCGGGCGAAGGCCAGGATCAGGCCGGCCAGAATCCCGCGCCACGCCAGGGGGAGGGTGATGGTGAGGAAGACGCTCGCCCCGGGCCGGAGCGTCCGGGCGGCCGCCTCGATGCGGGGGTCAATGGATTCGAACGCGGCCTGGACGGCCTTGACGACCAGGGGGAGCGAGGCCACCGTGGCCGCGATCACCGCCGCCCGCCAGGTGAAGATCACCTCCAGGCCGGCGGCCTCGAGCCAGGCGCCGAAGGGCCCGGATCGGCCCAGGAGCAGGAGCAAGTAGAAACCCACCACCGTCGGGGGCAGGATCAGCGGCAGGATGACGATGCACTCGAGGACCGCCCGGCCGGGAAATCGCCTGCGCGAGAGAAGCCAGGCCACGCCGATGCCGGCAAGGCCGGCCAGGATCGTGCTCAGCGTCGTGACCCGGAGGGACAGGAAGATCGGGAACGGGTCCATGTCTTCTCAGGGCTCTCCGGGAAGCAGGAAGCCATACCGTCTCATGATGGGCCGGCCCTGCGGTCCGTTGACGAACCGGACGAAGGCCCGCGCAAGATCCGGATGCTTCGAGCGTGTCGTCACGGCCGCGGCCTGGAGGAGGGGCTTGTAGAGGCCCTGGTCAATCACGCGGTAGCGTAGCCCCGGCGATCGGGCCACGGACAGGGCAAGGATCGCGGCCTCCACGTTGCCCGTCTGGAGGAACTGGAGGGCCTGGCGGATGTTCTCGCCGTACACGAGCTTGGGCTGAACCCGGGTCCAGAGGCCGGCCGAGAGGAGGGCCTCGCGCGCCGCCACGCCGTACGGGGCGTGGGCCGGGTTGGCGATGGCGATCCGCCGGACGTCCTCCCGCTGGAGGTCCCTCAGGCTCGAAAGGGGCGGCCGGGTCGCCTGAGTCGCCAGGACGATCTGGCCTTGGGCGTACGGCTCCACACTGTCCGCCAGGATCGCAGCCTTCCCGCGCAGCGCGTCCACGTAGGCGACGTTGGCGGCGAAGAACACGTCCACCGGGGCTCCCTGCTGGATCTGCTGTGTCAACTGCCCGCTGGACCCGAACATCAGCGTCACCGTGACCCGGTGCTCCGTTTCAAAGAGGGGCGCGATCTCGCCCAAGGCAAAGACGAGATCCGCCGCGGCCGCGACGATCAGCTCGGGCCGCGGTCCGGCGGCCGCCGCCCGGCCGGAGAAACAGGCTGCCGAGACAAGCAGCGTCCCTGCCAGCGGCAGGAAAAAGGGTCGCAGCCATTCTCGCGGCACGGGGCCCCCGGGGCAGAAGGGTCCCGGCGACGATACCAAGGCAGCTACGGCGGGTCAAGGCTTACAGCCACAGGCGGGGCGGAGAGGCGAGCAGGCCGGCAGGCGAGAAGGCGGGAAGGCCAGGAGGAATCGAGCCTCCCGGCCTTCCCGCTTGCCGGCCTTCCAGCGGCTCCCTGCTACGGGAGCCTCAGCCAGTATCCCACGGTGCAGAAGGCCACGCCGTCGCCCAACTCCTGCGCTAGCCGCGCGCCCGCCCGGAGGCCCGTGCAGTGCGAAAGGCCCATTCGCTTGAGGCCGAGCCCCTTCAGGATGCCGATCGTCTCGCGGAGCTGCTCGGCCGGGGCAAAGTCCAGGTGGGTTCCCCCGATCACGGTGTGGATGCGTTTTCCCGGGAGCCTTGCCTGGAAGTGATCGATGGTATTGATGAGCCCCGCGTGGCAGCAGCCGAGGATCAGCGCCAGGCCCTCCTCCGTCTCCACCGCCAGCGACTGATCGTCCCGCAGCGGGTCCTTCCGGAATTCGCCGTCCTGTTTCACGAACAGGTCGGCGTCCCCCGTCTCGAAGGTCCGGCGCCGCGCGATTTCGCCGCTCGCATAGACACCCGGGGCAATCTCGCGGAACCCGGTCGAAAGGTCGAAGGCGGCGCCCATGCCTTCCAGCGCCTCGCGCTTGAAGGGAAGGCCCACGTAGGTCACCCGCTCGCCGATCTTGGCGTACCGGTCGGCGAAGACCTCGGGATGGGCGTAGATCGGAATTCGCTTGCCGATGGCCCGCAGGACGGCGGCCAGGCCGCCGGTGTGATCCATGTGCCCGTGACTGAGCACCAGGGCGTCGGCCGTCCGGAGGTCGAGGCCCAGCCGCGGGGCGTTGTTCAGCGTGGCCACACCGGCGGGACCGGCGTCGAACAGGATCCTGGCCCCCGGGCGATCCAGGAAGAGCGAGAAGCCGTGCTCCGCGTACAGGCCGCTGGCCTTGCCGGGGACCGTGTTCTCGGTGATCACCGTCAGCGTGGTCGCCATATCTCCCTCCCTGATCGCAGTTCGGACTTTTCGCCGCCAAGACGCCAGCGGCCTGGCGACTTGGCAATGTGACGACTCGGCAACTGGGCACTCTGGGGCTCGGGGGGACAGGGTACCATGATTACCCAAATTGCCAGCTCGCCCAGTTGCCCAATGGCCGGTCGGATTCAGGCGTGCTGCTCCCTGACGCCCAGCTTCCGCAGGAGGTCCTCCATCAGGCACCAGCGGGTCAGGGCCGACTGGAAAAGGTTCAGGCCCACGAAGGCCGTGAAGAGCAGCCAGTAGGGGCTGTGCACCTGGCTGAGGAGTAGACTGAGAAGAATGAACGTTCCCGCAATGAGCCGGATCCACCGTTCGAGTGTCATAGTCCCCTTCCTTTCATGCGGCGGCGTGCGGGATGCCATCCACCTGCACCTCGACGGGCACCCCGTGCCGCACCGCCTGGGTCACCACGCAGAAGTCCTCGAAGATTTGCAAGCACCGCCCCGCCTTGGCGGCCACCTCGTCCGTCCATTTGGGCAGCAACCGGACCTTGATGCCGCCGATCCGGAGGCGCCCCGCCTCGTTCCGGGTGAACTCGGTCAGCACCTCGGCCTCCAGGCCGTCCAGGGAGAGGCGGGCCTTCCCCGCACAGAACAGGAAACTCGCCGCCAGGCAGTTGCCCACGGCCGTGGCCAGCAGGCGCGAAGGATTCGGCCCCTGCCCCTCGCCAAGCGGCGGGGACTCGTCCGTGATGAGATCGGGCATCCCTTCGCGGTCGAAGCGGACACGGAACCGGTATCCGGCCTCCCGGTGAAGCAGCGTGCGGCTGACTTTCTCGATGGGCTGGCTCATGGCTTCTCCTCGGGCTGCTGCGAGTCTTCCTCGGTGCTCGACGAGCACGTCGGGATCCCTCACGTCGGGACCCCCGCTTTGCGCAGGATGATCTGAAGGATGATCCAGACCCCAACGACGGCGACCACCGCGCCCACCTGTCCCAGCCAGTCCATGCGATCTCCTCGCTTTCCTTTCGGCCCTTGGGCGTGCCGCTCAGGCCGCCCGCTCCCCGCCTCGCTCCCGCCTCTCTGCCATGTAGTAGAGCACGGGGACCGCCATCCGGCTCAGGAGGGTCGAGGCCACCTCGCCCGCCATCAGCGAGATGGCCAGGCCCTGGAAGATGGGATCGAAGAGGATGACGAAGGCGCCCACCACGACGGCCGCGGCCGTGAGGAGCATGGGCCGGAACCGCACCGCGCCGGCATCCACGACCGCCTCTTCCAGCGGCATGCCCTGCGCCATGCGCAGCTCGATGAAATCCACCAGGATGATCGAGTTCCGGACGATGATGCCGGCCCCGGCGATGAAGCCGATCATGGACGTCGCCGTGAAGAACGCCCCCATGAGGGCGTGGGCGGGCAGGATGCCCACCAGCGTGAGGGGAATCGGCGCCATGATCGTGAGCGGCGTCTTGAAGCTCCGGAACCAGCCCACCACCAGGACGTAGATCAGGACCAGGACCGCCGCGAAGGCCAGGCCGAGGTCGCGGAAGACCTCGACCGTGATGTGCCATTCGCCGTCCCACTTCATCGCCAGCTTGTCCGAGAGCAACGGCAGCCGGTAGGAATAGGGCTCGATCGAGTAGCCCTCGGGCAGCTTCAGACCGGCAATCTGGGGATCCAGCTTCAGGATGGCGTAGACCGGGCTCTCCTCGGCGCCCGCCACATCCGCCGTGACGTACACCACCCGGCGCATGTTCTTGCGGTAGATGTCGTGGCCTTGCAGGTCCGCGACGGGCCGGACGACCTCGCTCAGGGGCACCAGGCGACCCTGGCTTCCCATGACCTGCAGGTCGGTGAGGCGGGTGACGCCCGACCGCTCCGCCTCGGGGAGCCGGACCAGGAGGACGACGTCCTCTTTCTCGCTGGGCAGGTGGGAGAGGCCGATCTCCGCCCCGCCCACGGCCAGCCGCAGGGTCTGGGCCACCTCCTCCGCCGAGACGCCGTTCAGCGCGGCCTTCTCCTTGTCCACCACGAAGCGGATCCGGGGTTGCGGCTCCTGCATGTACCAGTCCACGAGATCGGAAGAGCGCGTCCTGGCGAACAGCTCCTTGAGCCGGCGGGCCAGGGCGATCTGCCGGTCGTAATCCGGCCCGTACACCTCGGCCACCAGGGTCTGGAGGACGGGGGGCCCGGGCGGCACCTCGGCCACCTGGATGCGGCCGCCATAGCGTGCCGCGATGGCGTGGATGGCGGGGCGGAGCCGCTTGGCGATGTCGTGGCTCTGGGCGGTGCGGTCCCCCTTGGGGAGGAGGTTCACCTGCAGGTCGGCCTGATGGGGCGCGCGCCGCAGGAAGTAGTGGCGCACCAGGCCATTGAAGTTGTACGGCGCCGAGGTCCCCACGTACATCTGGTAGTCCGTCACCTCGGGCACCGTGGCCAGGTACTCCCCGATCTCCCGCGTGACCCGCGCCGTCTGCTCCAGGGTCGTCCCCTCCGGCATGTTGACGATCACCTGGAACTCGCTCTTGTTGTCGAAGGGGAGCATCTTGACGTGGACGACCTTGAGGTACACCAGGGACATGGCGCCGAGCAGGAGCACCGCCACGCCGGCGAGGAACGCCCCGCGCTTCCAGGCCGAGCGGATGAGGGGGGACATGATCCGGCGGTAGAGCCGGGTCGTCCAGTCCTCGCGGCCCTGGGCCTCTGCGGCCCTTCGCTCGCCCTTGAGCATCCGGTAGGCCGCCCAGGGCGACACGATGAAGGCGATGAAGAGCGAGAAGATCATGGCCACGGAGGCCCCCACGGGGATGGGACGCATGTAGGGTCCCATCAGCCCCCCCACAAAGGCCATGGGCAGGATGGCCGCAATGACCGCCCAGGTGGCCAGGATGGTCGGATTGCCCACCTCGGCCACGGCCTCGACGGCCACGGTCAGGAGCGGGCGTCCCCGGTTCTCCGGCAGGTGGAAGTGGCGGGTGATGTTCTCCACCACCACGATGGCGTCATCCACCAGGATGCCGATGGAGAAGATCAGGGCGAAGAGCGTCACCCGGTTCAGCGTGTAGCCGTAGAGGAAGTACAGGAACAGGGTCAGGGCCAGCGTCACCGGGACCGCCATCAGGACCACGGTGGCGGAGCGCCAGCCGAGAAAGAGGGCGATCAGGATCGTGACCGACACCGTGGCCAGGATCAGGTGCTTGAGGAGTTCGTTCGACTTCTCCTGGGCGGTCTCCCCGTAGTTGCGCGTCACGGTGACCCGGACCTCGCGGGGGATCAGGACGCCCTTGAGCGAATCCACCTTGGCCAGGACCCGGTCGGCGATCACCACGGCGTTCGTCCCCTTCCGCTTGGCCACGGAGATCGTGACCGCCGGGTAGTCCTGCCCGGCCGGCTCCCCGCCGAGGCCCTTGGAAGAGCCGGCCCGGCCCACGCCGAACAGGACGTAACCGCGGGGCTCCTCGGGCCCATCCACGATCCGGGCCACATCCTGCAAGTAGACCGGGCGCCCGCCGGAGGTCCCGACCACCACCCGGCCGACCTCCTCGGGGTGCTCCAGCCACCGCGCCGTGTCCACCAGGATCTCCCGGTTGTCCTGGCGGAAGCTCCCGGCGCGCAGTTCCCGGTTGGCGCCCGCCAGCGCCCTGAGGACGGCGGCGGGGGAGACCTGCCTGGCGGCCAGGGCCGTCGGGTCGATCAGAATGCGGACCTGCCGGCGCTCCCCGCCCAGGAGGTGGGTCTCCGAGACGTCCGGGATGTCCTTGATCTGATCGTCGAGCTGGGCCGCGATCCGGCGGAGGGTGAAGCCGTCCAGGCGGTCGCTCCACAGCGTCAGGCTGAGGATGGGGACGTCGTCAATGGAGCGCGGCTTGATGAGCGGGGTGGAGGCGCCGGGCGGGATGAGGTCGAAGTTGGCGTACATCTTGTTGTACAGCTTGACGATGCTCTTCTCCTCGTCCTCGCCCACCTTGAACCGCACGATGGCGAAGCTCATCCCCGGGCTGCTCGTGGAATAGACGTACTCCACGCCCGGGATCTCCATGAGCTTCTTCTCCATGGGGATGGTCACGCGCTCTTCGACCTCTCTGGCGCCGACCCCGGGCATCTGGACGAACACGTCCATCATGGGGACGATGATCTGGGGCTCTTCCTCGCGGGGCGTGGCGAGGATGGCGAAGATGCCGAGGAGGATGGAGGCCAGCACGATGAGGGGGGTCAGGCGCGAGTCAATGAAGGTGCGGGCCAGGCGGCCGGCCAGGCCCAGGGGGCCCGTGTACGGCTCCGGCTCGAGGTCTGCCATCTGATGAGGCTGGCTCATACGGCTTGCTCACAGTCCGCGGGGCGTAATCTCGTAAAGCGTGAGGCGTGAGGCGTCAGGCGCGAGGCGGAGCATCCCCCTCACCTCTACCGCCCCGCGCCTTGGGGTTCGATACGCACGCCGTCGCTCACCCGCCCGACGCCGGTGAGCACCACCTGCTCCCCGTCCGTGA
>JBBIQE010000139.1:0-8629 GCA_037442485.1 Methylomirabilis sp. (SeqCode)
GCAGCGGATCTTGGCCGCCTTGAACGCCGCCTCGGCCTTGGCGGCATCCGAGGTGAGAAGGCGGATCTTCCCCCGACCCGCCGTCTCCACGGCACAGAGTCCCTCGATGTTGACGCCGGCCTTCGCCAGGACTCCCGCCACGTTCGCCAGCACGCCCGGCTTGCTCTGCAGATTCAGTACGAGTTGCGTGACCTTTGGCATGGGTGTGCCCTCCTTTGCGACGGGCAGCGTCCACCGCTCCCCGACCCCACGGGATCCCCGTTCCTCAATGCTTCCGCCTGCCCTCATGGCCTCGCCCCGCGATCCCCCCCGGGTCCGACGGCCTCACCGTCGGGGCCCGCGATCCAATGACCGGTACTGAATCGCCTCGGCGATGTGTTCGGGCTGGATGGCCTCCGCGGCTTCCAGATCGGCGATGGTCCGGGCAACCTTCAGGATGCGGTCATACGCACGCGCCGACAGGCCCAGGCGCCCCATGGCGGTCTCGAGCAGACTGCGTGCCTCCCCCGCCACCGGGCAGTGCTTGCGGATCTGGCGGGGGCTCATGTGGGCGTTGCAGTACACCTTGCTGCGGCGGAACCGGTCCTGCTGGACCTGCCGGGCGCGACGCACCCGCTCGCGGATCACGGCGGAGGGCTCGCCGGACGGCTCCCCGGTCAACTCCCGCTGCTTGAGGGGCGGCACGTCAATGTGGATGTCAATCCGGTCCAGGAGCGGGCCCGAGATCCGGGCGAGGTACCGCTGGATCTGGAGCGGCGTGCAGGAGCACTCCTTCGCGGGATCCGTCGCATAGCCGCACGGACAGGGATTCATGGCGGCGGCCAGCATGAAGCGGGCCGGATACGTGAGGGAGGACTGGGCGCGCGCGATGGTCACCTGCCCGTCCTCCAGGGGCTGGCGCAGCACCTCCAGGACGTGGCGCTTGAACTCGGGCAGCTCGTCCAGGAACAGGACGCCGTTATGGGCCAGGCTCACCTCGCCGGGCCGCGGAATGTTGCCGCCGCCGATGAGGCCGGCATCCGATATCGTGTGATGCGGTGCCCGGAAGGGACGGGCGGCCAGGAGGGCCAGCCGGGGCGGCAGCAGCCCGCAGATGGAGTGCACCTTGGTCGTGGAGATCGCCTCTTCCAGCGCGAGCTTCGGCAGGATCGTGGGCAGCCGCCTGGCCAGCATGGTTTTTCCCGAGCCGGGGGGCCCGATGAGCAGGATATTGTGCCCGCCGGCCGCCGCCACCTCCAGCGCCCGCTTGGCATGCTCCTGTCCCTTGACGTCGGTAAAGTCCACGGGGTACTCGGCCGTCTCGGCAAAGACGGCCTCGAGGTCCACCTGGGTGGGGGATGGGACCTGCTCCCCGTTCAGGATGGCCACGGTCTGCTGGAGGCTCTCCACCCCGTAGACGGCGAGTCCCTCCACCACGGCGGCTTCGGCCGCATTCTCGACGGGCACCAGGATCCCTTCCAGGTTCGCCTCCTGGGCCGCCACCGCCATGGACAGGGCGCCGCGGATCGGCCGCACCGACCCATCCAGCGACAGCTCCCCCAGGATGAGGAGCCGCCCCAGGCGGTCGGGCCGCACCAGGTCCTCGGCCGCCAGGATCCCCACGGCCGTCGGCAAATCGAAGGCGGCCCCCTCTTTCTTGATGTCGGCCGGAGCCAGGTTGACCGTAATGCGCTTGGCGGGGAACTCGAACCCGGAGTTCTTGATGGCAGCCTTGACCCGGTCGCGGCTCTCCTTCACCGCGACATCCGGCAGGCCGACCGTGTTGAACGTGGGCAGGCCCAGGGCGATGTCCACCTCGACGTCCACCAGGTAGGCATCCACCCCCAGGACTGCGCTGCTGAGGACCTTGGCCAGCATGGGGCCCGCTCCGGCCGCCGGCGAGGGGCGCTGCGAGGTGAATCAGGCGCCTGTTAGCACAAGCCCGATGCCGGTGTCAATCGAAAAGCTCCGGCAACCACCCCGGCCGCGAGAGGACAAGTCCTGACGGCCCGACCCCTTCGCCGACTTGACAGGAGCGCCCCCTCGCCGCCCGCGAGCCGGACCCGCCGAGGCCGCTGAAGCGGACGCCGTGCCGGATCGGCGGCCCGTCGCTTCGCGCCGGGCCTAGAACGGCCGGGCCATGGCGAAGAGGGCCACGATCCGGTCGGTGGTTTTGCGCAGCCGCACGGACAAGGTGCGGCAGAAGGCCCACAGGATCTTGCGGGCGATGACCGGATCAGCCGCCAGGAGATCCTCGAAGGCCTGCCGCTGGATGACCAGGACACGGCAGTTCTCGTGGGCGATGGCCGTCGCGGAGCGGGGGAACCCATCGAACAGGGCCATCTCGCCGAAGCAGGCCCCCCAACCAGGAAGGCCATGGCTTCTTCCTGTGCCCCGGGCACCACCTTGCTGATCCGCACCGAGCCGTCCACGACGATGTACAGCGCCTCGCCCGGATCCCCCTCCCGGAACAGGACCGCCCCCTTGGCGTAGGGGACCAGCCGACCGAGGGTGACGATGCGGTCCAGCTCCTCCGGGGTCAACGCCCGGAAGAACGGCACGGCGCCCAGGGTGTCGCGCAGCGCCACGGCCTCGGCCGGTGTCACCCTCACCAGACCTCCTGCCCCTCCGCCGGGAAGGCATCCCGCACCCAGTCCACCCGCGGGGCCCCGCCCCCTGCGGGGAAGGTCACCGCCAGCACGTCGAACCGGCAGGGCACCTCGGGCATCCTCCGCTCGGCCAGGTACCACTGGGCGGCCCGGACGATCTGTCGCTGCTTCCGCCGATGCACCGCCAGATGGGGCGGCCCGAAGGCGGCAGAGGTCCGCGCCTTGACCTCGATGAAGAGCAGCGTGTCCCCCTCGCGCCCGATCAGATCAATCTCCCCTGCGGCACAGGCGAAGTTCTCCGCCAGGATGCGGACCCCGCGGCGCCTGAGATAGACCCGCGCGGCCTCCTCGCCGCGCCGCCCCACCGCCTGCCGGCGACCCGTCACAGCAGCCGCGCCTGGGCGCTGCCCCCGCCCGCGTACTCCCGGACGCCGGCGAAGGTCCGCCGGTGAATGGGCGACGGCCCGTGCCGCGCGATGGCGGCGCGATGGCCGGCCGTCCCGTAGCCTTTGTGCTGGGCAAATCCGTAGGCGGGAAACCGGGCCGCCCAGTGCTCCATCAGGCGGTCCCGGGTCACCTTGGCGAGGATGGATGCGGCCGAGATGGCGGCCACGCGCCGGTCTCCCCGGATGACGGGGCGGGCGGGCATCGGCAGGCGCGGCGTCACATTGCCGTCCACCAGGACCAGCCCGGGTTGGGGAGTGAGCCCCCCCACCGCCTCGGCCATGGCGCGGAGCGTGGCGCGCAGGATGTCCGTGGCATCAATGTCGGCCGCCTCGACGGCCGCCACCGACCACGCGGTCGCCACGGCACAGATCGCCTCCGCCAGCCGGGACCGCAGCGTCGGCGTCAGGAGCTTGCTGTCGGTGAGGCCCGGCACCACCACGGCCGGCGGGAGGATCACCGCCGCCGCCACCACGGGGCCGGCCAGGCTCCCCCGGCCGGCCTCATCCACGCCGGCGACGAGGACGCCGGCGGGGACGTCCGGCTCGAGACGGACGAGCCCGGCGGCGCCCCCCGCGCCGCGGCCCCCCGTCCACCCTCGCGGACGGGACCGTCCGCGCCCAGCCGTCCGGGATCCACCCATGGAGGACGTCCGGCGCCGGAACGCTACTCCGCGCGCCGTTCCCTGATGCGCGCCGCCTTGCCCTTCAGCTTGCGCAGGTAGTAGAGCTTGGCCCGCCGCACCTCGCCCTGCCGCAGGACCTCGATCCGCTCGATGCTGGGGGAGTGCAGGGGGAAGGTCCGCTCCACGCCGACGCCGTAGGTGACCTTGCGCACCGTGAAGGTGGCGCTGAGTCCGCCCCCCCGGCGCCGGATGCAGATCCCCTCGAACGCCTGCAGCCGCTCCTTGTCCCCTTCCACCACCTTCACCTGGACCTTGACGGTGTCGCCGGGCCTGAACGGCGGCAAGTCCTTGCGCAGGTGCTGCTCTTCCACCGCCTGGATGAGTGACATCGCCTGCCCCCTCGTCGCCCCTGCGGGCCTCTGGAATGCAACCTGCCGAACTGACAACCGACCACGGACGACCGGGACTCAGGCTGAATTGTCGGTTGTCCGTTGGTCAGCGTTCATTGCAGCCTTCCCGGCCGCGTCCTCCTCGATCTCCGCCAGCAGCTCCCGGTCCAGTTCGGACAGCCTCGCGCGCGCCAGCAGGTCTGGCCGCCGCTCGCGCGTCCGGCGGATGGCCTCCTTCCTCCGCCAGCGCGCGATGGCCTGGTGATCGCCCGACAGCAGGACGGGCGGCACTGCCATCCCCCGGTAGGTCGGCGGCCGGGTGTACTGCGGGTATTCCAGGAGCCCCGTCGCAAACGAGTCCGCCTCGGCCGAGGCGGCATCCCCCAGGACCCCGGGCACCAGCCGGATCACCGCATCCAGCACCACCAGGGCGGGCAGCTCCCCCCCGGTGAGGACGTAATCCCCGATCGAGAGCTCCAGCGCGTGCAGCCCCTGGGGGATGCGGTCATCGAATCCCTCGTAGCGCCCGCAGAGCAGGATCAGGTGCTCCTCGCGGGCCAGGTGTTCGGCCATCCGCTGCGAGAACGGGATGCCCTGGGGCGAGAGCACGATGACCCGCGTCTCCGGGCCCCGGCGCAGCGCATCCACGGCCTCGAAGACCGGCTCGGGCTTCAGCACCATCCCCGCGCCGCCGCCGTACGGCTCGTCATCCACCACGCGGTGCCGGTCGTGCGTCCAGGCGCGCAGGTCGTGCACCCGGATCTCCACCCGGCCGCCCTCCTGCGCCCGGCGCAGGATGCTCTCCTGCAGGGGCCCCTGGAAGATCCCCGGAAACAGGGTCAGGACATCAAACCGCTTCAGCGCTCTCCTCGCCTCCCGATGTGGCCGCCAGAAGATCGAGCCCGGATGCGACCTCGATGCGTCGCGCCGCGAGGTCGATCCGCCGGATGTGCGCCCGGGTGGCAGGCAGCATCCACTCGCCCAGCGGTCCCCGGACGACATACACGTCATGCGCCGGGGTCTCCAGGATCTCGCCCACCGTCCCCAGCCGCCGATCCCCCTCCACGACCTCCAGCCCCAGGATGTCGTGATGGTAGTACACACCCTCCGGGGGCGACGGGGCCTCGGCCCGCGGGATGGCCACCTCGCAGCCCACCAGGCCGGCCGCCGCCTCGGGCGTGTCCACGCCGGCCAGCTTGAGCAGCACCGACCGCCGCCGCGGCCGGGCACGCTCCAGCGTGACGAGCCGGAACGGACCCTCCGGCCGGCCCAGCCACAGCCGGCGCAGCGCCCGGAACGGCTCCCACGAATCGGCGAAGCAGGCCATTCTCACTTCGCCCCGGATCCCGTGCACGTCGACCACGCGGCCCAGGACCAGAAAGCCCGGCTGCCCCATGCCTGGCGCTTCGGCCGGGCCGCCCGCTGGAGGCGAGCCGGCCGGCCCCCCGCCGGCAGCGGCGAGGGCGGCGAATGCACTCAGGGGGTCGCCGGCGGCTTCGCCCGCAGCTCGGCGAATCGTCGCATGATCCCCACCTGGCTCAGCAACCTCCGGACGGTCTCGGTGGGCTGGGCCCCGCGCCGAAGCCAGCGCAGCGCCTTCTCCTCGTCCACCGCCACGCCCAGGGGACGCCTGCGGGGATCGTACGTCCCCAGGCTTTCGAGGAACCGTCCGTCCCGCGCCGCGCGCGAGTCGGCCACCACCACGCGGTAGAAGGGGGTCTGCTTGGTGCCCATGCGCCGCAATCGGATCTTGACCGCCATACAACCTCCTGGGAAGTTCTGGAGCCCCGGGGGAGCCGCCGGTCCGGGGTGCCATCGGGGTCAGCGGAGGGAGAACGGCAGCTGACGGGGCAGGCGACCGCCCTTGCCCGCCTGCACGAGCTGCCGCATCATTTTCTGCATGTCCGCAAACTGCTTCAGCAGCCGATTGACCTCGGCCACGCTGGTGCCCGAGCCGGCCGCGATCCGCTTGCGGCGGCTGCCGTTCAGGACCTCGGGGCGCTGCCGCTCGCCAGGCGTCATGGAGTCGATGATGGCCTCCACGCGCTTGAGCTCCCGCTCCTGGGCGCCGGCGTCCGGCAGCCCCTTCAGCCGCGCGAGCCCGGGGATCATCCCCATCAGTTGCTCCAGCGGGCCCATGCCCCGGACCTGCCGGAGCTGCTCGCGAAAGTCCTCCAGCGTGAATCGCTGCGCCTTGAGCTTCTTCTCCAGGCTGGCCGCCTGCTTGGCATCGAAAGTCTGCTGGGCCCGCTCCACCAGGCCCAGGACGTCGCCCATGCCCAGGATGCGCGAGGCCATGCGGTCCGGGTGGAAGACCTCCAGGGCGTCCAGCTTCTCGCCCACCCCGATGAACTTGATGGGCGCCCCGGTCACCGCGCGGATGGACAGGGCCGCCCCCCCGCGGGTATCCCCGTCCAGCTTGGTCAGGATGATGCCGCTGAGCTCCAGCGCCTGGTGGAAGCTGCTGGTGGAGTTGACGGCATCCTGCCCCGTCATGGCGTCCACCACCATCAGGATCTCGGTCGGCGAAACCGCGGCCTTGATGGCCTGAAGCTCCTGCATCAGGGGCTCGTCAACGTGCAGGCGCCCGGCCGTGTCCAGGATGACGGGATCCAGCAGGCGCGATCGCGCCTGGCTCACCGCTTCGCGGCAGAGGGCCACGGCCGACGTGGGGCCCGCGGCACGATACACCTCCACCCCCAGGGCCTTCCCCAGGGTGAGGAGCTGCTCCTGGGCGGCCGGTCGCTGCAGGTCCGCCGCCACCAGCAGGGGCCGCCGTCCTTTCTGGGCGAGCAGGCGCGCCAGCTTGCCCGCCGTGGTCGTCTTCCCCGACCCCTGGAGCCCCACCAGCATGAGCACGCTGGGCGGCTGGCCGGCCGACCGGAGCTGGCTGGCCGCGCCACCCATCAGGGCCGTCAACTCCTCGTAAACCACCCGGACGAGCTGCTGGCCGGGTGTCAGGCTCTCCAGCACCTCGCGGCCGACGGCCCGCTCGCGCACCCGCTCGAGGAAGGACCGGACGACCTTGAAGTTGACGTCCGCCTCCAGCAGGGCCAGGCGGACCTCGCGGAGCGATTGGGCGATGTTCTCCTCGGTGAGGCGCCCGTAGCCGCGAAGCCGCTTGAAGATCTCGTTGAGTCTGTCGCTCAACCCCTGGAACATGGCTTTCCCCGCGAAGGCAAAGATTGAAAGTACCGGGGCGACCCTCCTTTGTCAAGGCGAAATTCCCCCGCCAGCCGCCAACTGCGCGTCGGATTTGGGGCCTCGGGGAGCGTTGTCGCCTCCGGCCATTGCCGGACGGCGGCTGCGGGGGCGCCATCCCGTGGTCCGGTCCCCGCAGCCATTGACCGGCGAGGCGCGACCGGATATCCTCGACTCCGGGACGGGAAAGCTGGCAGGGGAGATCGCCCGCCGGGCTTCGTGCCTTGAATCCGTGAGGATCCATGCCTTGCGGCCTGCTCCGGGGTAGGTCAGGATGGGGTGTGTTCGCGGGCGTCGCCCGCTTTGCGGTCAGACCGAACCGTTCGGGTCAAAGGGGGATCGTGAGGCAGGGGCCGGACTTCGACGGCGAGAGGACGATGCGGGAGCTGCTGGCGCGGCTCGACCCCGCGGGGCCGCCGCGCCTGACGTTCGCGCGCCGCGCGCCGGGAGGAGTCAGAGACCGCGCGGGCCGCCTGCTCTGCCTGTCTGCATCCTTCAATCCCTTGACAACGGCCCACGTCTGGCTCATTCAGGAGGCCAGCCGTATCTTCCCGCCCGACGAAGTCCTCCTCCTCCTGGCCAGGGCCAACGTGGACAAGCCGGTGGAGGGCTTCCCCTTGGAGCGGCGCCTCGGCCTTCTCGTCCGCTTCGCCGAGTCGCGCCCGGCATTTTCCGTGGCCGCGGTCAGCCACGGACGGTTCGTGGACAAGGGCGAGGCCATCCGACCTCACTACCCTGCCGGAACGCGCCTCGCGTTTCTCGTCGGCTTCGACACCCTGGCCCGCCTCTTCGACCCGAAGTATTACGCCGACCCGGCCGCTTCCCTCCGCGCGCTCTTTGGGGCGAGCGAGTTCATCGCGGCCAACCGCGCACCCCATCCCCCCGAGGCCGTGACGGCCTTCCTTGCCCGGCCCGAGGTCGCCCCGTATGCCGGCCGGATCCGCGTGATCCAGCTCCCCGGGGACATCGCGGCCATCTCCGCCACGGAGGTCCGCACCCGCCTCACCCGGGGCGAGCCGGTGACCGACCTGGTCCCGCCGGAGATCCGGGCCCTCTTGAAACTCTCCTGACCACCGATCGGGACAAATCCGAAGTATCCGAACAACGTCCCCATGTCATCCCACCAGGACCAGGCGGACGTCCATGACGTTGGTCCGGGTGGGGCCGGTCACGAGGAGGTCCCCGAGCCTCTGGAAGAGGGGGTAGGCGTCGTTTCGGTCCAGGGCCGCCCGGGGATCGAGCCCCGCGGCGAGCGCCCGCGCGCAGGTCTGCCCGTCGGCGACGGCCCCGGCGGCCTCCGTGGGCCCGTCGGTCCCGTCCGTCCCCGCGCTGAGGATCACCGTCCCCGGCAGGCCCGCGATGTCAGCGCCGCGGCCAGGACG
>JBBIQE010000140.1:0-8590 GCA_037442485.1 Methylomirabilis sp. (SeqCode)
ACGCGCTCTCAGTCGAACGCTCGGCCGAACTGGCCAGGGTGAGGGTCGGGCGGGGCAGGACGCGGAGAGGGGCTGGGAATGGCCGAGAAGCTCCGGGGGACGATCCCGCCGCCGGAGCGGCTGCGCGAGCTGGCCGGCGTGGGCCTCCGCGGGGTCAAGGACAGCCGCTTCGACATCCCGGTCCTGACCAACTTCCTCCACACCCTGCGGGACTGGACTTCGACGTGGTCCTGGGGACGGAGGTCATGTGCGCGGCCGCTTCGGTCCTCGGGATCCGGGCCTTCATCCCGGGGCCGGGAATGCCTTCCGGATCTCTGTCGCCCGCTCCAGGATGCCGCGCAATCCGGCGACAACCCGCAGGCGCTCGCGCCCTCCAGGGTACGCTCAATGCCGTCCGCGACGTCATGTACGAGGCCGGCTCGAGGATGGTGGCGGTCTCCGCCAGGCTGGAGACGCGCGGGGTGTGCCGTGCCTGGCCGCGCCCACCCTTTCTTCCCCTGGAGTCCCCGGCGATCGAGGCCATGCGACAGACGCTGGTCCACCTGAAGGTCCCGGGAGCGTCTCCGACAGATCACAGCCGCCCCGCGGTCGCCATTGATTCCGGAACCACCAACAGCCGGGTGCACCTGCTGCGGGACGGGGCCGTCTTCGGCGCGGCCTCGGGGCAAGTCGGCGTGCTGGACACGACGAAGACCGGGTCCCATCGTGCGCGGAGGCGGGGGTGCGGCACGACGTCGACCAGGCGCTCCTGCACGGCGGCGTCTCTGTGGACGAGGTTCCGTACGCGCTGGGCCTCCGCACGATCCCATCCGAGCTGGGGGCGTCCAGACCCCGCACCTGGCGGCCCCGGCCGGGCTCGAAGCGCTTGCGGCCGGGATGCTGCGGGTCGAGGCAGCCGACGACTTTCTGCCGGAGGAGCGGTGGGCTCACCCGGGCGCTCCTCATGCCCCGGTGCATGCAGCTCCTCATACGGACGCGCTGGTAGGAGCGGAAGCGGTTCCTCGGATCGCTCATCGCCGCCGACGACCTGCGGAGCGTGCGCGACTTCCGGGCCCCGGGATTTCCGGCGGAGACGCCGGTGTTCCTGGTCGGCCCCCCGGCCCGCTGCGCCGTCCATCGCTATCTGATCGAGAGCCACCGCATCTTCGCCGGCCCGGTCATCGAGCTGTGCGAGCCCGAGGCCATTGACCGGCTCGGACCGGCGGGCGCCCTGGAGATCTTCGGCCGAAGAGTCGAGGGATGAGAGCCGAGGGCCGCGAGAAGAGCAGGAGGGCAGAGAGGACGATTTCCGTATACGTGCGCCCGGATGGCAATGTGGGCGCGAGGAACTACGTGGCGGTCGTGCCCGCGGTGGCCTGCGCCAACGACGTTGCAGAGCAGATCGCGGAGGGCTTTCCCTCGGCAAGGGCGTTGCTGCACCATCAGGGCTGCGGACAGCTTCGATCGGACCTGCTGCTAGTCGAGCGGACGCTGATCGGTCTGGCGACGAACGGCAACGTGGGGGCCGTCGTCCTGGTGAGCCTCGGGTGCGAGGGCGTGAATGTGGACGGCCTGCACGACGCGATTGGAAAAAGCCGACGCCGGGTGGCGAGGGTAGACATCCAGGCGATCGGAAGCAGCACGCGGGCGGTCAGACGGGGAAGGGAGGCCTGCCGCGACCTGATCGCAGACTGTCGTCGCATCCGGCGCGGGCAGGCGGCAGTGGACCGGCTTGTCGTCGGGATCAAGTGCGGGGCCTCGGACATGACGTCGGGGCTCGCGTCCAACCCGGCCGTCGGCAGGATGGTGGACGCGCCGGTGGCGCGGGGCGCCACCGTGATCGTCGGCGAGACGACGGAATTCCTGGGCGCAGAGCATCTTTTGGTTCGGCGGGCGGCGAACCGGCAGGTCGCGCGGGCGATCGGCCGGATCACCATGGCGATGCAGCGGCGGGCCCTGGCGGCCGGAGGAGACATGCTGGGCGGACAGCCCTCCCTCGGCAACATCCGGGGCGGCATCACGACCATCGAGGAGAAGTCGCTGGGGGCGGTGTCGAAGACGGGGTCGGCGCCCATCACCGGTGTCCTGGATTACGCGGAGCGCCCGTCGCGGCCGGGCCTCTTCATCATGGACGGGCCCGGATTCGAGCCCCAGGCGCTCACCGGCCTCGTGGCGGCGGGGGCCCAGGTCCTGGTCTTCAGCACGGGCCGGGGCGCCCCGCAGGGGTTTCCTCTCGCGCCGGTCGTGAAGGTCAGCGGAAATGCGGCAACCTGCCGGCATCTCCGGCAGCACATCGATGTCGGTGTGAGCGACGTGCTGACCCGTGGAGAAACCCTGACGGCAGCGGGCACGCGGGTCCTCCGAACGGTCCTCGAGGTGGCCAGCGGTCGCCTGGCGAGGGCCGAGCGGACAGGCTACGATCACCTGGTGGACATTTACACGCGGGGGCCCTTCGTATGAGGCCGGGGAAGCAACCGGCCGCGCTGATCATTCATCCTCAGGATAACGTTGCGGTGGCCCTGCGAGATCTTGACCCGGCGAGCCGTGTGGACGTTCGCGTCCAGGGACGCGTGCGCCGCATTCTCATCCTTGACCCCATACCAGCCAATCACAAGCTTGCCCTGACGCGAATCCGCCCCGGCGCGATCGTGGTCAAGTACGGGGAGCCGATTGGCGAGGCCACAGCCACCATCCACCCCGGAATGCACGTCCACATCCACAACGTCCGCAGCCGCCGCATCCGTCCCCGGCAACGATAGCCCGGGGAGTTGTCATGCTCGAGCTGCCGGATCTGGAGTACATCGTTCCGATCTTGGACCGGGTGCTGCCTGGCCGGCAATTCGGGCAGCTCCGGGTGAAGAATCCCATGGTCCTGCGCCTCGGGGTCCCCGGAACGCCTCAGGAGGTGTGCCCAGGGCAGGCATTTGGCCCATGCCGTCGGCACGGGCATTTCGTGGTGATCGGGATCGGGGAGGCTCACGAGCTGATCGTGAGCCCGATGCTGGCGGGGCGGTTCCGTTTGTGCGGTGCCGACGAGAAGGAGGAGCGGAGTTTGTGCCGGGCCTTCGGGCTGGACCGTGGGGAAGAGCTGTGCTACCTCGATGAGAAGCGGATGGGGAAGATGTACCTGGTGCCGGCCGGGGACCGGTCTGGCGTGCCCGGATTCGACGCGGTCGGGATCGAGCCGTTGTCACCGGAGTTCAGGATGGATCGCCTGGGGCGCGGCCGGCTCGTGGACTGGTCCCGCCTGACCCGCCCCAAGGGGTAGCCACGTTCGCTCATCCCGGTCCGCCCGCTTTCGGGTTCGGGACTTACGCACTTACGCAAGCCTGGCCCCCTTTCAGGAGAATTCTGCCTGTGGCCTCGCTCTACGTTCACATCCCCTTCTGCGAGCGGAAGTGTTTCTACTGCGACTTCTACTCGGTGACCGACACCGAGAGGGTGGAGGTCTTCCTGGCGGCCTTGAGCCGTGAGATCGCCCTCTATGAGGATTCCCACGGCGAGGCCGCCTTCCAGACGATCTTCTTCGGCGGCGGGACGCCGTCCCTGCTCGCCCCCGGACAGATCGAGGGCATCCTGGCGCAGCTTCACCGAAGCTTCCGCATCGCGCCGGATGCCGAGGTGACGCTGGAGGCGAACCCCGGCACGGTCACCAGAGAGACGCTGCGGGGATACCGGTCGCTCGGGATCAACAGGCTGAGCGTGGGGATCCAGTCCTTTCAGGATCGCGAGCTGAAAGCGCTCGGTCGCATCCACGACAGGACAGAGGCGCTCCGTTCCGTCGAGCTGGCTCGCGCGGCCGGATTCGACAACATCAGCCTCGATCTCATCTATTCGATCCCGGGACAGCGTCTGGCCGAGTGGGAGGAGAACCTGAGGACCGCGGTGACTCTGGCGCCGCAGCACATCGCGGCGTACAGCCTGATCGTCGAGGAGAGCACGCCCCTTGCCCGCCTGGTGCAGGCAGGCAAGGTCCGGGTGAACCCCACCGAGATCGAGGCGCAGATGTACGAGCGGGCGATGGAGCTGCTCGGTGCCCAGGGCTACGAGCACTACGAGGTCTCGAACTACGCCCGGCCGGGATTCCGCTGCCGGCACAACTGCACCTACTGGTCCCACGAGCACTACCTCGGGTTTGGCCCTTCCGCGCACTCCTTCTGGAAAGCAAGCGACGGCAGGAGGGGCCGCCGGTGGTGGAACGCGGCGGATCTCGCAAGATACGTCGGCCGGCTGAGGGGCGGCGCTCTCCCCATCCAGTCCGAGGAGCATCTCGGTCTGCGCGAACTGGTGAGCGAGCGAATCTTCCTGGGCCTCCGCAGCAGCGGAATAGACCTGGTCCGACTCGAGTCGGACTTCGGTTCCGACCTCGCAGCCTGTCAGGGGGACACGGTGCGCTGGCTGCTCCAGGCCGAGATGGCCGTGCTGGAGGGGGACACCTTGCGCCTGACACCGAAAGGCTACCTGCTCTGCGACGAGATCGGCAGGCGGCTCTTGGCGCAAGCGGAAACCCTCGCCGTCGTGAAATCCGCTTGACCGGAACGTTGCCGTTCTCTCGCCACGCTCGCCAATCCGCCTGCGGCGGACAGGGCTGGCTGGGCTTTGGCATCAAGAAGCCGGGTTCCAGTGGGAATCATGTGGCCCCGGTTCGCCAAGGAAAAGACCTGCGGGTGTTTCTCGTTGCGCGCTTGGCCATCTTGGCGTGGAAAAATCCGGGCTCGACACGCGCGCGGCTGCAGCGCGATCCGGCGCCGACCTGGAAACAGGAGGAGGATGTGCCTCCGGGCAGCGTGATTCGACTTCCGAAGCCCGCAACGGCCGAAGCAGCCCGCGCGGATGACGACCTCCCCCCGAGTCTGATCCCGACGGTAGGCCCGCCCGGGACGGCCAGCCTTAGGGTCTGATCCTCCTCGGTCTGCTCGGACTTGTGGCCCTCGCCACGCGCTCGCGCGCAGCCGAGCCGGTTCCCCCTGCCATCCTGGAAAAACCGCCTGCCTCTGCCGTCCCCGCCCGGCCGGAATTCATGCGGAACAAGCCGGGCATCCCGGACTTCACGCCGAAGAATAAGAAGGAGGGGTGGAACGTCACGGGGATTCCCCTGATCGGCAGCGATCCGGAGAGCGGCTTCAACTACGGGATGAGCCTGCAGTGGTACGATAACGGATCCAAAGACAGCCCCTTCTTCGCACCGTACCGCAAGAAGCTCGCGGCCAATGTCCTGCTTACCACCGGCGGCACGCAGGAATACACGCTCGAGTACGACCAGCCGTTCATCGCGGACTCCCCCTGGCGGGTCCGCGCCTTCGGCGGGTATCCGGGGAACACGCATGCAAACTCCTTTGACATTGGCGAGAGAACGCTCGGACCGCTCCACGTAATTCTTCGGGTCCCTGAACTCAAATAATCCCGATAGAATCGCGCATCGGAGCTGGTTCCACGCGAACGCGCAGCCGACGCCCTGTCAGAATGGAAGCCGGCCCCTCGTCAAGGCGGGGTCTGCCGATATTCGTCTCCAAGGAATTCTCGAGGTCCTCAGCCCAGCCTCCGGGCGATGTCCGCGCGGCCGTGGGACGTGAGGAATTCCGCCACCTCGGGGAGGCGGGGGATGCCCCGGCGGCCGCCGAAATGGCGGCACTTCATGGCCGCCACAGCGCTGGCGAAGGTGAGCACCCACTCGAAGGGCCAGCCGCGAAGCTCGCCAAAGGCGCAGGCCCCGTGGAAGACGTCTCCCGCGCCGTTGGTGTCCACGGCCTGGATGCGAAATCCCGGGGCGCGGACGTAGCGGCCGCCTTCCAGCCCCAGCGCCCCCTCCTCGGCCAGCGTGACGGCCACGCGGGAGGGGCCGCGATTCGCCAGGACGCGCAGGCCCTCCCTGTGCCTTTCGCACCGGCTCGCGCTGGCGAGAAAGGGCGGGTTGCAGACGAGCACGTCCACGCGGGGCCAGACGTCTTCGATCCCCGGGACGATCCGCTCCCCATCCATGGTCACCCGCATCCCGGCCTGGCGGGCCCAGGTCACGGCCCGAAGGGCCGCGGCCGCATCAATCCCGTCCACGTGCAGCAGCCGCCCGGCCGTGAGCGCCTCGCGGTGGAGCTCCCCGGGGCGGATGGCGTAACTTTCCGGCCGGCGGAAGAAGAGGGTCCGCGCCCCCGTGGTCCGGTCCGCCAGGACCAGGCTCACCTGGCCGGGGCTGCCCTTGACCCGGAGGACGTGGCGGATGTCAATCCCCTCCCGCGAGAGGGTGCGCAGGGCGAGGCGCGACCGGAAGTCGCTTCCGACCTTGCCGATGTAGCGGGTCCGGAGCCCCAGGCGCGCGCAGGCGGCCATGGCGGTGGCCACGACCCCGCCTCCCTGGACGTCGAACTCCTGGACCTGGACCTTGGTGTCCGGCTCGGGATAGCCGTCGATGACGGCGATGAGGTCGAGGGCGTTCACGCCGAGGCCGATGACGTCGTAGGGCCGGGATGCCGGATCATTGGATTCCATCTTGCGCTCGGAAGGATACCGCCTCCGACCCTTGTGGTCTGAGCCCTGGAGTGAAGCGCGCTGGCAGGCATGATGGCCGCGGACCCATTGCCCCCCAGCATGCCGCTGAGTCCTCGCGCCTCCCGGAGGCGTCCCCCTGTGGCCGGAACCTCAGCGAGGAGGCATCAGCCTGCCAGCGCCTCGGCCAGCGCCGGGGGAAGCGGGACCGCGAGAGCCGGCGCCCGGGTGAAGCGGGCCACCAGCTCGCGCGTGCCCCCGGCATTGAGCCGCGCGAACATCCGGTCGAACATCTCCTCCAGCGAGAGCATGATCGCCTCCTGGATGTCGGCGGGCAGGTCCCAGAACCGTTCCTTCACGCCCGCCCAGGCCTTCTTCCGCGTGGTGTAGAGGAACTGGGCGTCGGTCCGGCCGGGCTTCCTCTCGCCGGCGTGGTGGGTAAAGACGTAGGATGGGATCTCCTGCTTCACCGCCTCGGGGAGGCGCGGGTGGTCGAAGATGAGGTTGTTGAATCCCAGGGCCAGGTGGATCTCGACCGTCTCGCTCTCCGGGAACCGGGAGAAGACCTCCATGGGAAGCGTGGAGGCGCCGTGCTGGACCGCCCCCGAGAGGCCGAACTCCTCCCGGGCCACCCGCGAGATCTCGGCCAGGGTGTCGACGGCGACGCTGACCTCTGCCAGGCGGCCGTCCGGGAGGACCCGTCCCCCGTGATGCGTGCCGGAGTTGACGCTCACCTTGCTCACGCCCGTGCCGCCCCCCGCGCCTTCCAGGGCCGGCCGGTAGCTCGCCATGAAGGCCCGCAACTCGTCCGGCGTCGTATTGTGGGCGCCGACCTCGCCGATCTCCGCCCCGATGGAGACGGTGACCCCGGCCGGCTGGAGGTCGCGGATGCTCCGGGTGAACCGGGCGGTGAGCTCGGCATTCAGCCGCTGCTGCTCGACCAGGGTCGGGTGCGACAGGTCCACCACGCTGGAGGCATCCACGTCAATGTTGTAAAAGCTCGCCGCGAGCTGCGCGCGGATCAGGTCGCGGAGCCGCCTGCTCTCGCCGGCCGGATCCCTGGCGTAGGCAGCGGCGTTCACCTGGACATGATCCCCCTGGAGGAGGATAGGCCCCCGATGCCCCTCGCGGAGGGCCGCGGCCAGCACAGCGGCCGTGTACTCGGCCGGCCGCTGGTCCGCGTAGACCATCTCCACCGGCGCCTGCTCGAAGATCAGGAGGTCCGCCCCCCGCTTCCGCGCCGCCCGGAAGGCCGCCCGACAGCTCTGGTAGGTCCAGCCCCGCAGGTTCATGGCGGGGACCGTCCGGCCGCCCCATTCGCCTCGGCCCCGGGCCGCATGCAGCTCCTGGATCGAGGCGGGGAGGAGCCCGTTGGCCCGTGCCGCCTCGCGGACGGCCCAGATCGCCGCGGCGCGCACGGGAGGCTCGGCGAGGGCGGCCGCGCGGGCCCAGCGGTCCAGGACGTCGTCCGGGGGTGGCGCCCCCTCGGGCAGCGTGGGGGCGGGCCCCGGGGAAAGACCCAGGGCACGCAGGTCGGCAGCCACTTCCCATATCCAGCCGTTTCCCATTTCGTTTCTCCTCCTGGCGCGGGGAAGGGATGAGGCCGGTGCTTGGACGCGCAGCATAGCCTAACATGCCTCTCGTGGGAGGTAATGAGATGCCCGCATGTGGCTGGGACACTGACTGAGGCGCGGGCTCCCGATGTGAGAGCGGGACGGGAAATGTTGATGGGGCATTTTGCCCGTCCGGGGACATCTGTGTCGGGAGGATTGCGGCGATGGGACATTTCGACTATAGTGGAGCACGAAGAGACCGAACGTGCTGAATCGTCGGGCGAGTCTTGTGCGGATCCGTGCGGTGGTCCCTATGGGGAACAGCTTCCTCTCGACAGGGTATCGGCACGCCGCGCCGCCAAAAGGGGGCGCCCGATGAGGCTCGGGGCCAAGCTCACCCTGTGGGTGCTGATTCCGCTCCTCCTGGTGCTGGTGATCTTTGCCCTCGTGACCCTTCGCCGGGAAAGCGAGGTGCACCAGCGCGAGGTGCGGGAAGAGGCCGAGCGCATTGCCAATACCCTGGCCATCGCGGTCACCGACGCGCTTCGGCGACGAAGCCCGGCCGACATCCATCGGAT
>JBBIQE010000141.1:0-8547 GCA_037442485.1 Methylomirabilis sp. (SeqCode)
AAGGCCGCAGGCCGACGACCCGGAGCAAGGTCGGCCCGGTTTCGACGAGGTCCGGCGATCCGAGGGGCGATCCGGCAGGGTGAAACGGGCGCCCCGCTTAGCGGTCCTTCCAGGCGGGGATCGGCCAGACGGGCTTCACCCCCTTGGGGCGGTTGGCCACCGGCCAGATGGTGGTCCGCTTCCCCTTGAGGTTCTGGGAGATGACCCCGTGGGCGTCCACGTTCTGGCCGTCCTTGTCGAAGGCGATCCGCTGCCAGCCCATGATCAGCGCGGGGCCGCTCACGATGTTGGTCCTCGTGAAGGCCTCGCGGATCTTCTCCTTGTCAATGGAGCCGGCTCGCTGCAGGACATCGTAGATCGTCCAGATGGCCGAGTAGCCCTGGGACCCGTAGCTGGTGATGGGATAGCCCATCATCTCCGTGAACTTCTTGTCAATGGGCTTGGTCCAGTCGGCCACCTCGGTGATGTCGATCTGGAAGTCCTCCTGGACGAACATGTAGTTGACCGACTCCGGCGGCACCGCCTTGTAGAAGTTCGGGTCCTCGGACCCGGCGCCCACCGAGTGCAGCCCGAAGGGCAGGTCCAGCTTCCCCTCGTAGATCTGCTTCGAGAAGACGATGTGATCCGGGGTGTACATGGCGATGATCAGGGCGTCGGGCTTCCGCGAGCGGATCTTCAGGATCTGGGCCGAGAAATCCACCGTGCCGGGGGAGTAGGCCTCGTCGAAGACGATCTCGTAACCCATCTGCCTGGCCTGGGTGCGGACGTTGGCGGCGTGGGACTTCCCCCAGTCCGTGCCCTCCACCAGGATGCCAATGGTCTTGGGACCCTTGCCCGTCTCCTGGGTGAGGGTCTTGATGGCCTGGAGCTGCTCCTTGGCATCGTAGACGGCCTTGTTGTTCGGGCGGAAGGTATACTTGAAGCCCCGCTCGGTGATCTTGTCCGCCACGGAGCCGGTCACCAGCCAGGGGGTCTTGTACCGCTCGGCCACCTCGGTGGTCACGATGGTCACGGCGCTCTGGTACGCCCCCAAAAGGACCGAGACGTTCTCGCGCTGGATGATGCGCTCGGTCTCAGAGGCCCCCACGTCCGGCTTGCTCTGCGAGTCGCCGAAGATCAGCCTGATCTTGGCCCCGCCCAGTGCCGGAATGCCCCCCTTGGCGTTGATCTCGTCCGCGGCGATGATGGCCCCGGCCCTGGTCTGGTTCCCCTGGTTGGCCGCGGCGCCGCTGAGCGACAGGACGGCGCCGATCTTCACCTCGGCCACCTTCGCGCCGGCCCAGGCCGGGAGGGCCGCGGCAACCAAAAGGATGGCGATCATGGCAATAAGTCCTTGGACGCGTTTCATGTTGACTCTCCCCTTGGTGTCAGGCGCGCCCCCGTCGGAATGCGCCTACCCCCGTTGTGACGGCAGTATCCGCGCGGTGCCTCCTCCTTTCCCTGCGTTCTGCCCCTGGCGTCACCACCCCCTTCCACACGATCCGCCCAACTCGGGCGTTGCCAAAGACCCCATTCCGGTGATGCCTCCGCAGGCCCGGTCGCGGAGCGGGTAGAATGCTTTCACCGTCGGCGGATGCAGTCAAGGGCAAACCGGCGGAGGATCGAAAGACCGCCTCATTGGTCCCGGGGTCGGGTCAGCCGGGTGGGGGCCGCCCGGCCGATGGCCTCTGGAACCTCCCGATGCTCCTGGTCTTAATGACAAAGCCCATTGTGGGCTCGGAATGGCCTTGACCCGGTGGTATGGTTGGCGGCGCCCGCGACGGGTCTCGTCGCATCCGGGAGGGCATGCATCGGAGGGGGCCGAGGGGACCCTCCGCCTCGCCTGCCCGGACGGCCCGCGAGGCCAACTGTGGGCCAAGGATTCGCCCCGCATACGGCTCGGATAGGCTCGCCTGGACGCGCGACGTGCGCGAGGAGGAGACGGCCGTGGAGAGGCTGCGCACCCTGCCGGGAGACGACGTGCGCCAGATCCTCTGCCGCTTCGCCGACCGGTACGACGTCCAGATGCTGGTGCAGTCGGCCCGATCCGTCGCCCGGGGCCCCGTGGCCCGCCTGGTCGCCCAGGGGGGGCGCAAGGCCCACGAGTGGACGCAGCAGAAGGCCGCCCTCCTGAAGGCCTTCGACGATGCGGGGATCACGGCGGCCTTCATGGACCCCGAGCAGGGGGGATATATCGCCGGCCCCAAGAACCTGGCCCTGGCCCTGATCGCCTTCGAGCTGTCCTGGGTGGACGGCGGGGCGGCCATCTGCAGCCTGGCGGGGAACCTGGCCCTGGCCCCCATCCACGAGCGGGACACGCCGGAGCAGCGGGACACGTACCTGCGCCGCGCCGTCCCGCCCCCGCCGGGCGAGGACCGGCCGCAGTGGCGCGGCGCCTTCGCCCTGACCGAGCCCCTGCCCTACGTCGGGGTCGAGACCGGGCTACTCTCCGGCAAGGTGCGGGTCGCGGAGTGGGCGGAGGGGCAAGAGCCCATCCTCCAGGTGGACAAGCGGGGGCGCTTCATCACCAACATGGCCTTTGCGAACTTCGTGACCGCCGCCGTGGATTCGGCCGATCCGCGGATCAAGGGCAGTTGCAAGGTGATCCTGGAGGAGACGGATCCCGGCGCCTTCGATCGCGGCACACCCACCCGCAAGCTGGTCCACCAGCTCTCCTCGACGGCCGATCCGGTGTTCAGCCTCCGCGTGCCCGCCGGCCGCATCGTCGGCGGCTACACGGTGAAGGACGGCGTCATCGTCCCCCGCTACAGCCACCGCGAGGTGATCGAGGCGGTCTTCCGCCGCACGCGGGTGACGGTGGGGCTCATGACCTCGGCCAAGCTGCTCTCGGCCGTGGAGCCCATCATCCGTTACCAGCGCGGCCGCTTCCGCGGGGGCGAGAGGGTGGCGCCGGGCTCCCCCCGGTACGAGTTGGGCCTCCAGCAGCGCGAGGATAGCCTGCACCGGCTGGTGGATGTTTGGGCCGCGGGCGAGGCCGGCGCCTCCCTGGGCGTTGCGGCCGCGCGCCTCTTCGACGAGCTGGACCCGCTGGAGCGGCAGAAGGACGCCGTCTTCGAAACGCAGGGCCTCGCGGGCGGGACGGCCCAGCTCCGGGCGTTACGGCGCATCCAGGCGAACGCCCTGGAGTATGTGACGCTCTCTGCCAAACCTGCGGGCGAGCGGGACGCAGCCCGATGCGCCGCCCTGGAGTCCGATCCCCTGGTGCGGTTCCTGGTCCTCGATTCCCTGGCGAACGTTCTCTGCCCGGCCGTGAAGCTGTGGAACACGGGCCACGGGGCCAGCATGATGCGCGAGGCCGTGAGCCTCATGGGCGGCTACGGGATCACGGAGGATTGCCCGGGCTTCCTCGGGCACAAGTGGATGGACGCCCAGCTCGAGGCGACCTGCGAGGGGTGCGGGACAGCCTGCGGGCTGGGGGAGCTGGACGCCCTGGACTGGCGCGTGCCTGGTCCCGCGAAAGATTCCAGGGAAGGGACGGCCGCCAGGGGACCGCACCCTCCCAAGGCCGGTCCGTGCGTCCGGTTCGATGGCTTGGAGCAGTTCGTCCGGCTGCGCGTGCGCCTGGACGGCTGCCTCACCGGCGCGCGGCTGGCCAAGGATCGCGCCGCCGCCGCCCTCACCACGGTCCTGATCCCCGAGGCGCTGGATTATCCGCAATAGAGAGCCGGGTACCCGCGCGAGAGCGTGGGTGGCCGCGAGCCGAGCACAGAGCGCCGGGAACAAAGAACCAAGGACGAAGAGCCGAGGTAAACGTTCAACCTCGGGCGGTATCCCAGGTTGTCACCCCGGCAGAAGCCGGGGTCCAGAATCCCCGCCGCTCTGGATTCCGGCTTCCGCCGGAATGACGACGGGGGAAGAGGCCGACTCGGCACAACGGCCCGGGCTGAACGCTTGCGAAGCGATAGCGATGAAACCAGACGTGAGCCAACCGCAGAGATTGGAACGCAGGTTTGCTATCGCCACCCAAGGGGTACCCGGATCTCGCTTCCGGGTGGACTGAGCCGAGCCCCGAGCGCCGAGGCCTGAGTGACCCAGGCCTCGCACCTTTTTCATTTCCCCTCCCCCCGTGCGTGGGGGAGGGCGAGGGTGGGGGGGCAGGAGAGCGAATGGGAGAACCGCCCGCCCAACCTCAATCGCTTGTCGTGGATCGCCAGACGATGGACGTGGACATTGTCTGTGTCGGCTTCGGTCCGGCGGTGGGGGGTTTCCTTACCACGCTGTCGCGCAATCTGGTCAGGGGAAACGGCAGCCCGCTCGCCGAGAGCCGGACTATGCCGGGCCTCCCGCCGCAGGTGGTGTGCTACGAGCGGGCGGACGACATCGCCTTCGGCGTCTCGGGCGTGGTCACGCGGGCCCGGGGAATCCGTGCCACGTTCCCGGACCTGGATCCGGCCGAAATTCCCATGGCCACCGCCGTCACGGAGGAGCGGTTGCTCTACCTCCTGGATCCTCACGGGGCCAGCCGGCGGTCGGGGACGCTCCGCCTGGCCGACCGGCTCATCCGCGCCCTCCGTTTCGCGCTTCCCTACGAGCGGGATGCACTCCGCCTGCCCTACATCCCGCCGTTCCTCCGCAAGGAAGGCGGACTCCTCCTCTCCATCGGCCAGTTTACGCAGTGGGTGGGCGCCAAGCTGATGGCGTCGGGGCTGGTGCAGGTCTGGCCTGGAACGCCAGTGGCCGGCCCGCTCATCGAGAAGGAGCGCGTGGTCGGGGTCCGGTTGATTGATCAGGGAACGGACCGGCAGGGAAACCCCGGGGCGGGATTCATGCCCGGAATGGATGTCCGGGCCGCGCTGACCGTCGTGGGCGACGGCCCGGTCGGCCCGGTCGGCCGGCAGATTGACGAGCACTATGGCCTGCCGGCGGGGCATCATCGGCGCGACTGGGCTGTCGGCGCCAAGATGGTCGTGGACCTGCGGGAGGACGTGGACCTTCCACCGGGCACCGTCCTGCACACGTTCGGGTATCCCGAGCCCGAGATCTTCGGCTTCATGTACGTGTACCCGGACCGGGTGGCCTCGGTCGGGATCTTCGTCCCGTCGTGGTTCGAGAGCCCCGTCCGCACCTCCTACCGGTATCTCCAGCACTGGATGCTCCATCCGTATCTGTGGCGCTATCTCGAGGGGGGACGCCTCCGCTCCTGGGGGGCGAAGACGCTCCAGGAGTCGGGCAGGCGGGGCGAGCCGCATCTGGTTGGCGACGGGTACGCGCGGATCGGCGAGGGCTCGGGCAGCACCAACGTCCTTATGGGATCGGGCGTGGATGAGGCCTGGACGACGGGGGTGCTGCTGGCCGAGGGTGTCGTCGGACTCCTGAAGGAAGGCAAGCCCTTCACGCGGGAGAATCTGGAGCAGGCCTATGTGAGGCGGCGGCGCGAAAGTTGGGTCGAGGTCGAGGCGCGGGTGGCCGAGAGGGCGCGGAACGGATTCCAGCGGGGCGTGCTGACAGGGCTCCTGGCATGGGGCTGGCCGGTCTCACGGGCGGAAAGCTGGCGATCCCCGGCGACCCCCCGCCGCCCCACACCCGGGTCCCGACGGCGGAGGAGTACTACCGGGGGAAGATTCCCGCCCACGAGATCGCGCGGCTCCGCGAGGAGTGCGGCGCGCGGGGCCAGGGCCTTCACGATGCCTTGATGGAGCGGTGCGGCTGGCCGGCGATCCCCTACGACGGAAAGCTTTTGGTCTCGCACCAGGACGCCCTGCTTTTGGGCGGGAAGGTGCAGGCGCCCCCCGGCTATGCCGACCACGTCGTCTTCGTCTACCCCTCCCTGTGCGAGCAGTGCGAAACCCGGATCTGCATCGAGGCCTGCTCGGGCCAGGCCATCACGCCGGGGGAGAAAGGCGTGCCCGCCTTCGACCGGGAGAAGTGCGTCCACTGCGGGGCGTGCCTGTGGAACTGCTCCCAGCGGCGCCCGGACGATCCCGAACGCACCAACATCGAATTCCGGGCGGGAACCGAGGGATTGCACTCCGCAGAAAACTAAACCGTACGGGTGTACGAACGGACGAAGGTACGGGGCTGGCGCGTACTCTCGTACCCTCGTACGTTCGTACGCCTTCAGGGGGTGATACATGTCCACTGGTAACCAGATTGTCGTCTGCGGCTCCATCGTTCCCGATCCCCTCCAGACCCGGGAGCCGGTGACCGGCCCTTCGGGTCCAGCCCTGAAGAACGAGCTGATGTTGCCAGCGGTCCTGGATCCCTGGGCGGCGCACGCCCTGTACGAGGCGGCGCACCTGGCGAAGAGCGCGCCGGGGAGCAAGGTCTGGCTGGTGAGCCTCGGGCCCAAGGCCAAGCTCCAGCAGGTGATGATGACCGTGGCGCAAAAAGTGCCCTTCGATCTGGTCGCCGTGGATGGGCCGGCCGGCGGATTCACGGATGCCTTCGAGGTTGCCGCGATCCTCGCGGAGGCCATCCAGGCGATCCCCGGCCTGGAACGCTCGCGTCTGCTGCTCTTCGACGGGTGGGAGTCCGCCTCGCGGGGCGCCGGGGCTACGCTCCAGATGGTCGGCGAACGCCTCGGAATCGTGGATCAGTTTCAGGGGGTGGACAGGCTGACGGTGGGCGCCGACGGCTCGCTCACGATCCTCGGGCGGATCGAGGGCGGGAAGCACCAGGTCTCGACCTGCGCGGGGCCCCCGGCGGTCCTGGGCTGGGCCACCGGCTCTCTGCCCGAGCCGCCCAACAACCCCCAGGTCGGCATGGCGAACATGCGGATCGTGATGCCGGCGCTCCAGAAGGCCAGGCCGGCCAAGGTCGGAGCCGAAGGCCTCGCCTTCGCCAGCGTGGCGCTGCCCAGCCGGCGGCGCGAGACGCGGGTGGTCAAGGATCTCTCGGCCGACGAGATCGCCCGCGAGATCGTCGCCTGGATCCGGGAGAGCTGAGAGTCGGGGCTGGGAGCCGCGAGCCGAGAGGCGGGGTTGTTTTTCCCTGTCGCTGCCGGTTTTTGTGCGGACCGCTGAAAGCTGAGGAGACTCATGGAGACCATTCTGTTCCTGGCCCACACCGAGTCCGACGGTTCTCTGGCCGAGCCGGCCCTGGAGGCCCTGGGGGCAGCCAAGGCGCTGGCGGAATCGCTGGGCGAGGCACCCCTGGTGGTGGGTCTGGTCGGCGCGGACGTCGGGGCGGCGGCCAATGCCACCGCTGCCTGCGGGGCGGCGCGGTTCCTGGGCGTGTCCGGCACGGATTTCGGGCTGCCGCGCTACGCGAGCGACGCGGCGGCGGCCGAAGCGCTGTGCAAGAGGGCAGCGGCTACACTCGTGATCGCGGCGGGGACGTCGCGCTGGTGCCGGGTCCTGCCCGGCGTGGCCCAGCGGCTGGGGGGCCGGGTGGACACGCATGTCACGGGGCTTTCAGGGGATGCCGGCGGACCGCGTGTGACGCGCTGGTATTATCGCCAACGGATGGAGGCGGTGCAGACCCGGGCGCAGCGCCCGTGGATCATCGTGCTGGATCCCGGCTGTCACGCCCCGTGGAAGGGTGAGCCTGGCATGGCCTCGGTGGAGGCCGTGCCGGTGGATCTACCCGACGGGTGCAAGCGGACGAGCGTGACGGGCGTCCAGGCTCCTCCGGCCGACCAGCAGACGATCCGGCCCGATGCCGAGCTGCTCTTCGTGGCCGGGGCCGGGTGGACCAAGACGCAGGCGGACGGCAAGGTGCACGCGGCGGAGGCCGCGGCGCTGATCCTGGATTTCCTCCGCAAGAGCCAGGCGTCCCTGGGCGGCAGCAAGTCGCTGGTGGATCTCACGGGCGAAGGCCAGACGGTCCTGCCCTTCATGACCCACCTGAACCAGATCGGGCAGACGGGCGCCACCCCGCGCCATCCCAAGGGCCTGTCCACCTGCTGCCACGGGGAAGAGCCGCACGTCGTCGGCTGGCGGTTCATCAGTGAACGCCGAGCCGTCAACCTGGATCCCCACTGCGGCTGGGCCCGGGGAAAGGCCGACGTCCTGTACGTGGCCGACGCGTTCGAGGTCATGCGGAAGGTGAACGCCCTGCTGGGGGAGAGGTAGGCCGAGGGAACAGGGAACGCAGCCAGCGGAGCATGCCCCTTCATACCACGACGGGTCTGGTCGGGAGAAACCAATGCGAGTCAGGACACTCGGAAAAACCGGGATCAAGGTGAGCGAGGTGGGGTTTGGCGCCTGGGCGATCGGAGGGCCGGCAGCGCTGGGCGGATTGGCGGTCGGCTGGGGAGAGGCCGACGACCGGGACTCCATCCGGGCGCTGGAGGCGGCCTTCGACGAGGGGATCAATTTCTACGACACGGCGGATGTCTACGGGATGGGCCACAGCGAGGAGCTGCTGGCCCGGGCCTTCGGCCGGCGCCGCGCCCAGGTGGTGATCGCCACCAAGGGCGGCAACCTCAACGACGAGGCCGGGCGGTGGCAGAAGATTTTCACCGGACCGTTCCTGGCGCAGCGGGTGGAGGATTCGCTCCGCCGCCTCCGGACCGACTATATCGATCTCTATCAGCTCCACACGCCCAGAAACGACGCGGAGTACGAGCAGGCGCTCACCAGCGCCGAGACCTTGAACCGCCTGGTG
>JBBIQE010000142.1:0-8035 GCA_037442485.1 Methylomirabilis sp. (SeqCode)
GCCGGAGCGGCGGACGGGCGGCCGCGGACGGCGCGGGCGCCGGCCGGGGGGTGATCCCGGACGGCGGGGGGCCAGGAGCAGCATAAGGCGGGGCCGGCGGTTGAGAAGCCGGGCGCGGCACCTCCTTCGGCGGCGCGAGCGTGGGTGGCACCGCCTTCCCCGCTCCCGCGGCTGACGCGGGGGCCGCGCCCATGTCCACCGTCCTGGCGAACAGCAACTGCTTCACCTTGCTCACCAGGAGCTGCGACTCGAACGGCTTGGTGACGAAATCGTTCGCGCCAGCCTGGATCCCCTTGTCCTTGTCGAAGGCCTCGAACGTTCCCGTGAGCAGGATGATGGGCACCGAGCGCAGCATCGGCTCCGCCCGCAGGGCGGCGCACACCTCGTACCCGTTCTTGTCCGGCATCACCATATCCAGGAGCACCAGGTCGGGTCGCTCCGCCTTGGCCTTGCGGATCGCCTCCTCGCCGCTCCGGGCCTGGAGCAGGACAAAGTCCTCCTTGCTGAAGGTGAGCTCCACCACCTTCTGGATCGTCACGCTGTCGTCCGCCACCAGGATCCGAGCGGCCATCCGATCCTCCTCGGCGAAGGCGCGGGCCGCCGCCGACCCGGCGCCTCAGGTACGGCAGGCTAGGCGAGCAGCGTGATGGGCTCCGCCGACGTGAGCAGCTTCCTCTCGTCCAGCCACACCACCGGTCGCCCGCCGGCATTCGCCACCGCCCGGATGAACTCCGCCCGGATGCCGAAGACCCGGGGCGGCGGCAGGAGCACCTTGTCCGCCGGCAGCGACAGCACGCGCACCACCTGATCCACCGTCAGCCCCACCACGGCATCCGCGCCCACCCCCGCCAGGAGGAGGATGGCCGGATGCTCGGGGCCCGCCCCCTCCACGCCCAGGCGCCTGCGCAGGCTCACCAGGGGCAGGACGCGTCCCTTGTGCTGGATGATGCCGTCAACATAGGGCGGGCGCCGGGGCGTCCGGGTGGGCGCCTGGTATTCCAGGATATGCTGGAGCCGGTCCACCCCGACGGCGAACTGCTTGCCGGCGAGCAGGAACATCAGGACCGACGCCTCCGCCTGCGTCGCGTCCGGGGTGAGGGCATCCGTCCGCGCCATGCCATCCGCTGCGCTGGGGCGAGCCGTGCTCAGGCGCTCGCCGCATAGAACTGGACCACCTCGTCGAGCCCCCCCAGCCCCTCCTCGCTGACCAGCAGGACCAGGCGGTCCTGCCGGGCGAACAGCCCTCGGAAACAGGCCGGAGGAAGCAGCGTGGCCAGGGCCGGCAGAGGCCCGATGCGCGCGGGATCCACCTCGGCCATCTCCAGCACCTCGTCCACCAGCAGCCCGAACGCCCGTCCCTGCCCCTGCGTGAGGAGCACGCGCGCCGTCGCCGGCGTCCCGCCCGCGGCGGCCTCGAAGAGCGCCCGCATGCGGATGACGGGAATTCTCCGACCGCGATGCGCGAGGCTACCGCACACCTGGTAGGGGGGGGTCGGCAGGGCTGTCACGCCCTCTGGCAGCAGGACCTCGCGCAGGGCCCGGAGCCCCATCCCGTAGATTTCCTCGCCGACGCGGAACAGGAGGAATTTCTCCGGCGCCGCGGCGCCTTCTGCAGGGCGGCGGGCCTGCCGCTTCGTCAGCGCGAGACGCTCCACGCACTCCCCTTTCGCTGCTGCCGGGCCCCTCCGCGTAGAGGCACGGCCACAATACCCAGCACCCCCTGCCTTGTCAAGCCCTTTCACCCCCCTGCGGCTCCCATCCGCGAGGCGCCAGGGTTGCGCCGACCCGCCCCCGGAACCCGCGCGACCGTCACGGATGCAAAGGCATGACTGGGACGCTTCCGGCTTGACCCGGTCCCGGCTTCAGGAGTATACAGAATCCGCTGCGTCTCTGTCCAAGACGGCTCCGTCCCTTGCGAGAAGGAGGTACGCCATGAAGCTTCGCGCTGCCGCGGGTCTTGTCCTTCTTGTCGTTGTGGCGATGATCGGCCTCGTTCCGGCCCTGGCCGCCGATTGGAAACCGGTCAAGCCCATCCGGATCATCGTGCCGTGGGGAGCGGGCGGCTCTACGGATCAGGCCATCCGGTCCATTGCCGGCGACCTCGAGGCCGCCCTCGGACAGCCCATCGTCGTGGTGAACCAGCCGGGCGGCGGTGGCGCCATCGGCACCAAGAGCGTCATGGATGCGCCCTGCGACGGCTATACCTGGGCCTCGGGCGCGGTCAAGGATCTGGGCACGTACATCATCACGGGGACCCTGGATACCAAGGTCCAGGACTGGCACCTGTACCTCAACAGCGCCAACGCGACGCTGGTGTCCGTGAATCCCAACGCACCCATCAAGGACTTCCAGGAATTCCTGGACATGATGAAGAAGGACCCGCGGAAGCTCTCCGTGGCCATCGCCGGCATCCCCTCGGCGGGCCACTCGGCCATCGAGGCGATCAAGCTGGCGTGGGGAGGCGACTACAAGCTGGTGAGCTATGACGGGGGCAATCCCGCGGTGATCGCCACCGTGGCCGGCGAGACCCTGGCCACCCCGCAACTTTTGAGCGAGCAGATCGAGATGATCCGGGCCAGGAAGCTGCGACCGCTGGCGGCCCTGACCCCCGAGGATCTCCAGGTGGAGGGCTACGGCACCATTCCCACCGCCCGGAAGTGGCTCCCCAAGGTGGCGGCCGATCCGATCTACTTCGGGATCTGGGCCCCCAGGTGCGTCCCCAAGGATGTCGTCGAGACCATGAACAAGGTATGGAAGGAGAAGATCGCCACCTCCAAGGCGTTGAAGGACTTCGCCGCGCAGCGTGGCCAGATCGTGGCGCCCTACTATGGCGAGGAGGCCTTCAAGCGGTCCTGGCCGACGATCGTCAATGCCGCCTGGGGCCTCTTTGACAGCGGCAAGGCCAAGGTGAGCCCCGACAAGGTCGGGATGCCGCGGCCGCAGTAGGCTGGCAGCCTTGCAGGGGGCGGGTGGCGCGAGGGGGCCCGCCCCCTGTCTGTTCGGTCACCCCCCTGCCGCGCGGGGCCTGCGATGCTCAAAGCCGATTTCCTGACCGGCATCGCCTTCATTCTTCTCAGCCTGTACGTGATCGTCGAGTCCTGGCGGATGCCCCGACTCGAACACCTGCAGGTGCATCCGCTCAGCGTCCCGGGCCTCGTCCCCGCCTTCCTGGGGATCGTGCTTCTGGTCTTCGCCGTGATTCTGCTCGTACGCTCGATCCTGGCGGGCGGTCACCGCCTCGGCCTTTCCGCCGAGGCCGCCCGCAGGGTTCTGTCGAACCCGGGCAACCAGCGCCTGCTGCTCACCGCCATCCTCGGCATCGGCTACGCCGGATTCCTCGTGGGCAGGATCCCCTACTGGCTGGCGACCGGCCTGTACGTTTTCACGTTCGTGGGGGTCTTCGAGTGGCGGCCGGGGATGACGCGGCGGGAGCACGTCCGGCTCGGCCTGGCGGCCGGTCTCCTGGCGGTGGCGACGTCCGGCCTGGTGACGTGGGTCTTCCAGTCGCTCTTCCTGGTGACCCTTCCCTGAGGACGAGAGCAGCCCATGGCCGCGCTCCTCCAGAACCTCAACCAGTTCTTCAGCGCCATCGCCGGGTTTCTCACACCGGTGGCCCTGTTCCACGTGTTCTGGTCCACCCTGCTCGGGATCGTGATCGGTGCCTTGCCCGGCCTCACGGCCACCATGGGCGTGGCCCTGGTCACGACCCTCACCTACAAGCTGCCGCCGGAGCTGGCCATCCTCATCCTCATCTGCGTCTATAACGGCGCCATCTACGGCGGCAGCCGCTCTGCCATCCTCCTGAACATCCCGGGGACGCCCGCCAACGCCGCCACCACGCTGGACGGCTTCCCCCTGGCGCGGGCCGGCCTGGCGGGCAAAGCCATGGGCATTGCCACCTCGGGCTCCGTCCTGGGGAGCCTGATCGGCATGTTCTTCCTGGCCACCGTGGCGCCGCTCCTGGGGAACTACGCCCTGAAGTTTCAGTCCTTCGAGTTCTTCTGGCTGGCCATCTTCGGCATCGTGATCTCGGGGCACCTGACCGCGCTGGAGGATCCCATGAAGGGCTGGATCGCCGGGTTCCTGGGCCTGCTCACGGCCATGGTGGGCCAGGAGGGGATCCACGCCTACGAGCGATTCACCTACGGGACGACCGAGCTTCTGGGCGGCTTCGCCCTCATCCCCGCCATGGTGGGGGCCTTCGGCTTTGCCGAGGTCCTGACCGTCATGCGCAGTCCGGCCGCCGAGGTGGTGCAGGAGGCCCGGGACAGCATCATCCCCAGGCTGGGCGAGGTGTTCCGGTACTGGCGCACGATCATCCGGAGTGGCCTGATCGGCACCATCATCGGCATCATCCCGGGGGTCGGCGAGGACATCGCGGCGTGGGTCTCCTATGCCGCCGCCCGCCGCAAGAGCCCGGAGCGTGAGAAGTTCGGCAAGGGCTCGGTGGAGGGGCTCATGGCGGCCGAGACCGGCAACAACGCCTGCGTGCCGGGCGCCATCATCCCGGCGCTCACGCTGGCCATTCCCGGTTCGGCCCCGGCCGCGGTCCTCCTGGCGGCCATGTTCATCCACGGCGTCCGGCCGGGACCCATGATCATGGTCGAGTCCCCCCAGTTCGTCTACCAGGTGGTGGCCATGGTGTTCTTCTCCACCCTGGGGGTGCTGATCTACGGCCTCACGCTGACCAGATTCCTGCTCTGGGTGCTGGCGGTGCCGCGGACGAGGCTCATGCCCGTGGTGTTCGTGCTCTGCGCCATCGGCTCCTACGCCATCACCCAGCGCACCTTCGACATCTGGGTGATGATCGGCTTCGGGCTCTTCGGCTACGTGCTCCGCGAAATGAAGTATCCCATGGCTCCACTGGTACTCGGCATCATCCTGGGGGACATCCTGGACAAGAACCTGCGCCGGGGCCTCGTCCTGAGCGATGGCGACCTGACCCCCTTCTTCACCCGCCCGATCAGCCTGGTCCTGTGGCTGATCACGCTCTCCTCGATCCTCCTCAGCATCGAGCCGGCGCGGCAGGCCTTGCGGCGGGGGGCGCAGGCAATCCGGCCCGGGCGGGCTCGAAGGGAGGCGTAATGGAGAAGATCGGCATCGGGTTCGTCGGATCCCGCTTTGCGGCGGCCCTGCACGCCCACGCCCTGAGCAGGCTGCGAGGGAGGACGTGCGAGCTGGTGGCCGTTTGCGCCAAGACACGAGAGAGCGCGGAAGCCTTTGCGCAGAAGTTCGCCGTCCCGCACGTGTACACCGACCATCGCGCCCTCCTGGAGCGGAAGGACATCCAGCTCGTCACCCTCCCGGTGGTGACGAGCCTGCACCACACGCTGGCCATGGATGCCGCAGCGGCGGGCAAGCACATCATCTGTGAGAAGCCGCTCACCGGCTGCTTCGCCGAGGCCGCCGCCCTCTCGCGGCCGGCCATGTTCGCCGAGGCCATGAAGAACGCCGACGCCGTCCTCGAGGCCTGCCGGAGGAACCGGGTGACCCTCGCCTATGCCGAGAACTTCGTCTATGCGCCCCCCGTGGCCAAATTGCGCCGGCTCATGGATGCCAGCGGTGGGGCCCTCCTCGACCTGCGCGCCGAGGAGAGCCATTCCGGCTCCCACGCCGCCTACTCCCGGCGCTGGGTCACGGCCGGGGGCGGCTCCCTCTTGCGCATGGGCTCGCACCCGATCGGGGCGGTCATCCACCTGAAGCACTACGAAGGCCAGAAGAAGTTCGGGAGGCCGATCCGGGTGAAATCGGTGATCGCGGACGTGGCCCAGCTCACCAAGACCGAGGCGGTCCGGAGGGAGCCCCGCAAATGGCTGGTCACGGAGTGGGAGGACGTGGAGGACTGGTCGGCCGCCATCCTGACCTTCGAGGACGGGACCAAGGCGACGGTCATCTCCACCGACGTCAGCCTGGGCGGCGTGAAGAACCTGCTGACCGCCTATCTCTCCAATGGCGTGGTCCAGGCGAACATCAACCCCAACACCAGCGTGGTGGCCTACGCCCCCGACGGCGTTGTTTGGGGCGACGAGTACATCACCGAGAAGGTGGAGACGAAAGCCGGCTGGCAGTTCCCCAGCCCGGACGAGGACTGGATGCGGGGCTACCCCCAGGAGATGGAGGACTTCGTGGACGCCGTGCGCGAGGGGCGCGAGCCGCTGTCCGGGGCCCTGCTCGCCCACGAGACCGTGGAGGTCATCTACGCCGCCTACGTCTCGGCCGAGGAGGGGCGGCGGGTGGATCTGAAGCGCTGAGGAGGCTGGATCGCGAGGAAAGGAATCGCCCATGGCCAAGCTCAAAGTCGGTTTCATCCCCATCGAAGGCGGGCACTACTACCGGGAGGCGCTGGAGGAGGTCATCCGGGGCGAGGAGCTGGGCTTCGACTCGGTCTGGATGGAAGAGCACCATTCCGTGGTGAACCACTACTGGCCCACGCCCCTCACCGTCCTGGCCGGCTTCGCCACGCGGACCTCGAAAGTTCTCCTGGGCACCGACATCCTGGTGGCCCCCTTCTACCACCCGGTCCGGCTGGCGGAAGAGGTGGCCATGCTGGACATCATGTCGGGCGGCCGCTTCGTCCTGGGCGCGGCCATCGGCTACAAGCCGGACGAGTTCGCTCTCTACGGCGCCGACCTGGAAAAGCGGGGGGCGCGCTTCGTCGAGCAGCTCACCCTCCTGAAGGCCCTGTGGACCCAGGACCATGTCTCCTTCAAGGGGAAATACTACTCGGTGGAGGGCAGGCTGGAGCCCAAGCCCCTCACCAAGCCGCATCCCCCGCTCTGGATCGGTGGGTGGGGGGACCTCACGCTCAAGCGCGCGGCCACGTTGGGTGACAACTGGATCCCCGGCCCCACGGCCGACCTGAACCGCCTGCTCGCCGGCAAGCAGCAGTTCCTGGCGAACCGCGCAGCCGCCGGCCGCACGGCGCCCGTCACCGAGTGGCCCCTCACCCGTGACGTGATCATCGCCGACACGGACAAGCAGGCGCGGGAGCTGGCCGAAGAGCACATCATGGTCTCGTACCGGCGGGAGTACGCGGGCGGCTGGAGGCATCCCTTCATTGACGCCTCCATCGCCACGGACCTGGATGCCCTGAAGAAGGACCGCTTCCTGATCGGCGGCCCGGATCAGGTCATCCAGGCCCTCCGCCCCTTCGTGGAGCAGTACGGCATGACCCACCTGATCTGCCGCCTCTTCTTCCCGGGGATGCCCCACCGGCACATCCTGCGGGAGCTGGAACTCTTGTCCCGGGAGGTCCTGCCCGCCTTCCGGTGAGAGCGGGCGCACCAACCGATGGCAGGCTGCCCAGGGTTTGTCGTTGACTTTTCCGTGCGCCCCGGGTAGGGTGTCCTCCCGAACGGTTGTTCGGAATCCTTCCGGAGGGAGAGGCCTATGCAGACCGTGTACTTCAACAGGCAGTTCGTCCCGCTCTCCGAGGCCAAGATCAGCATCCGGACGAACGCCCTGCACTATGGCAGCGGGGTGTTCGAGGGCATCCGGGCCTACTGGAACGCCGGGGAAAAGCAGCTCTTCGTCTTCAAGCTGCCCGAGCACTACGAGCGGATGCTGGCCAACTGCAAGGTCCTCAAGCTCAAGCTGGAGCACGACGTGAAGGAGCTGTGCGCCATCACGGTGGAGCTGCTCCGCAGGAACCGGCCGCAGGAAGACACCTACATCCGGCCCATCGCCTACGTGAGCTCCGAGGGGCTGGGGCCCAAGCTCCTGGGCTACGAGACCGGATTCGCCATCTATACGATTCCGCTGGGGGACTACATCGACACCTCGGTGGGGATCAAGGTGGGCTTCTCCTCCTGGCGGCGGATCAGCGACAACACCATCCCGGCCCGCTGCAAGGTGACCGGTGGCTACGTGAACTCGGCCCTGGCCCGGACCGAGGCCATGGAGCAGGGCTACGACGAGGCCCTGTTCCTCACGCAGGACGGCTTCCTCTCCGAGGGCTCGGCCGAGAATGTCTTCCTGGTAAAAAACGGCAGCCTGATCACGCCGGATCGCGCCCAGGACATCCTGGAGGGCATCA
>JBBIQE010000143.1:0-7949 GCA_037442485.1 Methylomirabilis sp. (SeqCode)
CTCCATAGGAAGTCTCTCCCCCACCCCGCCAAAGGCGGGGGACCCGGGGGGAGGGCACCGCACCCAGAGGGTACCCGGTACCCGGTGAGGGGCGGCGGGCTGTTCAGGGTTCGTGCTGACCCGCCAGGGTCATGACCGGTGGGCGGTTGGGCGTTTCGACTCACTCGCCCTCGAAGCGCAGTTCCCGGGTCATGAGTTGCACCACCGCCTCGCGGGGGGCCTGCCCCTCAAACAGCACCCGATGGACGGCGCGGCAGATAGGCATCTGCACCCCGTACCGCTCGGCCAGGGCCACCGTGGAGCGGCAGGTGTTCACCCCTTCCGCCACTGCCCCCAGGCCGGCGAGGATCTCCTCCAGCCCCATCCCCTTGGCCAGTCCTAGGCCGACCCGCCGGTTCCGCGACAGATCGCCCGTGCAGGTGAGGACCAGGTCGCCCATCCCGGCCAGGCCCGCGAAAGTCGCCGCCTGCGCACCCATGGCGACCCCCAGCCGCCGGATCTCGGCGAGGCCTCGGGTGATGAGGGCCGCGCGCGCGTTCAGCCCGAGCCCCAACCCGTCCACCACGCCGGCGGCGATGGCGATGACGTTCTTCACCGCCCCACCCAATTCCACCCCCAGGGGATCCGTGCCCGCATAGACCCGCAGGGCCTTCCCGCTCACCGCGCACTGGAGCGTGCGCGCCACCTCCGGCGCCTCGGCGGCGGCCACGATGGCCGTTGGATGCCCGGCCACCACCTCCCGGGCAAAGCTGGGTCCCGACAGCACGGCGAGGCGCGAATGCAGGGCGGGCGGCAGGACCTCGCGCAGGATCCGGGACATGGTGGAAAGGCTCTGGACCTCGATGCCCTTGGTCGCGCTCGCCACCAAGGCTCCCGGGTCGAGATGCCCTCGGGCTTGGGCCACGACGGAGCGAAAGGCGTGGGACGGCACGGCCAGGATCACCAGGTGCTGCCCAGCCAGGGCCGCCTCCAGGGATGGGGTCGGCTGCACGGCCGGGGGGATCGTCACGCCGGGAAGATAGCGGGCGTTCTCCCGCGTCCGATCCATCTGCTGCGCCAGCGCCCCCTCGAAGACCCAGAGAGGCACCTGCGCATATCGCTCGGCCAGGATCACGGCCAGGGCGGTTCCCCATGCCCCCGCCCCGATCACCGCCACCGAGTCGAACGCGGCCTGGCGATCGCCCCTCATCGGCCCCTCGCCCCGCGGCCGCCAGGGGTGTCGGAGTCCACGTCGTAATCCTCCAGGTCAATGGCGAGACCCAGCAGCTCCGGGTCATCCACGTCCAGCCCGTACTTTTCGAGCACGTTCAGGATCAGGGCCTTGGGGAGGTCGCCCACCTCGGGATTGCGCAGGAGCGCGAGTAGCGGCGCGACGGGTCGAGGCTCTCCCCAGGCCTTCAGCGCCTGGGTGGCCACGGCCAGCAGCGCCTCGTCCTCGCCGGCGAACTGCTCCAGCAGCACGGGGAGTGCCGGCTCCCCGATGGCCACGAGGTGCCGGGCCTCCGCGTCCACCTCCGCGTTGCTCAGGTCCTTTCCCCGGAGCGCCTCCAAGCGCCGGCGAATCCCCTCCTGCATACGCTCCTGCTCGGCCCTGTCCACGGTCCCCTCGCTCGCAGTTCGGATTGCGACCTTCGGGTTGAAACCCCGGAGAGCGGACACACCCGCTGCCGCAGTTCGGGGTATCCTCCCCTGTTCTGACCCGTCGTTCCGTGCTTGCCACCGAATCCCGTCAGCCCTGCGGGATCCTGGCCGGCGCCGGTGTGACGGACTCGCGGAACGCCGCGGGGAACGAGCCCGCGTGGATTTGACACAGAAACTCGTTCGGGAAAGACTGTGGACAAGCGGGGGATAGGCGGAGCCTGGGAATCGCCATCCGGGGCGGGTCCGCCGACGGCGGACTCGTTTACACGTGTCAGCCGCCCCCATCGAAGCCGATGGTAACCCTGCCGCCCTCCACGATCACGGGCACGGTGCGCTCTCCCTTGGAGTACCGGACCATCTGCTTCATCCCGGCCGGGTCCCGCGTCACGTCGATGTACCGGAAGGGAATCTTCCGCTTGCCGTACTCCTCACGGGCGGCCGTGGTGTAGGGTCAGGTGTCCTTGCCGAAGATCAGCACCGGCTCTGGCATGTGCACGCTCCTGGTGTCGGCGTCGGGGCCTCAGTCGACGAGGGATCGGTCCCCCTCGGTGATCCGCCGCAATCGCCCGCCCTGGAAGATGAAGCTGATGGCGTCCTGGCCCTCGCCGTACACCCAATCCTCCGTGGTCTCCCAGTAGGTATGGGTCCTGGTGATCTTCGTCGGCTCCCCGATGACCGTTCGCACCTCTCGCGGCGACTGGCCCAGGACGATTTTCTTCTGCTGGATCTGCTCGCGGATCTGGACCTGATCGGCCGGCCAGGACAGCGTCACCAGGACCAGGAGCAGCAGTGGCACGAGCAGCAGCGGAAATCGCATCGGAACCTGCCTCGTGGTCTCAGACGTCCACGACCACCTGCGCCTCCCATCCGCCCTCGGTGGGCCGGACCCGCAGCAGGTGATAGGTCGCCGCCTTGACGTGGCCCACCGGATGATGGCGGGCCCGATCCACCGGCTCGCCCCAGACCTCGGCCTCCAGGGCGGTCTCGCCGAGGCGCGTGATCGCAAACTCGGCGGCGACGAACTCCTCGGCATCGTGCAGGTAGAGCAGCTCGTTGAGCCAGGCCACCAGCAGCGTCTCCCGGTCGGTCGCCTCGACCCGAACCGGCAGCCTGCGGAGCTTGCGCGCCGTCCCCGGCTCGATCATCAGGCTCCACATGCCCCGGGCGGCCTGCACGAAGACCTCGGCGAGATCGCGGCCCCAGGCCCGGATCCCCTTGTCCGCGGTGACCGCGAAGATCTCGAACCCGGCGACCTCAGCCATGACCAGCCGGCACTATACCATACCAATCGGTCATTGGTCATTCCTGGTTTGTGCGCGAGCGCCAAACAACCCGGTTATTCGTACCGCAGCGCCTCGATGGGATCCAGGAACGCGGCCTTGTGCGCAGGGTAGTAGCCGAAGAAGACCCCGATGACGGCGGCCGAGCCGAAGGCCACGGCGATGGAGGTCGGCGTGATCAGCGTGGACCAGTTGGCCAGCCTGGCGATGAGGGCGGAGCCGCCCACGCCCAGGAGGATGCCCAGGATCCCGCCGATCAGCGCCAGGGTCACCGCCTCGACGAGGAACTGCCCCAGGATGTCGCGGCTGCGCGCCCCCACCGCCATCCGCAGGCCGATCTCCCGCGTGCGCTCCGTCACTGACACCAGCATGATGTTCATGATCCCGATGCCGCCGACGAGGAGCGAGACCGAGGCGATCGCCCCCAGCAGCAGGGTCATGGTCCGGCTGCTCTCCGCCTGGGCGGCGAAGGTCTCGGCCAGGTTGCGCACGTCGAAGTCGTTCTCCTGGTAGGGCTGGAGCCGGTGCCGCTGCCGCAGCAGATCCACCACCTGCTGCTGGACGTCCCAGAGCAGGTCGGCCGACGCGACCTTGATCTGGATCACGCCGACGAAGCGGGCGTTCGCCTGGCTCACACCCAGGACACGCTTCTTGGCCGTGGAGAGCGGGATGAGCACCACGTCATCCTGGTCCTGCCCCCACGTGGATTGCCCCTTCCGCGTGAGGATCCCGATGACCGTGAAGGGCACCTTCTTGATGCGGATGATCTGGCCGAGGGCATCGCCGTCGCCGAAGAGGCTCTCCTTCACCGTCTGGCCCAGGACGGCCACCTTGGTGGCCCCGTCCATGTCCTCCGGGGTGAAGAACTTCCCCGCCGCCAGATCCCAGTCCCGGATCAGCAGGTAGTCCGGGGTCGTCCCCTGGATCGCCGTGGACCAGTTCTGGTTGCCGAAGACGACCTGGGCGACCCCGCGCATGGAGCCACTGGCGGCGAGGACGCCGGGGATCTCGGCGGCGATGGCCCTCGCATCCTCCTCCGTCAGGGTGAGCGTGGACCCGTGCCCCATGCGGAGCCCTCCGCTGGTGGCGCTGCCCGGCAGGACGATCAGGAGATTGCTGCCGATGCTGGCGATCTGCTCCTGGATGCGGGCGGCCGCGCCGCTTCCCACCGCCACCATGGCGATGACCGCCCCCACGCCGATGATGATCCCCAGCATGGTGAGGGCGGATCGCAGCTTGTTCACCCGCAGGGCCCGCAGGGCGATCCGGATACTTGCCAGCACGTACACGCTCGTTCTCCCCGGCCGGCCGCGCTCACGGCAGCGCCGCCAGTTCGCCCAGGGCGTCCCGCGGCGCCGCGACCCCCTCGTCCTTCAGGATGCGCCCGTCCCGGAACAGGATGGTGCGGGAGGCGTAGGCCGCGATATCCGGCTCGTGGGTCACCAGGATCACGGTGATGCCGTTCTCCCGGTTGAGCCGCTGAAAGATGGCCAGGATCTCCACGCTGGTCCTGGAGTCCAGGTTCCCCGTCGGCTCGTCGGCCAGCAGGATGGCGGGGTCGTTGATCAGGGCCCTGGCGATGGCCACCCGCTGCTGCTGGCCGCCGGAGAGCTGGTTCGGATGGTGATGCTCCCGCCCCTGGAGCCCCACCTGCTGGAGCCGCGCCAGGGCCCGGGCGCGCCGCGCCTTCGCCGAGGCGCCGTTGTACAGCAGCGGCAGCTCGACGTTCTCCAGCGCGCTCGTCCGCGGCAGCAGGTTGAAGGTCTGGAACACGAAGCCGAGCTTCCGGTTGCGGACCCGGGCGAGCTGGTCCCGGTTCATCTCGCTGACGTTCTGCCCGTCCAGCCGATAGATGCCGGAGGTCGGCTTGTCCAGGCAGCCCAGGATGTTCATGAAGGTGGACTTGCCCGAGCCGGAGGGGCCCATGATGGCCACGAATTCGCCCGCCCCGACGGACACGGTCACCCCGCGCAGGGCCTCCACGGCCACCTCGCCCATCTGGTAGATCTTGGTCAGGCCCTCCACTTCGATCAGTGCCATTGGCGATCTCGGATTCGGGTTTGCTCGGCCCTCGCCGCTCGCGGCCTGCGGCTCTCGGCCCGGCCATCTCGGCTCCGGGACTACAGGCGAAGGCGCGGACCGCCAGGCCCCGCGGGCCCTCCCCGCTGCTGCGCGGCCAGCCCGACGATGACGCTCTCGCCTTCCCTCACCCCCTCCAGGACCTCCGTCTTCTGGCCGTCGCTCAGCCCGGTGAGAATCATCCGCTCCACCGGCTTCCCGTCCTGGAGCACCCAGACCCGCTGCCGTCCACCCTCCGTGGCGCCCCGCGCACCCGCCTCCCATCCCCGCCCGGGACCCATGCCGGGCTGACCGCCCGGTCGCCCTTCGGCCATCGCCGGCGCACCGCGCTGACCGGAGGCGGCACCTCGCGCACCGGACGATCCCGCCGGCGAGGCCCCCTCCACCCGGACGCGGAATGCGGCGTTGGGCACCAGGAGGACGTTCTCGCGCCGGGCGACCAGGATCTTCACGTTGGCGGTCATCCCCGGCTTGAGCTTCAGGTCGGGGTTCGACACCGCCACCACCGTGATGTAGGTCACCACATTCTGGACGATCTGCGGGGCCTGGCGGATCTGGACGATCCGGCCGCGAAAGAGCCGGCCGGGGTACGAGTCCACGGTGAAGGTCGCCTCCTGTTCCAGGGCCACGCGCCCGATGTCCGCCTCGTCCACGTTGGTGTCCACCTGCATCTTGGTCAGGTCCTGGGCGATCAGGAAGAGTGTCGGGGCCTGGAGAGAGGCGGCCACCGTCTGCCCGACGTCCACGTTGCGGGACACGACCACGCCATCCACGGGGGCCCGAATGTAGGTGTTGTTCAGGTCCACCTGGGCCTGGGCGAGGGCCGCTTCCTTCTGCCGCACGGTGGCCTCGGCCGCCGCGAGCTGGGCCCGGGTCACGTCCAGCGCCGCCTGGGAGGCCCGCAGGCTGGCCTGCGCCGCCTCCAACTGCGCCCGCGCCGAATCCAGGGTGGCCTGGGCCGAGTCCCGCTCCTCCTGCGAGATGCCGCCCTCCCCGAAGAGGCGGACGCGCGCCTCGGCCTTGATCCTGGCATCGCGGACGGCCACCTCCTGCCGCACGACGTTCGCCCGGGCGTTCGCCACGTCCGCCTCGGCCTTGGCCACCGCGGCCCGCTGGTTCAGGACGGCCGCCCGGGCGCTCTCCAGGTCCGCCGTGGCCTGCTTGACCTTGGCCTCAAAGGTGGCCGGATCGATGCGGGCGATGAGCATCCCCTTCTTCACCGGGGAATTGTAGTCCACCAGGATCTGGCTGATCGTTCCAGAGACCTGCGTCCCCACCTGCACGGTGATCACGGCATTCAGGGTCCCGGTGGCCGAGATGGTGGACTGGATGTCTCCCCGTTCCACCGGCGCGGTGCGAAACGAGGCCTTCCCCTTCCCGTTGCTGAACCAGTAGAACCCCCCGGCCCCACCCAGGATCAGCACGGCCAGGACGGACACCAGGCCGACCTTGCTTCGGGTCATCCGAGGTGCGCTCCTCGAGTCCCATCTGGGCCTGAGGTGCCCAGTCTAATCGGAGCGTCGGGGCGTGTCAAAAGCCATCCGGGCCCGCGCGCGGGAGACGGCCTCCCGTCACGGCCCCTTGGACCCCTGTTGCTCCGGAGCCGCCCCGCCGCCGCGCCCGCGTTCTGCCCGACGTTCCCACTCGCTTTCCACGGCCTCGAACTTGGCTTGCTGGGCCGGGCTCAGGATCGCCCGGATCTTCTCGCGGCTCCGCACGCGGATGTCGCGGATGCGGGGGCCGATCTCCTCGCGGAGGCGGGCGAACTCCTGCCCCGCTTGGCGCAGGATCGCCTCCACCTGCTGGCGCTGGTCGGCCGTGAGGCCGAGCTCGCGCGTGAGGCGCTGGAGCAGGACCTGCCGGAACCGCTCCGGGTCCCGGTGGGGGCCCCACCCTCCCGTTCGCCCCTGGTAGAGGCCCCAGCCCAGGCCGCCGGTGGCCACCCCCAGGGCGAACGCGAGGAGGAGGAGCAGGGCGCCCTTCACCCGCGGCCTCATGACCCGCCTCCTTCCATCACGGCCGTGAGGATCGCATCCGGCCCCGACGGCGAGGCCTCCAGGACCAGACGCTCGCCGGCCGAGAGCCCCTCCAGCGGCACCAGCCCGGCCGGCGGGGAGACGGGACCGGCCCGGAAGTCGTAGAGCATCGCCAGGAGGGCGACCATGGCGGCGAACGTCGGCACCAACCCCCAGCCCACGCGCCACATATCCGCCTCGGGACGCGGCACGGCCCGCCCGGCCAGCGCCGCCAGGACCCCTTCCGCGAAGTCGGCCGGCGGCTCGGGCGCATCCGCCGCGGCCGCCAGCAGGCCCAGGCCCAGGCGGGCGGCCTGCAGTTGCCTGGCACAGGCCGGGCACCCCGCGGTGTGGTCCCGGACCGCCGCCGGCAGCCCTGCCGCAGGCAGGGCCGCCAGCTCCCCGATCCGCTGCCTGACCTGCTTACAGGTCATCATCCGGTTTTCCTCGGCCGGCATCCTCCATTCCGGCCAGCAGGGCCCCGACGACCCTCCGCAGGGCCCGGCGGGAGCGGTGCAGGCGGATCCGCCCGGCCAGCGGCGAGCACCCCATGGCCTGCGCCACCTCGGCCCCCGAGTATCCCAGGGCGTCCGCCAGGATCAGCACCATCCGGTCCTTCGGGGCGAGCGCGGCCATGGCCCGTTCCAGGAGGTCGCGGACCGCCGTCCGGTCGGCCGGGCCGCCGCCCGCGGCGAGATCCCGGGCGGCGGCTTGCTCGGCGGCCGACAGGTCCTCCCAAGCCACCTCGTTCGTCCGCCGTCCCTGGCGCAGCCGGTCATAGCTTGCCCGGGTGGCGATGCGCGCAATCCACGGGCCGAAGGACGCCCCGGACCGGAACCCCGGCAGCCCCTGGAAGGCCCGGAGGAAGGTCTCCTGGGCCACGTCCTTCACGTCCTCGCTGTTTCGGAGAAAGCCGCCCACGATCCGGAACACC
>JBBIQE010000144.1:0-7910 GCA_037442485.1 Methylomirabilis sp. (SeqCode)
CTTCGTCTGCGGCTGCCGGGACTTGGGCGAGGCGCTGCGGCGGATCGGCGAGGGCGCGGCCATGATCCGGACCAAGGGCGAGGCGGGGACGGGCAACGTGGTCGAGGCGGTCCGGCACGCCCGGGCGGTCCTGGGGGCCATCCGGAGGCTCCAGGGCCTGGGCCAGGACGAGCTGATGACCGAGGCCAAGAACCTGCGGGCGCCCTACGAGCTGGTGGCGGAGGTGGCGCGGACCGGCCGGCTGCCCGTCGTCAACTTCGCCGCGGGCGGCATCGCGACGCCCGCCGACGCCGCCCTGATGATGCAGCTCGGCGTGGACGGGGTCTTCGTCGGCTCGGGCATCTTCAAGTCGGCGGATCCACCGGCGCGGGCCAAAGCCATCGTCCAGGCGACCACCCACTTCAGGGATGCGAAGGTCCTGGCGGAGGTGTCCCGGGATCTCGGCGAGGCCATGCGAGGCATCGAGCTGGGCACGCTGAAACCCGAGGAACACCTGGCAACCCGCGGCTGGTGACGATCTAAATCCCAATGACCAATGAGCCAATGACCAATGGGGTTTCAGGACTCATTGGGATTTGGTCATTGGTCATTGATAATTGGCCATGGCGACGATCGGTGTCTTGGCCCTGCAGGGGGATTTCCGCGAGCACCGCGAGGTGCTGGAGCGCCTCGGCGCATCCGCCCCCGAGGTGCGCCGGCCGAAAGACCTGGAGGGCCTGGACGGCCTCATCATCCCGGGGGGCGAGAGCACGAGCATCGTCCGCCTCATGCGGACCTCGGCGCTGCTCGAGCCGCTCCGCAAGCTGGCCGGGGACGGCTTTCCCCTGTGGGGGACCTGCGCGGGCATGATCCTGCTGGCGAAGCGGCTGGACGAGACCGGCCTTCCGGGGATCCTGGCCATGGACATCGCCGTCCGCCGGAATGCCTTCGGGCGCCAGGTGGACAGCTTCGAGGTGGATCTCCCGGTCCCCGTGCTGGGGGACCCCCCCTTCCACGCGGTCTTCATCCGCGCCCCGGCGATCGAGGCGGTCGGTCCCGGGGTCGAGGTGCTCACCCGCCTGCCGGACGGCACACCGGTGGCCGCCCGGGAGGGCCACCTCCTCGCCACCGCCTTCCACCCCGAGCTGACCCGCGACTCCCGGTTCCATCGGTTTTTCCTGCAGGAGATCGCAGGGCGGCCGTAGCGGCGCGACCGCCGTTCTGCCGTCCCGGACACTGGACAGGGTCGGCGAGTTCCCCCGGGCTGCCCGGCACCTCCGGCCGGCTAGGCGCCGGCCGGCTTGGCGGGGCGGGCCACGATCCGCGCGGCCACGATCCCGACCTCGTAGAGCAGGCACATGGGCAGGGCCATCAGGCTCTGGTTGAAGACGTCCGGGGTGGGGGTGAGGATGGCGGCGATAATGAAGTTGACCAGGATGGCATACTTTCGGTTCCGCGCCAGGAACTGCGGGGTGACCAGCCCGAGACGCGCGGCGATGGTCATGGCCAGGGGCAGCTCGAAGATGAGGCCGAAGGCGAGCAGGAACTTCAGGGTGAAGTCCACGTACTCCCCGAACCGGGGCAGCTGCTGGATCGAGGGATCGAAGGTGAGGAGGAACCGGAGCGCGAGGGGCAGGACGATGAAGAGGCAGAACGTGACCCCGAGGAAGAAGGAGAGGGTGCCCAGGATCACGAAGGGCAGGGCGAACCGCCGCTCGCTGGGATACAGGCCGGGGGCGACGAACTTCCAGACCTGGTAGAGCACCACGGGCAGGGCCAGGAACAGCCCCGCGATGAAGGCGACCTTGAAGTGGGTCCACAGGGTTTCGGCCGGACCCAGGGCCGTGAGGTGCGCGATGGGCGGCTTGTGGACGAACCCGATGAAGGGAAAGCGCCGCCCCATGATCACGTCGGTGGTGAGGGGCCACTGGAGGATTTGCAGGAAGGAGGTCCGGAAATTGAAGACGAGGACAAAGGCGATGCCGATGGCGGAGACGCAGATGATCAGCCGCTTCCTGAGCTCTTCCAGGTGGGCCAGGAAGGGCATCTTGGCGTCGTCAGGCATTCCGGCTCTCGATGGGCTGGACGGACGCCGGGGCTGAGGTCGCAGCCCGGGATGAATCCTCGGGAGTCGCCTCGGGACTCCCCGGCGTCTCGGTAGCTTCGGAGGGGGGCACGGCCAAGGCGGGCTCGGCCGCTCCCGTGGTCATGCTCGGGCCGGACTCCGCCCGTGGCGGCTCCCGTTCCGGCGCCGCCTCGCCGGCAGCGCCGACCGGGGCCTCCCAGCTCTGAACCTCGGGAACCGGCGGTGTTTCCTCGGCGTGGGTGGCGGAGGGCGCCGGCCCTGTCGGAGCGGGGGATTTCTCCTCCTCCCGCTCCGCGAGGTCAATCTCGCGCTGGATCCCCTCGCGCAGCTCATCCGAGGCGCGCCGGAGCTCCGCCATCGCCTTTCCGAGCGTTCGCGCGATCTTGGGCAGCTCCTTCGGTCCGAAGACCAGGAGGGCGAGCACGAAGATCAGCAGAAGCTCGGGCATGCCGATGCCGAACATTCACCGGACCCCTGTTGGGGACGTGCTGAGGACGGCCCGAGTCGGAAGCGAGGGTCAGGGTACAATCGGGGTCGGACAAAGTCAAGGCAAATGGCCCCCGGTGCGAAGCCTGGAGGCGTCGTCGGAATCCGTGTGGAACTGGAGAAGGGATGTCCCGTCGCAGCGCAGCCACACGAGGGCCCCGGTACCGAGGGGCGGGGATTCCCGAGCCACGGCGGATGGGGAGGAGGGCTACCCGGGCATCTTGCCGCAGAGCCGGCAGATCAGGCCGGCCGGCTCACGCTTCACCCACTCGTGCCGCTTGCACGTGGCCTGGCGATTCCGGAGGAGCTCCTGGGCGTCCCGCCGGTTGAGGTAGATCAGGCTTTGGGCGGCGAGAACGGCGGCAAGAGTGATGAGCAGGGTGATCAAGCTGACATCTAGCCACGTGAGACCCATGAGAGCAACCTCGGGAAAACGTGTCGGACAGAATGAACCTGTCGGCCTCCGATCGCCCAAAAATCACAGCAACATCTATGCCAACTGAGCCGATTCGGGCCGGAGCGCGGGCTCTCGTTTGTGGCGTGTCGCTAACGCCTTGGAATTGCACGAGGAAAGACGATCCGCATCCGGGAGGCTCAGCTCTAGCAGGCAGGCTCACGACAGGTCGAAACGGCAACGTGTGAGGTTTTTTGAGACAGGGCGTCTCCTATGGGCGGATGGGAGGCTGCTCGTACCCTTCGGTCGCCAGGTCCTTCAGGATAGGCTGGGGATTCATAGTCTTCAACCGGATGACGGCCAGCCGCTTGCCCGCCTCCCAGTGGGGCATGGTGACGACGCTCGAGATGTTGACGCCGTGCGTCCTGATGACCCGGGTCACATCCGCCAAGGCGCCCGGGCGGTCCGGCAACGTGAGCTCGATCCGCGTGCTCGGTTCGCGGATTCCCATCACGTCCACCAGAACGCCGAGGATGTCGGTCTCGGTGATGATGCCCACCAGGCGGTCGCCTTCCGTGACGGGGAGACACCCGATTTTGTGCTCGATCATCATGCGGGCCGCCTCCTCGATCGTCGTGTACGGGCTCACGGTGCGGACGTCTTTGACCATGGCCTGGCTCACGGGGATCTGGGCCAGGAAGGCCGCCGTCCGGTCCGGGCTGATGCCCGCGGCGCTGCTGGGTGAGGCCTGCCGGATGTCGCGATCCGTGAGGATCCCCAACAGGCGGTCCCCCTCCACGATGGGCAGGTGGCGAATCCGGTGGGCGTGCAGGAGGTCGCGGGCCTGGGCCAGCGTCGCATCTTTGGTGAGCGTGATCAGGGACGTGCGCATGCGTCGGCCGACCAGCATGTTCGCCTCCGCGTCAATATCTGGCATTGGGGAACGTGGGCATGCCCATGGCCCGGCCCACGATCTTGTACAGCCGCGGAACCCGCCAGGGCTCCTCCAGGAGGCCGTCGCGGATAGCCCAGCTCCGCCCGCGAGCCGTGCCGGCGGCCTCGGGCAGGCGGAACGGGGTCGAGCCGTCCAGGCGGCGGTGCAGCGGCCCGCCGGGCTGGAATCCCCGGTGGATCTCCTCCATGCGCTCCCGCCCGGTGAGGTAGCCGAAGCCGTAGCGCTCGTACAGGATGGCGTGGTGGTAGAAGAGCCCCTCGATGGAGATCTGCTCCTTGCCCAGCTCGCCGGCGAAGGCCTCGACCAGGGGCAGGACCTGGCGGAACAGCCGCAGGCCGCGGCGCACCTGGCCGGGCGCCAGTCCCGCCCGCATGGCCCGCTCTTCCTCGGGGACGTTGCGGATGCCGGAGAGGATGCCCACGGGATTGCCCGCGGGGTCGCGGTCCACGTCGAAGCGCTCCGCCTGCGGGTCGTTGGCAATGATGAAGGCGATCTCCACGAACTCTTCGGTGGGTTGGGTGAGCTTCAGCACGTACACGCAGTCCGGCTGCGGCGGATGGGTCCGGACCTCGATCCGGACGAAGCCCTGGTCCGGCGGGCAGACGTAGGTCACGAGCCGGTTGCCCCCCGGATCCCGGCCCGTGGCGGGGTCGAGGTGCAGCAGCTCGATCACCCGCGGCGGGATGAGGCGGCGGTAGATGGCCTCCCGCTCCTCGGCGGGCAACTGGTTGATCTGCTGGATGGAGGTGAAGGCGGCCCCCAGGTACTGCTGCCGCCGGCCCGCCTCCCGCGGGCTCACCCGCGGGGCGCTCTCGGTGAGCAGCGCCCGGAAGGCCCGGTACAGGTCCGGCGGGGCAGCCCGGCCCACGCGCACCAGCAGGCAGTTTCGGGGATCCGCAGCTACCAGGGGGTCGTCCGTCACGAAATCCGCAAACCCGTGCCGGCGGAACAGGCGCAGGATCATGTGCCGGTACTCGCGCTCGCTGAGCCCGGAGGCCTCCACGTCCCAGTCCGTGGCGAACTGGGGAGCGATGAGGATGGCGCCCTCCAGCTCGCCTCCGGCGAAGACGGCGTCGAGCAATCGGCGCGCCAGTCCCCGGCGCCGCCAGGACCGGTCCACCTCCAGCGCGCCCAGCTCCAAAAGGCCGGGGACCTCGCACTGCCCCCAGCGCTCCTCGGGGCCGGGCCGAAAGAGGGCGAGGTAGCCGACTAGGGCATCCCCCGCCAGGGCGGCCACGACGCGGCCCTGGGGGGCGCGGAGGACCCGCCGGAGCAGAGCCAGCGCGTCCGCGGGACGGTGGCGGCCGTAGGCGCCCAGGCCCGCGCCCGGGACGAGGGGCTCCAGCTCCTCCGGCAGCGTGAGCGTCCGCAGGACGATCTCCCCATCGGCCCGGGGGGGCGCCGACAGGCGGTCGGCGGGCTCAGGAACGGGCGGCACGGTCATGCCTCTCGCGCCGGCGTGCGCCATGGATGCGGCCCGTGGCCCCGCCCCGGCGGGGTCAGGAATGCTTCAGGGCGATCTCCTCGAGGATATTGGCCACATCCTCGCAGCGGTCCGTGGCCGTCTCCATCGTCTCGTAGATCTCCTTCCACTTGATGACCTCCAGGGGCGGCGCCTCCTCCGTGAACAGGGCCGCGATGGCCTCGCGCGAGATTTCGTCGGCCTCGTTCTCCAGGCGGTTGATCTCGATGCAGTGCTCCTGGAGAAACTCGAAGCGGGGCAGCGCGGTCACCCCGCGGACGATCTGATCGCTGCTGCGGACGATGACGGCGGCCAGGCGCTGGGCGGCCGGCGTGATCTTGCCGATCCGGTACATGGCCATGCGGGCGGCCGAGGCCTCGATGAGGTCAATGACGTCGTCCAGGGCCACGGCCAGCTTGTGGATGTCCTCCCGGTCCACGGGGGTGATGAAGGTCTGGTGGAGCGTGCGCAGGATCCGGTGGGTGATCTTGTCCCCCTCGTGCTCGTACTCCTCCACGGCCCGCCACTGCTCGTCCGTACCGCGGAAGTCCTCCAGCATCTGCTGGAAGGCCCGCGCCCCCTGGTGGATGTTGCGCGCCGCCTCGATGAACATGTCGAAGAACTTCTCGCTGCGGGGGAAGAGACGAAATCGAAGCATGGCCCCTCCCTACTCCTTTTCCGGTTGCGGGATCCGTCGCGGCCAGTGCTGCCAGAGGAACCAGCCGGTCGCCGCCACCAGCGCCAGGACGATCACGACATCCAGGGAGCGCAGCACGCCACCCACCCGGTCCCAATGCTCGCCGAGGAGCATGCCCACATAGGCCAGCACGAAGCTCCAGGGCAGCGACCCCAGGAAGGCGTAGAGCAGGAACCGCCCGAAGGGGACCCGGGCGATCCCGGCCGGCAGCGAGATGAAGGTCCGGATCACCGGGAGCAGCCGGCTGATGAACGTCGCCGCCATGCCGTAGCGGGCGAACCAGCGGTCGGCGCGTTCCACCTCGCGACCGCTGATCAGGAGGTAGCGGCCGTACTTGAGGATGAAGGGGCGCCCGCCGTAGGCGCCGGCGGCATAGGCGGCCGCGGACCCGAGGGTGCAGCCGAAGGCCCCCGCCAGGGAGACCCCCCAGAGCGTGAAGCGCCCCTGGCTCACCAGATAGCCCGAGAAGGGCATGATCACCTCGCTGGGCAGGGGGATGCACGCGCTCTCGATGGCCATGGCCACGACGATCCCCGCATAGCCCAGGCCGCCGATGATCCAGATGACGAAGGAGGAGAGCAGGACCAGAATCCTGGTGAAGTAATCCATGAACACCCCTCGGTGCGGCCCAATCGGCCCCGGATGGGCGCGCCGTTACGGGCGCACCGGGGCGGATGGCGGCTCGGTGATCACCCCCACGGTCTGGATGCCTGCGGCCCTGAGGGCATCCATCACCTCGATCACCAGGCCGTAGGGCACCTGCGCGTCCCCCCGGAAGTGGACGACGCGCTCCCGGTCGCGGGGGAGCGCCAGCAGGCGGGACCGGAGGCTCTGGAGCGGGATCTCCCGGTTGTCGAGGTAGAGCCGGCCCTCCCGCGTGAGGGTGAGCGTGAGCCGCGGCTCCTCTTTCGGCTCCGACTGCTCGGCCCGGGGCAGCTGCACGTCGGTCCCGCGCTGCAGCAGGGGGGTCGTCACCATGAAGATGACGAGCAGGACCAGCGTCACGTCCACCAGCGGGGTGACGTTGATTTCCGACAGCACGCGCCGGTCGGCGGCGCGCGAGGGCACGGTCATGGCCATGGGGTGCTCCGGAACTGTCAGCGGTCCGCGGGCCCCGGGCCGGTGGCGGCGCGCTGGGCCCAGGCCAGCAGCTCGGCGCCGGCCCCGTCCATCTCCGTCGCGCACTCCTTGACCCGCGAGACGAAGTGGTTGTAGGCGGTGACGGCCGGAATGGCCACGAACAGGCCGGCGGCAGTGGCCACCAGCGCCTCGGCGATGCCCGCCGAGACGGTGCCCAGTCCGCCGCTTCCCGTGCGCGAGATGGCCTCGAAGGCCCGCATGACGCCGATCACCGTGCCGAAGAGGCCCACGAAGGGGCTGATGTTGCCCAGGGTGGCCAGGGCGGTCAGGTGCCGCTCCAGGCGCGCGATCTCCGCGGCCGTGACCTGCTGCATCGCCTCCCGGGCCGCGGCCGTGGCGCGATCCAGGGCGGGGCCGGCGTGCAAGCCGGGGTTCTTCGACGCCAGCGGCAGGAGCCGCCCCAGGCCCGCCGCCAGCACCGGGCCGATATGGCTGCCCCGGCCCCGCTGGCAGAGGCGGAGCGCCTCCTGCAGCTTCCCCTGCTCGAGCAGGGGCAGCACGGCGTTGAGGAGGCCCATCGAGCCCTGGCGGCTGCGCCGGAACGTCCACCACCGCTCGCCGATCACGGCCAGCGAGTACACCGAGAAAAGAACCAGGGCCGTCATGGTGAGCGACACCAGGAGGCCACCGGCGCGCATCAGGACGGGAATGAGCACTCGATCCAGCATGGCCGTGGGAACCGCCGCCCCGGTCAGGAGCGTCCGGGGCATC
>JBBIQE010000145.1:0-7894 GCA_037442485.1 Methylomirabilis sp. (SeqCode)
ATGCCGATCAGTCTAGCGCACTGCCTCGACACTTACCACGGATAGTTCGGGAACCCATCCCCTGTTTGGTTCCGGCTATGCCGGGTTAGGGATCCGCAGATTTCACCCCCACCCGTGCCCTCCCCCCGGGTACCCCGGCTCTGGCGGGGTGCGGGGGAGGGGTGGGGAGGGGGTATGGAATCTGCGAAACCTGCGGATTCATCCGGGTTGCCTTTCGTGCTCTTGAGTCTGCTGACCAGCACGCCCGACATCGCCGCCACCGGCTACATGGTGAACCTGCTCCTCGGGACGCCCGACCTCTTGGCCGCCGAGGCCAGGGCGCTGGGCTACGACGGGATCGAGTTCCTCCCCGGCCCCCCGGGAACCATCGGCGTGGCCGAGTTGGACCAGGCGCTGAAGCGCTTCGATGCGATCCTGACCGCCGTGAACAGCGGCCGGATCGTGGCCGAGGGCCTCACCCTGCTCCATCCGGATCCGGACGTGCGGGCCCGCGCGCTTCGCCGGGTGAAGGACCTGCTCCACTTCGCGGGCGAATTCGGCGTACCGGTGACCCTGGCTGGCACCAAGGGGAGCCTGCACCGCGGCGCCTCGGCCGAGGTGGTCGAGCGGTTGGCGGAGGAGATCTTCAGCGACCTCGCCCGATTCGGGGCCTCGGTGGGCTCGGCCCTCCTGCTGGCGCCCACCTGGGAGGCGGACAGCAACTTCATCTGCACCGTGGCCGAGGGGGTGGCCTGGGTTCGCCGGATCAACCACCCGGCCTTCGGGTTGATGCTGGACACGCACCAGCTCCACCTGAAGGAGGCGTCGGTGGTCGAGGGGCTGCGCGCCGCGGCGGGCCTGGTGCGGCACCTGCACCTGTACGATCCCGGTCGCGTCCCGCCCGGCTGCCGGGGCAGGCCCGGCCTGGACTGGCCCGCCATCCTGGCCACCCTGCGGGAGATCGGCTACGAGGGCGCCGCCTCGGTCTGCCTGGCACCGACGGGCGACCGTCGCGCCCAGGCGCAGGAGACGGTGTCCTATCTGCGCTCCCTGGAAGCCGGGTGAGCCTGCCGCCGTGCGGAAGCGCTGCGGTTCTGCCGTGCGGCAGTTCCGGCTACCGGCAGCACCGCGGTCCGGCAGCACGGCAGCACTCTCGTTAACGGGGTCCGAGATGACCGATCTCGCGGGAGTCATTGATTTGCACGTGCATGCGGGGCCGGACGTCCGCCCGCGCAAGACGGATGCCGTGGCCCTGGCGCGGGCCGCCCGGGCGGCGGGGATGCGCGGTCTGCTCCTCAAGTCGCACGTGACTATCACGGCCGACCTGGCCCAGGTCGTGGAGGGAGTGGTCGGGGGCATCCGGGTCTTCGGCGGCCTCACCCTGAACGAGGCCGTGGGCGGCTTGAACCCCGAGGCGGTCCGGGCGGCCCTGGCGCTCGGGGCCAGGCAGGTCTTCATGCCGACGCTCTCGGCGGCGCACCAGCGACGGCACGACGGGAAACCCGGCGGCATCACCATCCTGGATGGCGCGGGCCGACCGAAGGATGAGGTGAAGGAGATCCTGGACCTCGTGGCCCGGGCGGATGTGATCCTGGGCACGGGCCACCTCTCCTCCGAGGAGATCCTGGTCCTCGCCCGGGCGGCCCGGCAGGCCGGCGTGCGCAAGCTCCTCGTCAGCCACCCCGAGCTGAACGTGCTGGCCATCCCGGTCGGCCTGCAGCAGGAGATGGCGACGGCGGGTGCCTTCTTCGAGCGGATGCACGTCCACGGCAACAGCGTGACGGACTGGGCCCACCTGGCGGCGATCACGCGCGCCGTGGGAATCGAGCGAGCCGTTCTGGTCACCGACCTCGGCCGGGCGGACTACGCCCTGGACCCCGTCCAGGGCATGGGCGAGTTCCTGGAGCGACTGATCGAGCAGGGGTTCACCCCGGCCGAGATCGACCTGATGGCGCGGCGGACCCCCGCCAGGCTCCTGGGCCTGGACCCCTGGTAGGCCGTTCCCGCCCTCGGCGCAGTGACGGGCGCAGGCTGGTGTGGTATAAAGCGGTGAGGAGTCGGCCATAACCCCCCACCCTCCACTTGGGGGGAGGGTGGGGAGGGGGATCGAAGGCTGCGGGCCGACCGACTCGAACAGGAGGCGTGCCATCATGGACCGACCGATCCTCGGCATCACCATGGGGGATCCCGCCAGTATCGGGCCCGAGATCGCCGCCAAGGCCCTGGCGGACCCTGCGGTCTATGCCAAATCCCGCCCCTTCGTGATCGGCGACAGGAACGCCATGGCGGATGCGCTGCGCATCACCGGGCTCCCCCTCACGCTCCACCCCATCGCCCGGGTGGCCGAGGCCCGCTTCACCCACGGCACCCTGGACGTCCTGGATCTGGCGAACGTGGACATGGCCAAGCTCCAGTACGGCAAGGTGAGCGCCATGTGCGGGAAGGCCTCGGTGGAGTACATCGAGCGGGGGATCCGGATGGCCCAGGCCGGAGAGATCGACGCGGTGGTCACCGGCCCCATCCACAAGGAGTCCATCAACCAGGCGGGCTGCCCCCATCCGGGCCACACCGAGATCTTCGGCGCCTTGACCAACACCAGGGACTACGCCATGATGCTCCTGGGCGAGGACCTGCGGGTGGTCCATGTCTCGACCCATGTGTCGCTCCGCGAGGCCATCGAGCGGACCAAGAAGGCGCGGGTCCTCACCGTCATCCGCCTGGCCAACCGCGCGCTCAAGGCCCTGGGCATCGCCGAGCCCAAGATCGCCGTGGCGGGGCTCAACCCCCACGCCGGCGAGCATGGTCTCTTCGGCGACGAGGAGATCACGGAGATCATCCCCGCCATCGAGGAGGCCAGGGCCGAGGGGATCAAGGTGGAGGGGCCCATCGCGCCCGACACCGTCTTCGGCCGGGCCCGGGGGGGACTCTACGACATCGTCGTCTGCATGTACCACGACCAGGGGCACGTCCCGCTGAAGACGTTGGGCTTCACCTTCGACCGGGCCAGCCAGAAGTGGACCTCGGTGAGCGGGGTAAACGTCACCCTGGGCCTCCCCATCATCCGCACCTCCGTGGACCACGGCACCGCCTTCGGCAAGGCCGGCAAGGGCACCGCCGCCCACCAGAGCATGCTGGACGCCATCGACGTCGCGGTGAAGCTCGCCCAGGGCCGCGAGAAGGGCCTGTTCGCCTGAAGAGGGTCCCGAGGGTTCCCCGCCCGTTTCCGGCCGAGCTTCGAGAGGCCGTGGGCAGGGCGACCGTCCTGGATTCGGGCGTGGACCGCCAGCCCCACAAGTAGGACGCCTCCCTGGAGGAGCGGCGCCCGGAGGCCGTCGTCTGCGTCCACTCCACCGATGCGGTGGCCGGCATCGTGCGCGCCCGCAACAGGCACGGCGTCCCCTTCATCCCCCGCGGCGGGGGCACGAACCTCAGCGGCGGCACCATCAGCGGCGAGCATGGCGTGGGGCTGGAATTGACGCCATGCCCCTTGTGCACGGCGAGGCCGAGACCAGAAGTCAGCTTCGGGTGAAGAAGGCCTTCAGGACATGAACAAACGTTCATGGGGAGCCTGGGCACCCTGGGGATTATCAGCGAGGCCAGGCGGTGGGTCCTCGCGCGGAGCGGCTGCGCCGTGATCGTCCTGCCTCCACCACCAGGAGGCGGCCGGGGTGCTGGATCGGAAGATGAGGAACCTGGAGAAGGCGGGTGCATCGATCCTGATCATGGATGCCCGGCCTGCATGATGCACCTCGCCTGCGGGGTCCGGTGCCGCCGGCTGCCCCTCCAGGTGCGACACCCGAGCCAACTCCTCGACCAGGCCTGCGCGGCCCGCCCCATGTCCTGAAGAGCGGACCTCCCGCAGGCCGCCGCGACAGCAATGCCTTGACATCGCCCCGGGGGATGGGCTAACTTCACATCCCGGAATCTCTTTCCACCTTACGAAAACCCCCCCATCGCGCCAGGCGTCCCGGGGGTGTGCGGCGCCTCCCGGGGGCGAGGGACCCATGAGGACGCGGGGGACCCGGATTCGCGAAGGCAGCGGCATGGTCCAGTCCGTCGGGCGGGCGCTGAGCCTGCTGGAGGCGCTGGAGGACTCCCGGGGCGAGGTCGGCATCGCCGAACTCTCCAAGCGGGTGGGCCTGCACGTCAGCACCGCCCACCGCATCCTGGCCACCCTGGTGGCGCGGGGGTACGCGCGGCAGAACCCTGAGACCGGCCGCTACGCCCTGGGGGCCAAGGCGCTGCACCTGGCCGAGTCCTACCTGGGCCAGATGGACCTCCGACAGGTGGTCCGGCCGGTCCTGGAGCGGCTGAGCCGGGAGACCGGGGAGACGACGAACCTGGTCATCCTGGACCGGCGCGAGGCCCTGTACCTGGACAAGGTGGAGAGCCCGCAGAGCCTGCGGATCTTCTCCCGCATCGGCCGCCGGGCCCCGCTGCACTGCACGGCCGTGGGCAAGGTCCTGCTGGCCTACCGGCCGAGGGCCGAGGTGGATGCCCTGCTGGGATGCGGCCCCCTGGAGCGCCTGACCCGGCACACCATCACCTCCCTCGCCCAGATGCGGCGCGAGCTGGAGAAGGTCCGCGACCAGGGCTTCGCCCTGGACCGGGAGGAGTGCGAGGAGGGGGCCTGCTGCATCGCCGTGCCCATCCGGAACGCCCAGGGTGCGGTGGAGGCCGCCCTGGGCATCTCGGCGCCGACGACGCGGCTCAGCCCCCGGCGCCTGGAAGAGCTCGTCCCCCTCATGCTGCGCACAGGGCGCGAGGTCTCGGCGCAGCTGGGAGGGAGCGACCCGTCGCGCTGACCGTTCGCCGGGCGGCAGCCCACGAATCGAGAGGAGGGTCCCATGCCAAAGATGCCGGTCATGGAAGCGGCCGTGAAGATCCTGGAAGACGAGGGCGTGGAGGTCTGCTTCGGCATCCCCGGGGCGGCCATCCTACCGCTGTACAAGGCGCTCTCCAAGTCGAAGAAGATCCGCCACCTCACCATGCGCCACGAGGAGGGCGCCACCCACGCCGCCGACGGCTGGGCCCGGATCACCGGCAAGGTCGGCGTGGCCATCGGGACCTCGGGCCCCGCGGGCACCAACATGGTGACCGGTCTGTACACGTGCATGGGGGATTCCATCCCCATCGTGACCATCACCGGCCAGGCCACCAGGCCCAACCTGCACAAGGAGGCCTTCCAGGCGGTCAACATCGCCGAGATCGTGAAGCCGGTGACGAAGAAGAGCTACTGCGTCCTGGAGACCGCCCAGATCCCCCAGGTGTTCCGCGAGGCCTTCCGGATCGCCCGCGAGGGCCGGCCGGGCCCGGTGCACATTGACCTGCCCCTGGACGTGCAGCGGGGCGAGGTGGAGTACGACCCGGACATCGACGCCCCGCTGGAGGTCTTCAAGCCGTCCCCGGACATCCGGAAGATCCGGCGGGCCCTGGAAATGCTCCTCAAGGCGGAGCGGCCCATCCTGATGATGGGCGGCGGCGTGATGCTGGCCCGGGCCAGCCAGCAGTTCGTCGAGCTGGCGGAGCACCTGCAAATCCCGGTCATCCCGACCTACATGGCCGAGGGCGGCATCAGCTTCCACCATCCCCTGTACGGGGGCCGGGTCGGCCTTCAGACCAACACGCGGGGCGGGAACAAGCTGTTCCTGGAATCCGATCTCGTCCTGTCCATCGGCAACCGCTTCGCCGAGCGGGCCACCGGCGACCTGACGGTCTACCGGGGCGAGCGCAAGTTCATCCACATCGACATCGAGCCCACCGTGCTGGGCAAGGTCTTCCCGCCGGATCTGGCCATCGTGTCCGACGCCAAGCTGGCGGTGGAGGCGCTCCTGCGCGTGGCGCGCGAGATGACGCCCAGGCGCTCGCCCAGCGACTGGTCCCGCAAGGCCGCCGAATACAAGCGGCGCTTCCGCCGCAAGATGGACTTCGACCAGGTGCCGGTGAAGCCGCAGCGGGTCTTCAAGGAGCTGAACGAGTTCTTCGATCCCGACACCATCTTCGTCACGGCCATCGGCCTCTACCAGATCTGGTCGGCGCAGTTCCTGGAGATCCAGAAGCCCTACACCTACTTCTGCTGCGGCCAGGCCGGCCCCCTGGGATGGGAGGTGCCGGCGTGCATCGGTGTCAAGCTCGGCAAGCCCGACGCCCAGGTGGTGGGCGTCGTCGGAGACTACTCCTTCCAGTTCCTGCTCGGCGATCTCGCCACGGCCGTCCAGAACAACGTCCCCTACGTCCTGGTGATGCTGAACAACGGGTACCTCTCGCTGATCCGGCAGCCGTCGAAGTACATCTACGAGATGAACTACGCCGTGGACATCGGCTATGGGGACGGCTACGGCCCCGACTTCGTGAAGATCATGGAGGGCTTCGGCGCCCTGGGCCGGCGGGTGGTAAAGCCCGAGGAGATCAAGCCGGCCCTGGCCTGGGCCATCCAGGAATCCAACAGCCGCAGGGTACCGGCCCTGGTCGAGATCCGCGTGGATCGCGAGACCGACGCCGCCATGGGCGTCTCGATTGACAAGATCGTCGAGCGGGACCCGGTCATTGACCTGCCGGCCGAGGAGCCGGTCCAGGCCGCCGCCAGCGCCCGGTAGGATCGGCGGCGACCCATGGGAGGTCACCTATGAGTTCCAAGAGCGGACGCCATTTCCTCCAGATTCCGGGGCCGACGAACGTGCCGGACCGCGTCCTGCGCGCCCTGTCCCGGCCCACCATTGATCACCGGGGGCCCGAGTTCGCCCGGCTGGCCCGGGAAGTGATCGAGGGGCTGCAGCAGATCCTGAAGACCCGCGGGGCCGTGGTGATCTTCCCCTCCTCGGGGACCGGGGCGTGGGAGGCGGCGCTGGTGAACACCCTCTCGCCGGGGGACAGGATCCTCATGTTCGAGACCGGCCACTTCGCCACCCTCTGGAAGAACATGGCCGTGCGCCTCGGCCTCCAGGTGGACTTCGTCCCCGGGGACTGGCGCCACGGGGTGGATCCCGAGGTCGTCGAGGCCAAGCTCGCCGAGGACAAGGGACACGCCATCAGGGCCGTGGCCATGGTCCACAACGAAACCTCGACCGGCGTGACGAGCCGGGTGGCCGAGGTGCGCCGGCGGATGAACCGGGTCGGGCACCCCGCCCTGCTCATGGTGGATACCATCTCGTCCCTGGCCTCGATCGACTACCGGCACGATGCCTGGGGCGTGGACGTCACGGTGAGCTGCTCCCAGAAGGGTCTGATGCTTCCCCCCGGCCTGGGGATCAACGCCGTCAGCGAGAAGGCCCTGGCCGCGTCGAAGACCGCCAGGATGCCCCGCTCCTACTGGGACTGGGAGCCCATGATCAAGGAGAACGCCTCCGGCTTCTTCCCCTACACGCCGGCGACGAACCTCCTGTTCGGCCTCCGGGAGGCCATCCACATGCTGCAGGAGGAAGGGCTGGAGAGCGTCTTCGCCCGCCACGACCGGCACGCCGAGGCCACCCGCCGCGCCGTCCAGGCCTGGGGCCTGGAGATCGTCTGCAAAGACCCCGCCGAGTACAGCAGCTCGCTTACCGCGGTGCTGATGCCGGAGGGCCACGACGCCGACCAGCTCCGCAAGGTCATCCTGGACCGGTTCGACCTGTCGCTCGGCACGGGCCTGGGGAAGCTGAAGGGCAAGGTCTTCCGGATCGGCCACCTGGGGGACTTCAACGACCTGATGCTCGCCGGGACACTGGCTGGGATCGAGATGGGCCTCGCGCTGGCCAACGTGCCGTTCGAGAAAGGCGGTGTCCAAGCCGCGCTCGACTTCCTCGCCAGCAAGTGAGCGGAGGCGGCCGGGCCGTGTCGCGCGGGCCTCGAGGCTTTCTGATTTCGGCCGTGCAGTTCGACACCGAGCTGAACTCGGGATCCCTCTCGGTGCTCGATCTCGCCCCCATCGCCGTCAAGC
>JBBIQE010000146.1:0-7860 GCA_037442485.1 Methylomirabilis sp. (SeqCode)
CTCTCCCAGATCCTCGAGGGATCGGGCAGGGTTGGTCCTCAGCCAGCGAGCTCCGTGTCTGGTCCCGGTCACCGCTCATCTTACCCGAGGTCTCCATTGAGTGCCTCTGGATAAATATAAGGGCGGGGGTTACTGCTGGCAGAACTCGACCAGCCGGGTGAGCTTGTCCAGGGCGGCCCCGCTGTCAATGGAGCGGCGGGCCATCTCGAGGCCCGCGGCGATGTCCTCGGCCTTGCCGCCGGCGGCGATGGCCGCCCCCGCGTTCAGGACCACGATGTCCCGCTTGGGGCCCGGCTCGCCCTTGAGGATGCGGCGGATGATCTCGGCGTTATCCGCGGCGCTCCCCCCCTGCAGATCGGCCATCCGCGCCCGGGCCAGGCCGAAGTCTTCGGGCCGCACCGTGTAGGTGCGCACCGCGTTGTGGCGCAGCTCCGAGATCCGGCTCTCGCTTGTGTTGGAGATCTCGTCCAGCCCGTCCTCGCCGTGCACCACGAAGGCCCGCACCGTCCCCAGCTCCTTCAGGACCTGGGCCAGCACCTCGGTGAGGCGACCGTCATAGACGCCGATCACCTGGGCCGGGGCGTGGGCCGGATTGGTCAGCGGCCCCAGGATGTTGAACACCGTCCGGATCCGGATCTCCTTGCGGGCCAGCATGACGTACTTCATGGCCTTGTGGAGCAGCGGGGCGTAGCAGAACCCGATCCCCACTTCGTCCACGCACCGGCCCACCCGCTCGGGGGGCAAGTCCAGCCGGACCCCCAGGGCCTCCACCACGTCGGCGCTGCCGCACAGGCTGCTCACCGAGCGGTTGCCGTGCTTGGCCACCGGGATGCCGGCGCCAGCCACCACGAAGGCGGTGGCCGTGGAGACGTTGAAGGTCCCCGCGGCATCCCCGCCGGTGCCGCACGTATCCACCAGCATCTCCCGGTCCGTCCCGGAGAGCGAGGCCTGCACCCGGTGCCGCGTCCTCACCGGGGAGACCTTCTCGCGCATCACCCGAGCGAAGCCGATCAGCTCCTCCACCGTCTCGCCCTTCATGCGCAGCGCGGTGAGGAAGCTGGCGATCTGGGCATCCGTGGCCTGGCCCGACATGATGGCCTCCATGACGGCGAAGGCCTCCTCCCGGCTGAGATCCTTGCCGTCCACGACCTTGCGAATCGCCTCGACGATCATCGCGGCCTCTCCCCTCCCTGAGCTGCGGGGACTGGGCGGGCCAGGAAGTTCCGCAGCAGGTCTTTCCCGGCCCGGGTCAGGATGGACTCGGGATGGAACTGCACCCCCTCCACCGGGTGGCTGCGGTGCCGCACCCCCATGATCTCGCCCTCGGCGGTCTCGGCCGAGACGCCGAGACAGGCGGGCAGGCTCGCGCGCTCGATGAGCAGGGAATGGTACCGGGTGGCCTCGAAGGGGTTGGGCAGGTCGGCGAACAGGCCCTGCCCGTCGTGGTGGATGGGCGAGGTCTTGCCGTGCATCAGGCGGCCCGCCCGCACGATGCGGCCGCCGTAGGCGGCGCCGATGCACTGGTGCCCGAGGCAGACGCCCAACAGCGGCGTGGAGGAACCGAAGGCGCGGATCACGTCGCAGCAGATCCCCGCCTCGGCCGGGGTGCACGGCCCCGGGGAGAGGACGATCCGCTCCGGCCGCATGGCAGCGATCTGCTCCAGCGAGATCCGGTCGTTCCTGTGCACCTCCACCCGCGCCCCCAGCTCGCCCAGGTACTGGACCAGGTTGTAGGTGAAGGAGTCGTAGTTGTCTATCACCAGGATCATGGGTTCGACCCACCCGAGAGCGGGATCCGATAGCGACAGCGATCTCGGGGAGGGAATCCCAGGTCGCTATCCCTGTCGCTTCGCTCCCGTCCCCGGTCCGAAGTCGCGGACCTCGGACATCGGACGTTGGACCTCGGACCTGGTTCGCGGTTCTCGGCTCGCGGCTCTCGGCGCTCAGTCGAGCTGCGCCTCGGCCAGCTCGATGGCTCGCAGCACCCCGCGGGCCTTGTTCATCGTCTCCTGGTACTCCCGCTCCGGCTCCGAATCGGCCACGATCCCGGCCCCCACCTGGATGCTGGCTACCCCGCGCGCGAAGAGGACGGTGCGGATGGTGATGCAGGTGTCCAGGTTGCCCGAGAAGCTCACGTATCCCACCGCGCCCGCGTAGGGGCCGCGACGGACCGGCTCCAGCTCCTCGATGATCTGCATGGCGCGCACCTTGGGGGCCCCCGTCACGGTCCCGGCCGGGAAGCAGGCCCGCAGGACATCCAAGGCGTTGCGCCCCGGCTCGAGCGTCCCCCGGACGTGCGACACCAGGTGCATGACGTGGGAGTACCGCTCCACGACCATGAGTTCCGAGACCTCCACGCTGCCCACCCGGGCCACCTTGCCCACGTCGTTCCGGCCCAGGTCCACCAGCATGATGTGCTCGGCCCGCTCCTTGGGGTCGGCCCGCAGCTCCTCCTCGAGCCGGCGGTCCTCCTCCTCCGTGGCCCCCCGCGGACGCGTCCCGGCGATGGGCCGCAGATCAATCCGGTCCCCCTCCAGCCGGACCAGGATCTCGGGGGAGCTGCCCACCACCTTCAGGTCGCCCAGCCGCAGATAGTACATGTAGGGGGACGGGTTCACGATCCGCAGGGCGCGGTACACGTCGAACGGATCCGCGTCGGTCCGGACGGTCAGGCGCTGCGAAAGGACCGCCTGGATGATATCCCCCGCCTCGACGTAGGCCTTGGCCCGGCCCACGGCCTCGCAGAAGCCCTCCCGGCTGAAGGTGGACTCCATCGCCAGGGGCCCCCCCCGCGCCGGCCGCCCCACGGCCGCCCCCATCGGCCGGCGCAGGGCGGCGATGATGGCGTCAATCTTCTGCTGCGCCTCCCGGTAGGCGCGCTCGACCGCGGCCTGGCTCTCGTCCTGCAGGATGGCGTTGGAGAGCACGGTGATCCGGTGGGTGACGTTGTCGAAGATGAGCAGCGTGTCGGTGAGCAGGAACAGGGCGTCGGGAAGGTCCAGGTCGTCCTTGGCCAGGGCGGGCAGCCGCTCGATGTGCCGGACGACGTCGTAGCTCAGGTACCCCACCATCCCCCCCGTGAAGCGCGGCAGGCCCGGCACGCCCACCGCCCGGTACCTCCCCAGCAGGTGCCCGAGACCCGTCAGGGGGTCGTGCAGGCCGGTCAGGACCTCCCGCCCCGCGCCCCGCAGCACCTCCAGATGCGAGCCCTTGGCCCGGAAGACCAGGCTGGGGTTGCTCCCCAGGAAGCTGTAGCGGCCCCACGTCTCCCCTCCCTCGACGCTCTCCAGCAGGAAGGCGTAATTGCCGCTGTCAATCTTCCGGAAGGCGGAGACGGGGGTCTCCATGTCCGCCAGGATCTGGCGGGCCACGGGGATCAGATTGCCCCGGCGGGCCAGCGCGCGAAACGTCTCCAGATCGGGGGTGTACATGGCGCCGCCTCACGCGAGTTGCGCGTCCCCGGCGTCGGAAGCTGAAGCTAGCACGAGGACCCGGACAGGGTCAAGGGAACGACGGGAGCAGGCGGAACGTGCGGGCCGGCGGTCACCAGTCCGCCTTTGGCGGAGAAGGCATCCGTCCTGGGCAGGTGTGGAGCGTACGAATCATCGGTCCCGGACCGGCCTTTCAGTGCGAGTTCAGGAGGTGCTCGATCTTGGCCTGGATGGCGCTCTTGGGGTGCGCCCCGACGAGCTGGTCCACGCGGGCGCCGTGGCGGAAGAACAGCAGCGTCGGGATGCTCCGGATCCCGAGGCGCGCCGCGCTCCGGCGGTTCTCGTCCACGTTGAGCTTCCCCACGACGAGGCGGTCGGCGTATTCCCCGGCCAGCTCTTCCAGCGCCGGGGCGATCATCCGGCAGGGGCCGCACCACTCCGCCCAGAAATCCACCAGCAGGAGCGGCTGGGCCTTCACCTGCGCCTCGAAGTCGGCATCGGTCAGTTTCACGATCCTGGCCTCGGGCATGTCGTGTCCTTTCCTCCCGCGACGGCTGTCGCCGACAGCCGACAGGCGCGGAGGAGTGTAGAAAACTAGCCTCCGGCCTGTCAAGCCTTTTGTCCGCCGACGTGGCGAGGCGCCATGCGGAAGGCGCCCCTCACGAGGCGACGGATCGGCCGCCCGCACGGCTTCGGGAGAGTTGAGCCTCTCTTCGGCCTCGGGCCCCGCCGATCCGCGAGGGGCGCCCCTTCCTCGACCCGAGCGCCGATCCACACCTGCTGACGGCGGAGAAGGTGCCGAGGCTCCCGGGCGAGATCCGCTCCAGCTCACAGCGCCCGCCCCGCCCCGCCGGCGGGCACGTGGATCCGGGGGGCTTCGACGTAGCGGTCCATCTCTTCCGTCATGTACACGTAGGTGGTATCCGGCGCGTTGGAAAACGCGGCGTGGTTGCCACGCGCGTCCACCGCCACGATGCTGACCCGGCCGAAGTACGGGTCAACCAGGCGGGTGAGGTCCTGGGTCGCCTGGGCGCCGGCCTCGGCGAGGCTCAGGCCCATCTTGAGGTACATGACCACGCTGTGGGCCGTGCAGAGGCGCATGGCCATCTCGCCCCGGCCCGTGCAGGCCGCGGCCCCGTACCGGTTGTCGGCGTAATTGCCCGCGCCGATCACCGGCGAATCCCCGAGCCGGCCGGGGTACTTCCAGGCCCAGCCGCTGGTGCTCACCCCCGAGGCCAGGTTGCCCTGCGCATCCCGGGCGATGAAGTTGACGGTCTCGGTCGGCCGCGCGGGATCCACCGCCAGCCTGGCGTACTTCCGGAGGCTGTCCAGGTACGGCGTGCGTTCCCGGTAGACGGAGGGAACGCGGCCCGCGAAGATCTCGCGCCAGACCGTCTCCGCCTCGGGCGTGAGGAGATCCCGCTCGGCAAACCCCATCTCCTTCGCAAACCGCTCGGCCCCGCCGCCGACGAGCAGAACGTGCGGCAGCTCCTCCATGACCTTGCGCGCCAGCGAGATGGGGTGCTCGTACCGCTTCACCGCCCCCACCGCCCCCGCCTGCAGCGTCCGGCCGTCCATGAGGCTCGCGTCCAGCTCGACCTCGCCCAGCAGGTTGGGCAGTCCCGAATAGCCGACGGTATGATCCTCGGGGTTGCTCTCGACGAGGCGGATCCCCGCCTCGACCGCGTCCAGGGCCGAGCCGCCCTCCCGCAGGATGCGCATGGCTTCCCCAATGCCGAGATGTCCGTTGGCGCTGGCGACGACGAGCATACCCACTCCTCCACCCTCCAGAGGTGGCCGGACGCCTGTCCCTCCCCGTGGGGCGTCGGCGCGGCGAGGCTATCCGACCCCGTGGCCCCGTGTCAATCGGCCGCCGGAGGCCGAGGACAGATTGACCCCTCCCGGGGCGCGTGCTAGGCTGCCGCCGGTGCCACCGGATGGATCGTCGGTGGATGAGGAATCATGACCGATTTCGAGGCCGCCGTCGCCTCCGTGCAGGAGGTCCTGAGCTACCGGTTCCGCGATCCGAGGCTGCTCGCCCGGGCGCTCGGCGCGTGGACGCTTCCCCTGCGCCCCGAGGCCGCAGCCGCCCGCCGGCGCCTCGAGTTTCTGGGGGACGCGGCGTGGGATTTTGCCGTGGCGGTCGCCACATACCGGGCCTGGCCCCAGGCGAGCGCCGGCGAGCTCACGCGCATCCGCGCCACCTGGTGCAGCTCGGCAGGACTCGCCGACCTGGCCCGCCGGATCGGCCTTCCCCTGCCGGAAAGCCCATCCCCGCCGGTGCCGGCCGGGGCCCCCAGGCCGAGGGGCCGACGCCAGAGCCGGACGGCTCCCACCCGGCCGAGTGACCGGGTCCTGGCCGAAATCTTCGAGGCGGTCCTCGGCGCCATGGTGGAAGACGGGGGCCTGGATGCCGTCCTGGCGCTGGCGCAACGCCTGATCACGGAGGGGGCCACGCTCGCCGCCCCGCCGCCCCTGGATCCGAAGTCCGCCCTGCAGATGCTGGCCCAGGCCCGCTTCGGCACGCTGCCCAGCTACCGCCTGCTGGAACGGCGGGGTCCCCCGCACCAGCCGGTCTTTCGCGTGGGCGTCCGGGTGGCGGGATCCGGGGGGGAAATCCTGGCCGAGGCCGAGGGGAGCAGCCGCCAGGGGGCCGAGCAGGATGCGGCCCGTCAGGCTCTGCTCCGGCTCAAAGAGGACTCGTGAGAGCGGGCCCAACGTCTTGGGGCAGCATCATGGCTGCCCCCTATGTCTTGTATTTCGGCTTGACACGGCATCCTCGCCCGTGTTAGGGTGCCGCGACGTGTGACGGCCGAAGGCTCTCACCCTCCCTGGCGGAGGGGGATGTTCGCGAATGCACCTCACCAAAATCTCCCTCTTCGGTTTCAAATCCTTCGCGGATAAGACCGAACTGTTCTTCGAGCCCGGAATCACCGCCATCGTCGGCCCGAACGGATGCGGCAAGAGCAACATCTCCGACGCCGTCCGCTGGGCGTTGGGCGAACAGAGCGCGAAGCTGCTGCGCGGCGACCGGATGGAGGACTTCATCTTCGCCGGCAACGGGAAGCGGAAGCCGCTCGGGCTGGCGGAAGTCTCCCTGACCCTCACCCGCAACGAGGGGCATCTGCCCACCGAATACGAAGAGGTCAACGTCTGCCGCCGCCTCTACCGCTCCGGCGAGAGCGAGTACCTGCTGAACAAGGTCCCCTGCCGCCTGCGGGATATCCAGGACCTGTTCATTGACACCGGACTCGCCGGCGAGCCCTACGCCCTGATCGAGCAGGGAAGCATCGGCAGCGTCGTCAACGCCAAGCCGGCCGACCGCCGGGTCCTCATCGAGGAGGCGGCCGGCATCATGAAGTACAAGATCAAGAAGCGGGCCGCCCTGAGCAAGCTGGAGGCCACGGAGCAGAACCTGCTGCGCATCCGCGACGTCATCGCCGAGGTGGAGCGCCAGCGGAACTCGCTCAAGCGCCAGGCCAACAAGGCCGAGCGATACCGCGAGCTGGACCGGCGGGCCACCGAGCTGAAGCTGTATCTGAAATTCCGCGAGCATACCGCCCTCTGGGAAGAGCTACAGGCCCTCCTGGCCCGGCTGGAGCCGCTGCAGCAGCAGCTCACGGGCCTGCGGGCGGGCATCGCCGCCTCCGAGGCCGAGCTGGAGAGCCGCCGCCTCCAGGCCCTCGCCCACGAACAGGCCCTCGCCGACGCCCAGGAGGCGCTCTATACCCTCCGCGGACAGATCGATCGGGACGAGGCGGAGCTGCGAAACCTCACCCAGCAGATCGAGGCCGCCGGCCTGCGCCACGGAGAGAACGAGGCGGCCCTGGCCACGCTGGGCGAGCGGATGCGGGGCCTGCTGGCAGACCTCGAGGCCCGGACGGCCCAGGCCACCGACCAGGAGCAGGCGGTCGCGGCCCTGGAGGCGGCCCTGGCCGAGGAGGGGGAGAAGCTGCGCGAGGCCGAGGCCGCGGTGCAGTCCGGCGTGGCGGCGCTGGAGCAGCTGCGAGGACAGGCCGCCCAGCAGGCCACCCAGCTCGCGCTGCAGCGGAACCACCTGGCCACGCTCCTGGAGCGGAGCCGGCACATGAGCATCCACGCCGAGCGGCTGCGCCTGCACCAGGCCGAGGCCAGCAAGGAGCGGCAAGGGGCCGAGGCCTCCTTCTCGGCCGACGAGGCCAGGCGCCTCGCCCTGCTGGAGCAGCGGGACGCGGCCCAGGGCCGCCGCCTGGCCGCCCAGGCCGAGGCCGAGCGGGCGCGCGAGGCCCGGCGGCGCCTGGAGGCGGAGATCGCCGGCCTCAGCGCGGATGTGGAGCGCCAGCGGGGACGCCTCGGCTCGCTGCACGAGCTGCGGACGCAGTTCGCCGGCTTCGAGGAGGGCAACCGCCTCCTCCTCCAGGCGGGGCGCGACCGGCGGGTGGGCGGAATC
>JBBIQE010000147.1:0-7786 GCA_037442485.1 Methylomirabilis sp. (SeqCode)
GCGGGGCAGGGTTGAGGGGCCGTACCGGCCCCGGGTGAAGTCCCAGGCGATCAGCGACGTGTACTCCGGGCCGAAATGCCTCTTCACCAGTTCCTGGATGAGCTCGACGTTGATCCCGGCGACCTTCTGCAGCTCGGCCATGGCGCTCCTCTGGTTGGGGGATCGGGCTGGCGGTGGGCCTGCGACGTGCCCGCCCGCGGCGTCAGGACGGCTATGCTTTTACCGCAAACGGCGACGATCTGCAAGGTCAGGGCTACAGGGGGAAGAGGCGACAGGGTGACCGCCGATGGCTGAAAGCTTCCTCGGGGGGCAGACATGAACGTGGTCATCATCAACAAGGACAACATCCAGCGGGTGGCCCGCTGGCGGGGCGAGCGGAGCGGGACCCACACGTACCTCCAGGCGTTGCTAAATGGGGAGTGGTGCCAGGTCGTCGTGACCCGCAGCGATCCCGCCTGTCTTCCCCCGCGCAGCCTCCGTCTGAAGGCCGGCGAATACGTCTGGCATCCCCCGACGGGCGATAGCGACTTGCGACAGCGATAGGGAGGCCCGCGTTGACCCCCGAAGACCCTCCGGCGTATACTGCGAAAGACCGATAGCGATGGGGACAGGGAGAGGGAGAGACACGGGGACAGGGTGACAAGGGGACAAGGGGAGGGGGCGACGGGGAGAACGGGAGACGTTGTGCCGCTGTCGGCGTGCGCTGTCGGATGTCGCTATGGCGTTTTGTTTAGAGGAGGCAAGCATGGCCGGGGAGTTCGATCTGAGCGGAAAGGTGGCCATCGTCACGGGGGCCAGCCGGGGGCTGGGGCAGTACTTTGCGCGGGCCCTGGCCCGGGCCGGCGCGGATGTCGTCATCACCAGCCGCACCCTGGAGTCGCTTCACCAGACCAGGACGGACATCGAGGCGATGGGACGGAAGGCCCTGCCGTGCGTGCTCGACGTCCGCAAGCTCGAGACGATCCAGCCCATGGTGGATGCTGCCATGGCGGCGTTCGGCAAGATTGATATCCTCGTGAACAACGCCGGCTGCAATGTCCGGAAACCCGCGGTGGAGATGACGCCCGAAGACTGGAGCTATGTCGTGGATACCATCCTGCGGGGGTCGTTCTTTGTGGCCACGGCGGTGGTCCGGACCGCCATGCTCTCCCAGAAGAAGGGACGCATCATCAACATCGGCTCGGGCACCTCCCTCTTCGGGATGCCCGGGATCGTGCCGTACTGCGCCAGCCGGGGGGGCATCACCCAGATGACCAAGGCCCTGGCGGCCGAGTGGGCGCCCCACGGGATCACCGTGAACATCATCGCGCCCGGCTGGTTCCGGACGGCCCAGAACGACATCCTCTTCCAGAACCCGGAGTGGGTGGCGAGCACCGAGGCCAGGATTCCCGCCGGCCGCACGGGCCTGCCCAACGACATGGACGGGGCCGTCGTCTTTCTGGCCTCGGACGCCTCGGCCTACGTCACGGGCCAGCTCCTCTTCGTGGATGGCGGCTTCACCATCGGCGCCATGAGCGCGCTGCCGGCGACGCGCTGAGCGTGCAGCCCCGGAAGAAAAAGGGCCCGCCTTCCCGGGGCCGGGGGAGGCGGGCCGTTCTGGTCTGCCAGGTCAGATCCCGCACGGGTCACGAGATGCGTTGGCACGCGGCCGGATGGATGCAAGCATAGGTAGGCGACCGGGAGGGGGCGGCGACACGGGGGACAGCGTTTGCGGAAGAGAGGGGGCTCGATGCACTGCGCGCGATCGCGCGTCGGCGAGGGATCACCCTGGCCGAGGTGACGACAGAGGTGCCCTCGGCGTATGTCTCCACGCGCCGCCGCGGGCGCCGATCCTTGAGCATCATCGGCATCGGGCGAAGCGGCCGGCGGGATCCTGCGGAACGCGCCGAGGAGCTAATCGAGGAAGGGTGTGGCCGCTTCGGACGCGAGCATCGGCCGGGTTGATGCCACCGTGGTGGCGCTCGCCGAACGCCCCGGCATCCGCGTGGTCGTCACGACTGACCGGAGACGCTTCCGTCTCTTCCGCCCCAAGCACTGTCGGGGCTCCGAGCTTCTGCCGTAAAGCCACCATCCTCTGCACGGGCGCCCCCCCGCTTCTTGTGCTCCTGTCCCTGCGTGTCCCATGAGCCTGAGGCGGTCGGGGTCTGCCCCGGAGGCTGTTCTCCGAGGGCGTCATGCGCCCCCATGTCCGATCCCGCACCGGGGGCTTACGCGGTCGGCTCCGGCGGCGCGCGCGATCGCGGGGGATCCCGCAGCAAGGAGGGCGCCCGGTCTCCCTGCCGCGCCGTCTCGTCCTCGCGGGGGCGGGCGTCACGACCCCTGTCGCAACGCCTGGGCCAGGGCGCCCAGCGAATCCGCGATCCTCTTCAGCGTCTCCCCGGTTGGCACGGGCAACTTCAGGTAGGCCTGGCCTGTCGCCGGGTCCCGGCCGACGAAGGAATCGGCGGGGATGTCGCGGCCCGTCTCTCCGAGGGGGGCCGCGTGGCCCGCGGCCACGGCCTTGCCGAGCGCCTCCAGGAAGCTGAGACCCGCAGTCAAGAGATCGGCGAGCCCGGCCGTCGGACCCTCGGGGGCCCCGGGGCGCGCCGGCTTCCCGTTTCCGCCCGCTCCGTCTTCCGCCTTCGCTTCCTGCATCCCGGCCGCGGCCTCCGCCCGTGAGGCGGCCGTCTCCTGCGGCATGGCGGCAGGAATGGCGCCCGTCGCCTTCTCCACCGACTCCATGAACCGCGTGAGCCGCGCCCCGCCCAGCAGCACCTCGTCGTCGCCGCCGTCCAGCACGCCCGCGAACAGCGACTTCTTGAAGGAGAGGAGGCTCAGCATCCCCTGCTCGATGGTCCCCTGGGCCACGAAGTGCACGACCCGCACCGGGCGGTGCTGTCCCAGCCGGTGGACCCGGCCGATGCGCTGCTCCAGGACGGCGGGGTTCCAGGGCTGGTCCATGTTGACCACGACCGTGGCGTTCTGCAGGTTCAGTCCCACGCCTCCGGCATCCGTCGAGAGGAAGAGGCGGCAGCGCGGGTCCTCCCTGAACTGTCGGATGAGCCCCATCCGCTGCGGCCCCGGGACGCCGCCGTGGAAGAAGACGTACGGCCAGCGGCGGGCCCTCAGGCGCCGCACGATCAGCTCGTGCATGCGCACCCACTGGCTGAAGACCACCACCTTGGCGTCGGGGCGCTCGAAGATCTCCTCCAGCAGCGTCACCAGCTCGTCGGCCTTGACCCCGTGGTCGGTCGTCCCGTCGAGCAGGTAGGTGCTGTTGCAGGCCATCCGCATGTTCTGGAGGGCGATCCTCAGGCGCCGCTGATCCGTCTCACTCAGGAACCTGTAGCGGCGCCACTTGGCGACGATCCGCGCGACGATCTCGCGGTTCTCCTCGTGGTGCCGCGCCTGCGGCTCCGTCATCGGAACGAAGAACGTCTTGTCCAGGCGCTCGGGGAGCTCCCCCAGGACCTCGGCCTTCCCGCGCCGGAGGAGCACCGGCTCCAGCGTCTCCGCGATCTGGGCCAGGTGGCGGTAGCCGACGACCCGGCCGGATTCGTCCACGATCTGGTGCGCGTCGAGGAAGCGGAACATGGGCCCCAGGCGGAAGCGGTCCACGAACTCGAGGATGGAGTGTAGCTCCTCCAGCCGGTTTTCCAGGGGGGTCCCCGTGAGGACGATGGCAAAGGGGGAGGCGAGGCGCTTCACGCTCTGCGCCGTCCGCGTCTTCCAGTTCTTGATCCGCTGGGCCTCGTCCAGGATGACGAGGTCGGGGGCCCAGCGCCGGATCAGGTCCAGGTCGCGGTGGATGACATCGTAGTTGACGATCTTGTAGAAGGTGTCGGAGGCGTAGCGGGCCGCGCGCGCGGCCAGGAGGCCCTCGACGACCTCCGCCGAACGGTGGGTGAACTTGCCGATCTCCTGGCGCCACTGGTGCTTCAGGGAAGTCGGGCAGACGACCAGGACCCGCTCCAGGCCGGCCGAGCGGGCCAGGATTTCGGCGGCGGCGATGGCCTGGATCGTCTTTCCCAGGCCCATGTCGTCGGCGAGGAGAGCGCGCCCGGCCGTGGCCGCGAAGAGCGCTCCCTGCCGCTGGTAGGGATACAGCGGGACCTTGAGCAATTTCGCGAAGGCGGGGCTCGCCGCCCCGCGCGGGAACAGCGCGGCGATCGCCGCCCGCCGCCGGGCCTCGTCCCGGACCTGCGCAATGAAGGCGAGGGCGTCCTCGTAGCAGCGCAGCTCGTGCCCGTCCGAACGAACCGACTTCAGGAAGGAGTCGAAGTGGTCGTAGGCCGAGGGCTTGAGCAGGCCATCCGGGGCGAAGTAGCGCGAGGCGAGCTGGTGGATCGCCGGCGGACACCCCCGGCCGGGGCGGAAGACGACCTCGCGCTTGGCGCCGTAGCGGAGGAAGACCTCGGAGTAGTCGGGATGGAATCCGGCCTGGAGCGCGGCCCGGCCGCCCGGTCTGCGTTCCAGCCTGGCCAGGGTGAACTCGATGTGTTTGCAGGTGCCCAGGGTGTTGACGGCAAAGTCGGGGCAGGAGCAGTAGTTGTCCCCCGGGTTCCTGCCCCGGATCGCCACCCGGTAGGTGCCTTTGGTCTGGGGGTTGGTGACGGTAAACTCGGAGAAGACCGGCTCGGCACCGATGTTCTTCAGCCGGTAGCGCTGAGCGCGGCCGAACTGGCGCCGCAGACCGATCTGCCACGCCTCCAGAGACATCCCCTCCGGCCGTCGGGTGCGGGAAAGCGGGGCGGGGCTGGATGGCGTCCTGACAGCGGTGTGGATCGTGTGGCCAGATGTTCCCGGGGCTGGGGTGGCCCGGTTCGTGCGGACGGTCGTTCCGACTCGTGCGCCCATGGAGGCCGCGCTCCTCGTTGCCGTGCGAAGGCGGCTGACGGGCGCGCAGTATAGCAGATGAGGCGGCGGCCGTCAGGCCGAAAAACGGGGCCGGGGCCGGGAGTCGCCCGGAGCAGTAGCACCTCTGTCCCGGGCCTGGGGCGGAGGCCCCGCCATTTGGTCCCCGGCTCCCGCCGAGGGCGGGAAGCCGCGGGCGTAGAGCCGGTGCGGACCGATATCCGTTCGGGCGCCCAGGCTGCCATGCCCCGGTTGCCCTACGGCAAGGTCGTCCTCGGGCCGTGATCCTGCACCCGAGAGAGAGGGTGTGCAGAGGCGGGCCTCCTACCACCGGATGAGGGCCGAGCCCCAGGCCAGGCCCCCGCCGAAGGCGGCCAGGAGGACCAGGTCCCCCGGCCGGATGCGTCCCTCGCGGTGCGCCTCGTCCAGGGCGATGGGAACGGTGGCGGAGGAGATGTTCCCGTACTTGTGGATGGTCACAACGACCCGCTCAAGAGGGATGCCCAGCCGGTGCGCCACCGCCTCCATGATGCGGAGATTGGCCTGGTGCGGCACGAAGAGGGCGACCTCTTCCACCGAGACCCCGTTGTGCCTCAGGGCTTCCAGGCATACGTCGGTGAAGTGGCGGACGGCGATCTTGAAGGCCTCCTGCCCCTCCATCTTGATGGTGTGCCGGTCCGCCTCCACGCTGGCGTGGGAGATGGGGGTCGTCCGGGACCCCCCGCCGGGCAGCTGGAGCTTGTCCCCCTGGCTGCCGTCCGTGTGCAAATGAACCGACAGGATTCCCCGATGACCATCCGCGAGGCGGAGGATTGCGGCCCCGGCCCCGTCCCCCCAGAGGATGCAGGTCTGCCGGTCCTGCCAGTTCACCGTGCGGGACATCACCTCGGCCGCCACCAGCAGGATGGTGCGGGCCGCCCCCGAGCGGAGGTACTGCTCCGCCACGGAGAGCCCGAAAATGAATCCCGAGCAGGCGGCCACCACGTCGAAGGCCACGGCGTGCACGGCGTGAAGCTTTGCCTGGAGCCAGCAGGCCCCGGACGGGCAGGCGGTGTCGGGGGTGATGCTGGCCATGAGGATCAGGTCCAGCTCCTCCGGGGTCACCCCGGCCTGCTCCATGGCCGCCCGCGCCGCCTCCAGGGCGAGGTCCGAGGCGGCCTGGTCCTCCCCGGCGATCCGCCGCTCCACGATGCCCGTGCGGGTGCGGATCCAGTCGTCGCTCGTATCCAGCGTTTTTTCCAGGTCCCGGTTGTGGAGGATCTTCTGCGGCAGGTAGGAACCCGTCCCCAGGATGCGGACTCGCCCTTCGGGCATCTTTCACCTCAGGTGCGGGGCTGCACTGAATCGCTTGTATCACATCGCCGTCCGGGGAATCAAGAGGTCCGCCCGGTCCGATGGCAAGGCGGGAGCGGAGCAGGCACACGGCGAATCGGCGGGCAAGGGATTACACGCAACCTGCGGGCCTCGCGCGCCTCCAGTACGCAACCCGGGCAGGGCGCTGGCTTTGCGCGGGGAGAACCGAGAAGGCGTTGCGGAACCCCCCGTTGTCCGGGAGTTCAGAGTCTGTCGGGATCCCGTGGCTCCGTCCCGCCCGAGCGGTATTCATCGAGAGCCTCGCCGGCCGGGCGAGCCAGGACAGCCTGGGAATGAGGGAGCGGCATGGGCGTCAGCCGCGCAGTTCTCTTGCGCGGTGGCCGCATGCCCGTGTCGGCCTGCCGGACTGCACGAGGCCGGTCGGGGCCGGCTGCTCGCCAGCCCGTGGCCAGTTGCCTCATCCCGGTTGCGTGCGCCGGCCAGTCGTGGAGCGCGGCGGGGTCGAAGTCCGCGCCGGAAGGCCGCATCGGCGTGTGGGCTCGGGGTCGATCTTGACACCACGAAACACGTGCTCGTCCTGGAGCGGGCCATAGAGATCGCCGGCCAGCACGTCCCTCGGGTCAATCGCCTGGATGGTCGCGTCGTCGAATTCCACCCGCGGGGTGCGAGGTCCGACGATCTCAAAACCAGTGACTCGGTAGACCGGATGTGTCATGGCTCCTGTCCTGTCGAGCCAAGCGGCGCGATCCGGAGGTGCGGTGCACCCGGCTCGGCAAACATCCTGATGATGATTCCATAGAACCGGGCATTCTCCGGCACTGAGTACCCTCCCATGCCCACCTCTTGCGAAGTTCGTTAGGTAACCCCCCGGCTGTGCCGGGCGGCTCCCAGCGTTTGACAGTTCCGGGAGGACACGAAAGCCTCTTGGGCCGTGAACCGCTCAAAGCTCACGGAGTCCCCAAGAGGCTTCCATGGACGACCCCGTGAGCTTCGCCCACACCACGGGGGAGGGCAAGTACCATGTGGTCTGGATTCCCGAGTACCGGCGCCAGGCCCGGTACGCCGAGCTGCGGAAGCCCCTCGGCCTCCTCCTGCGGGAGCTGGCCCGCCAGCGCGAGTGCCTCGGGGAGGAGGGGCATCTCCACCTCGACCATGTCCACATGTTGCTCTCAATTCCCCCGAAGTATGCGGTGGCGCAGGTCCTCCGGTACATCGAGGGGCAGAGCGCCGTCCACGGGGCGCGCACCTGGCTCGGGCGGCGGCAGAACGTCACGGGGCAGCACTTCTGGGCGCGAGGCTACTACGTGTCCCCCGTGGGGCGCAACGAGGCCGCCATTCGGGAATCCATCCGACGGCCGCAGGCGGAGGACCGGCGCCTCGATCAACTCGAGATGTTTGGGCGGTAGCGCCACCTTCAGGTAGCGGGAGGTTTCCCAACCGCTTTGAGCGGTTCACATCTTTCATACCACCGGCTTTGCCGGTGGTAACTTGATTGGTCTCTGATCGCCTCAGGGTAGCAGCCTCGGATATCGCCGAACTCGTCCTCAGAGATACCAGCTTTGGTGAGGCACGCGGCCGCCGGAGCGAGGCGCATGAGGATCGCCGTAATTCCTAGATGTCAAGTGTCACGACATCGTTG
>JBBIQE010000148.1:0-7225 GCA_037442485.1 Methylomirabilis sp. (SeqCode)
AAGCCCTTTTTGCGAATGCGAAAATAGAACCGGCTCTCTCAGGTGAGCTAACGCCGGATCTTCAAAGGCGGGTATGGTCTACCTGTGGGAGGTCTTCCGAAACGGCTGGCCGATGCCCGGGGCAGCGACAGCCCCCAGTCCCCGGCGCCGGTCGAGCTGGGCACGGACTGGATGGACGAGGCGTGGAGACGACGGTCTTCGTCCCGAGTAGCCGCGGGGACGTGAGGCTGTCGCCCTGCGCCGAGGCCTCGGTGATCGCGGCCACGGCCCGCGTCCTCAGGCCCGAGTTCTCGCCGGAGCAACATGGCATTGGGACGGCGGAGGGCCGAGACTGGCGCGTCGGCGAGGCCGCCGCCTTGCGGGCGTACGGATGACAAAGAAGCAGGCCGGGCCGCGCGAGCGCGGCGGTCGCTCCGGGGAAGGAGGGACGGCGTCATGGCGGAGACCACGGGTCCGATCTGCGTCCTCTGCGGCGTCACGGCGTGCGCCGCCGAGCCGGAGGCGAAGCGCCCCCCGGCGTTCTGTCCCATGCCCGCCGAGGCCGAACTGCTCCACGAGGTCGAGCGCGCGTACCTCGAGCGGGAGGACCTGCGCAAGCTGGCTGTGGAATCGGCCCGGACCGAGGCCGCAGGGTATTGCCGCAGCACGCGCGTGGAGGAGATCATGGATTTTGCCCGGCGCATCGGGGCGAACCGGCTGGGCATCGCCCACTGCCTCGGGCTCATGCAGGAGGCCAAGGCGGCGCGGGACATCTTCGTGGCCGGCGGCTTCGAGGTCTTCGCCGTGTGCTGCAAGGCGGGCTCCATCGCCAAGGAGAAGATCGGTCTCACGGACCCGGAGAAGGTGCGGCCCGGTCAGTACGAGGCCCTGTGCAGCCCGGTGGGGCAGGCGGCCCTCCTCGCCAAGGCGGGGACCCAGCTCAACGTGGTGATCGGCCTGTGCGTCGGCCACGACAGCCTGTTCTTCATGCACTCCCAGGCCCCGGCCACGGTCCTGGTCGCCAAGGACCGGGTGCTGGGCCACAATCCCGTCGCCGCCCTGTACACCCGCCACTCGTACTACCGGCGGCTGACAGAGGGGCAGGCGGACCGCCCCGCTCTGCGAGGAGGAGGCGCCCATGAACCGGCAGGATATCCTCAGGCTGTATGACTACAACGCCTGGGCCAACACCCGGATCCTCGGGGCTGTGGAACCGCTCACGCCCGAGGCCTTTCTGCGGGATCTCAAGAACAGCTTCCCCTCGGTGCGGGACACGCTGGCCCACATCCTGGGCGCCGAGTGGATCTGGCTGCGACGCTGGCATGGCGAGTCCCCGGTGAAGCTCCTGTCGGCGACGGATTTTCCCAGCCTGGCCGCCCTGAAGGACCGGTTCGCTGCCATCGAGGCGGAGCGGCGCGCCTTTCTGGAAGGCCTGACCGAATCCCGCCTGGCCCAGCCCTTCCACTACCGGGACACGAGGGGCAACGCCTACACCTTGCCGCTCGTCCACAGCCTGCAGCACGTCGTGAACCACGGGACGTACCACCGGGGGCAGATCACCACCATGCTCCGGCAACTCGGCGCCCAACCCGTGAGCACCGACATGAGCCGGTTCTTTCTCGACCAGGCCGCCGGGAGGTAGATCCGGCGCCGGGACGGAGCGGTGGCGGGGCATGCAGGAAACGGAACATGGCAGTTCTCTCGCCAATCCCGCTCCTGGGCGGGACAAGACCTGCTCGCCCTTTCGCAGGAGAAACCGGGGGGCCGAGGGGGAAGAGCGGGGATCCTGGTCCTGGGCCGGATCGGCAGCCGGACCCCCAGGATCGGGGACTTCCTTTTCTTGCGGCAGCTGCTCCAGAGCATCGAGCAGTCCCCGACCCGCCGGCTCCCGGTCCACAGGCTGAATCCCGAGGCCAGGGCGCGACGGGAATGACGGAGGGGTTCCCCGGAAACACGGACCAGGAGGGAAAGAGCCGTTGACCCCCGGAGAGGTGTGTGGTAAGAAGCAGCCGAACCGCCGGGACGGGATGCCAGTGATGCCCTTGGGGCGGCCACAGGCGACGTGAATCCTGCCGGAACCTTTGAAAGGCTCCTCAGGTGGAGAATTCCCGGGGAGCCTTTTTCCTTTGGGGGCAAGGGAGGTGCAGGGTTCGCTTTCATGAGTTTCCGCTTCGCACCCTTCACCGCCTTTCTCATCCCGCTGTCCATCCTGTTCGAGCGCCTGGGCCTGTACAACACCTCCGCCGGGCTGATCTTTGCGTATCAGCGCATCAGCTTGCCGTTCACCGTCTGGATGCTGCGCAGCTTCTTCATGGAGATCCCGCCCGAGATCGAAGAGGCGGCCAAGATTGACGGCTGCTGGTGGTGGGCTGTGCTGACGGGAGTCGTCCTGCCGCTCAGCCTGCCGGGGATGGCGGTGACGCTGATCCTGGGATTCATGTTCTGCTGGAACGCCTTCAACTATCCCCTGATGCTGGCGGGCCGGCAGACGTTCCCGCGGTGGGGGCCATCCAGTTCATCTCCTACGAGGAGGTGCTGTGGGGGCAGATGGCGGCCGCCTCCCTCGTGGCAGTGATGCCCCAGTTGATCCTCAGTCTGTTCGTACAGAAATACATCGTCCGGGGACTGACGGTGGGGGCAGTCCGGTAGGGGCGGTGGAGCAGGGGAGCGGAGAGCCGCGAGCCGCTGGACGGAGGGACATGGCCATGGCGGAATTCAAGGAGCGGCGGCGGGCGCCTCGGATTCTGATCGCCGGGCGCGTCACCGGCCGGGCGCAGGCAATGCTGGATGTCCGCATCCTCGACCTGAGCGTCACCGGGGCCCGGATCGGGCACCTGAGCCCCCTGTCACCCGGTGCGCCCTGTACCCTCGGGCTCCCGCCCGCCCTGGGGTCGCTGGTTCTCCCCGCCCTGGTCGTTCGGAGCGTGGTCAGCGGCAGCGAGCAATCCGCGGACGGAAAACGGCTCCTCCGCTACGAAAGCGGCATCGAGTTCGTGGGCATCACCACAGAGCAGCAGAAGGTTCTGCGGGACGCCCTGGAGAAGCTGACCCCGGCGGGGGGCCTGGGGGAGGCGTGGCTGGTGATCTGAGGCTCAGCCACGTGCCTCCCCAAGCCTGGCCGCGGGCCGTCCTGCGCCGGGACTTGAACGCGCGTGCCGCATGCCCTACACTGCGGGCCAGGTCAGGCGCTTTGGGGAGGCGGCCGCGGGGCGGCCTCCCTGGGCAGAGCCTTTCGGGAGAGGAGGCGGCACATGCCGGATTTGGAGGGACCCCTGGTCGAGGCGGCCAAGCGGTACTTGAAGGACCACTACGGGGAGGAGACCGTGTCCATGACCGTGACGCATAACGGGGTGGAGGGCGGCAGCGGGGTCCTGAGCGTGGACTGCACGGTGCGCGTCGGCGGGACGACCTCCGACTGGAGCAAGAAGTTCACCTTCAAGGGCGGCAAGGTCACGACGATGTCCGCCCGCATGCGCTGAGCCGGGCGGGCGGCGGCGTCCCGACCGGGTGCGGACGGGCATGGCACGCCCTCGCGCGCGGGAGGCAGGGCTCGTCGTGGGCGAGCTGCCGGCCGGACCGCAGAATGGTATCACGGACGTCCCCGGGGTCCGGGTGGGGCACACCACGCTGGTCGCCGGCGAAGGACCGCTCCGCCCGGGGCAGGGACCGATCCGCACCGGTGTGACGGTCATCCTGCCCCACGGGGAGAATCTCTTTCGCCAGAAGGTGCCGGGCGCCGTCCACACCATCAACGGGTTCGGCAAGGCCTGCGGGTTCGAGGAGGTCCGGGAGCTGGGGGTGATCGAGGCCCCCATCGCGCTGACCAATACCCTCAACGTCGGCCTGGTCGCCGACGCCCTGGCCCAGTACGCCATCCGCCAGAGCCCCGAGATCGGGATCCGCACCAGCAGCGTCAACGTGGTGGTCGGCGAGTGCAACGACGGCTACCTCAACGACCTGCAGGGACGGCACGTCCGGGCGGAGCACGTGTGGGCTGCGCTGGAGGGCGCCTCCTCCGGCCCCGTGGAGGAGGGGGCGGTGGGGGCGGGCACCGGTACCGCTTGCTTCGGCTGGAAGGGGGGCATCGGAACGGCCAGCCGCGTGGCGCCCCCCGGGGCGGGCGGCTTCACCGTGGGCGCGCTGGTGCAGTCGAATTTCGGCCGGCCGCGAGACCTGACGGTGCTGGGGGTTCCGGTCGGCCGGTCCATCCGGCCCCCGGGGACCCACCCGCCCCCGGGGCAGGAGGCTCCGGACAAGGGATCCATCATGGTCGTGCTGGCCACGGATGCGCCCCTCGGCGACCGGCAACTGCGGCGGCTGTGCGTGCGGGCGGCCGCGGGCCTGGTCCGCACGGGCAGCCACCACATGCACGGCAGCGGCGACTTCGTCATCGCCTTCAGCACGGCCTACCGGATCGCGCACGCCCCGCGGTCGCTCTTGACAACCCGAACCGCCGTGGCGGATGAGCCGACGGTGATGGCGGGACTCTTCCCGGCCGTCGTCGAGTGCGTCGAAGAGGCGATCCTCGATTCGCTGTGCCGGGCCGAGACGGTCGTGGGCCGGGACGGGAACACCCGGTACGCGCTGCCCGTGGAGGAGGTGGTGGCCCTCGTCCGGACGTCCCGGCCCGAGGGGGTGGCGTCCTAGGGGCCGGCCAGTCCTCTCCCTGGCGGGAACCCATCCGGGAGGGCGCCGAGCGTTCCGACGTCACGGGGAGGCAAGGCCATGGCCATGACGCCGAGAGAGCGGGTCCTGACGGCCCTCGACCGGAAGGAGCCGGATCGGGTTCCCTACTGCGAGCTGGGGATTGACCGCGCGCTGGGGGAGCGGCTGATGGGCTGGGGGGCGCCGGTCAGCCAGGCCACCAACCTGGAGGTGAACCCCTACACGGTGCAGGAGGCCAAGGCCCTCGCCGCCCGCCTGCATCTGGACAATATCTGCTACGTCCTCCGGGCCCCGGTCTACGCCAAGAAAGAGGCGGGGCAGGACGGACGCCTCTTCTACGGCGAGGGCCTGATCACGAGCGAGGCTGACCTGCCGCTGCTCCAGCTTCCGGACCCGTACGAGGACGCCCTGTACGCCGAGGCCGAGCAGTTCGCTCGGCAGAAAGGGGACTACGCCGCCTGGTTCGTCACCCGGATCGGCATCTTCCCGACCATGCTCAGCCTGGGGACGGAGCACTTCTGCCTCGCGCTGTACGACAATCGCGCGTTCGTCGAGACGGTGCTGGACCGGTACTGCGATTGGACCGCCGTCGTGGCCGAGCGCGTCTGCCGGCTGGGCTTCGATGTCTTCGCCTCCACGGACGACATGGCCTTCAACACGGCCCCCTTCTTCTCGCCGAAGGTGTTCCGCGACCTGGTCCTGCCCCGGTACCGCCGGGTGGCCCAGAAGATCACCCTGCCCTGGATCCTCCACAGCGACGGCAACGTGCTCCCCTTCGTGGACGACCTGCTGAGCGTGGGGATCGCGGGGCTGCATCCCAACGAGAAGGGGGCCATGGACATCCGGGCCATGAAGCGGCGGTACGGCGACCGGCTGTGCCTGCTGGGCAACGTGGACCTGAACCTCCTGAGCCTGGGCTCGCCCGAGGCGGTGGAGGCCGAGGTGCGCGAGCTGATCCGCGATCTGGGGCCGGGCGGGGGCTACATCGTCACCAGCGGCAACAGCCTGACCGGGTACCTGTGGCCCGAGAACGTGCTCGCCCTGTCGCGGGCCGTGCAGAACTACGGGCGGTACCCGCTGGCCGTGTGAGCCCGGTCGGAAGCCCCGTGCAGGAGATTCCTCGCCCCGCGAGTGTGGTTCTGGCGCGCCCAGCGCGCACGAACCAGGGGACACGACTGGAGGTGTCGGATGGCTGAGCGCATCGGATTCTTGGGTCCGGGTCTCATGGGGAGAGGCGTTGTCAGGAACCTCCTGGCCAAGGGCTACCAGGTCACGATCTACGCCCACCGGGACGGGCTGGCGCTGGAGGATCTCACCGGTGCGGGGGCCTCGGTGACGAAGTCCCTGGCGGAGCTGGGCGAGAAGAATCCCACGGTCATCCTGTGCGTGCCGTCCTCCCGAGAGGTCGAGGCGGCGGTCCTCGGCCCCCCCGGCCTCGTGCAGAGCATGCCCGGGGGCTCCGTCATCATTGACCTCAGCACCAGCCTGCCGGCCTCGACGCGGATGCTCGCCGCGCGGCTCGGCGAGCGACAGATCGCCTTCCTGGATGCCCCCATGACGGGCACGCCCGTGCAGGCCAACGCGGGGGAGCTGAACCTCATGGTCGGCGGCGAGAAGGCCGTGTACGAGAAGTGTCTGCCCGTCTTCCGGGCCATCGCCAGGAACATCTTCTACGTGGGCCCCACGGGGCACGGCAACATGGTGAAGCTGATCAACAATTTCCTCGGCCAGTTGAGCAACGCGGGGATCGCCGAGGTGTTGCCCCTGGCCGTCAAGGCCGGCGTGGACCTGAAGGCGCTCTATGACGTCGTCCGGGTGAGCGGCGGAAACAGCCGGGTCTTCGAGGGGATGGTGCCGGCCATCTGCCGCCGGGATTTCACGGTGACGTTCCAGTTGAAGCTGGCCCTCAAGGACATGACCTACATGAGCGCCGTGGGGAAGGAGTACGGCGTCCCCCTCCCCATGGTCAATAACCTGGTGAACGTCCTGGAGCTCGCCCGGGCCATGGGCCTCGGCGAGGAGAACACGAGCGCCCTGGTGAAGCTGTGGGAGCGGGTGGACAAGGTCGAGGTTCGGCAGGAGGGTGTGGGGCAGTGACCCTCTGCGACTCTGGCAGGCCGGCAACCGGGCGATCCGGCACCTGGGCCGCTGGGCGACGGGGTGGGCCCCGGACGAGGGGCGGGCTCGAGGCAGCGGCCGTGGGGGGAAGGGCGGGGGAGAGCGAAGGGCCGAGGCCCGGCGGGATCCCCGTCCCGGCGGCCGGAGGGTAGCCCCGTGCGAAGGAACAGGGCCGAGGCCGCTCCGTGGATGCCGCACGGGAGGGCGCTCCGCGATTTTCACGGCGGCGACAACTCGGCCGAAGTGATTGTCCACGGGGACGACGGGGAGACCGAAGTGGTCCCGATCCGCCTCTTCTTCCGGGGCCCCTCGGAGTTCTCGGCCCTAGAAGAGGCCGCGCTCGCGCTGTGCCGGGGGCGGGTGCTGGACGCGGGCGCCGGGGCCGGCTGCCACAGCCTGGTCCTCCAGGAGCAGGGGGTGTCCGTCACCGCCATTGACATCGCCCCCGAAGCGGTGACGGTCA
>JBBIQE010000149.1:0-7002 GCA_037442485.1 Methylomirabilis sp. (SeqCode)
GCCGGGGGTCTCCCGCATGGGCGTGAAGCACCCGGCGCCTTCGAATGGCTGGTGACGTGAACAAGACTGCCCAGGCGGCAAAAGCGCCTTCTCCCGTCTCGGGCGAGCAGTCCCTCGGAAAGGTTCGGGAGCAGGCCGAGCGGGAGCACATCCTCTCCGTCCTGCAGCTCACGGGGGGGAATCGGATCCGGGCGGCCCGGGTTCTCGGGATCAGCCGGAAGACGCTGTGGAAGAAGCTGAAGCATCTGGGGGTTTCCTGGCCCCCGGGTGCTACCGATCGGTAACAGCCCTGCCAGGGCTGTTACCGTTCGGTAACACGCCGACCCCGGCCGGAACGCCTCCCAGGTCTGTCAGGCGGGCGTTTGCGGCGCTTCACGGCCTGGCAACGTCTTTGCTGATACGGGGACGAGGGAAAAAAGGAAGGAGAGTTCAGGCGTGCCCGTGGTGGTGAAGAAAACCCGCAAACTGGGCGCAGGCGGAGGCCAGCGGCCGAGCGATCGCGCCACCTCGCCCCTGCGTCCGTATTTCGTGGACAAGACGCCCGCCTGTTCTAAGGCCTGCCCGAATCATCAGGACGTCCGCTCGGCGATCATGACCCTGGCCCTGGCGGAGAAGCGCGGCAAGAGCATCGAACGGGCGATGGAGGAGGCCTTCTACCTCCTGGCGGACAAGAACCCGCTGCCGGCGAGCTGCGGCCGCGCCTGCCTGCACCAGTGCGAGTTGCAGTGCCTGCGGATGCACGTGGACGAGCCGGTGGCCATCCACTGCCTCGAACGCTACATCGGCGATTATGCGCTGGAGAAGGGTCTGCCCCTGAAGTCGCTCACCGACGAGAAACATGCCGAACGGATCGCCGTCATCGGCTCGGGCCCCGCGGGCCTCTCCTGCGCCTACCAGCTGCTGCGACGCGGGTACCCCGTGACCGTCTTCGAGGGCTTCCCCAGGCCGGGAGGGATGCTGCGGTACGGCCTCCCGAGCTACCGGCTGCCGCGTCCGGTGCTGGAGGGGGAGATCGCGCGCCTGGAGGCGTTCGGCCTGACCATCCGGTGCGACGCCGTTCTGGGGAAGGACTTCAGGCTGGAGGACCTGCGGCAGGAGTATTCGGCAATCTTTGTCGGCATCCGGGCCCAGCGCGGCGTCAGGTTGGGGCTGCCCGGCGAGGATGCGCCGAACGTCCTGTCTGCGGCCGAGTTCCTGCATCGCGTGAACGGCGGCGAACCCGTGGAGGTGGGGGAGGCGGTCCTCGTGGTGGGCGGGGGCGATTCGGCCGTGGACGCGGCGCGCGTGGCCCGGCGGTTGGGGGCCCGGGCAACCATCCTCTCCCGGCGGCCCGCCGAAGAGATGCCCGCCATCCGGCACGAGGTGGAAGAGGCCCAGCGAGAAGGGGTGGTGATCGAGGGGCGGGCCGTGCCCTCGGCAATCGGGGTGGAGAGGGGGCGGGCCACCGGCCTCACCTGCCGCCGGGTGCCGGCGGGCGATGCGGATTTCTTCCTGCCGGCCTCCACCATCATCGTTGCGGGCAGGCCCGAGCGGGATACGGCCGGCCTGGAGGCGCTCTGCACCCAGGGCGGCGCCCTCGCCACGAACGAGCGGGGGGAGACCTCCGTCGCCGGGACCTTCGCCGTCCCCGACGACCTCGATCTGGGGATCGTGAGCGCCGCCATCTATCGCGGCCGCCGGGTCGCCGAGACCATCCACCTGCGCTTCCGGGGGATCCAGGAGCCGGCGCCGTCCGCGCCTCCCCTCGTCACCAAGGAGCAGATGCAGCTCGGCTACTACCCCCGCCAGGCGCGGACGGCCCCGGCCACGATACCGGTCGAGGAACGCCTGGCCCATCCCGACGTGGAGGTCACCCGCGCCTTCAGCGAGGCGCAGGCGCTGGCCGAGGCCAGGCGGTGCCTGAGCTGCGGCCTGTGCTTCGAGTGCGACACCTGCTGGCAGTACTGCCAGGAGCAGGCCATCCTCAAACCGGTCGAACAGGGGGGTCCCTACCGGATCAAGCTGGAGTTCTGCACGGGCTGCAAGAAGTGCGCGGAGCAGTGTCCGTGCGGGTACATCGAGATGCGGTAGGTCCTGCGTCGCGGGCAAATCCGCCCGGAGGAGCCACGGTCATGGCTGACGAGAAGCAGCTCCCGAAGACGCCCAAGCTGGACGAGCTGGAGAGCGGGCCCTGGCCCAGCTTCGTGAAGGAGATCAAGCGGGCCGCGGAAAACAATCCCATGTCCCGGGACATCCTCGGGCTCCTGGAACTCTCCTACACCGAGAAGATCGCCCACTGGAAGCACGGCGGGATCGTGGGGGTGCGCGGGTACGGGGGCGGGGTCATCGGCCGCTACTGCGATATCCCCGACAAGTTCCCGAACGTGGCCCACTTCCACACCCTGCGGGTGAACCACCCGGCCGGCTGGTTCTACACCACCGAGGCCCTGCGGGCGGTCTGCGACCTGTGGGAACGGCACGGCTCGGGTCTCACCAACCTGCACGGATCCACCGGGGACATCATCCTGCTCGGGACCCGCACCGAGGAGCTGGAGGGCACGTTCAGCGAACTGACCCAGAACGGCTTCGACCTGGGGGGATCCGGTTCGGTCATCCGGACCCCCAGTTGCTGCGTGGGGCCGGCCCGGTGCGAGTGGGCGTGCTTCGACACGCTCCAGTTCATCTATGACATCACCATGCACTACCAGGACTCGATCCACCGGCCGGCCTTCCCCTACAAGTTCAAGTTCAAGGCCTCCGGGTGCGCCAACGACTGCGTGGCGGCCATCGCCCGCGCCGATCTCAGCATCATCGGCACCTGGCGGGGCCCCATCCCGGTGGACCAGGCCGGGGTTGAGGAGTACGCCAAGAACGGGATCGACATCCAGGCCGACGTCGTGGATCGTTGCCCCAGCCGGTGCATGCGATGGGACGGCAAAGAGCTGTCCATTGACGACCAGTGGTGCGTCCGGTGCATGCACTGCATCAACGCGATGCCCAAGGCCCTGCGCCCGGGCCCCGAACGGGGCGCCACCATCCTGATCGGGGGCAAGGCGCCCATCCTGCAGGGGGCCATCCTCTCCTCGGTCCTGGTGCCCTTCATGAAGATGGAGCCCCCCTACACCGAGTTCAAGGCGCTGGCGGACAAGATCCTGGATGTGTGGGGCGAGGAAGGGAAGAACCGCGAGCGGGTCGGGGAATTCATCCAGCGTGTGGGCCTGGGGAACTTCCTGGAGGCCATCGGGCTCACGCCCCGCCCCGAGATGGTGGCCCATCCCCGGGAGAATCCGTACATCTTCTACGAGGAGTATTTCGAGGAGGAGCCCACCCAGGCGCAGGCCTGACCTTTCCCCCGTCCCCCTCCCCGCTGCCGGGGGGCGAGGGTGAGGGGGCGAGGAGAGCTTGATCGCTGAGGGCTGAGAGCCGAAAGCGCATACCGAGGGAGAAGCGAGCCATGGCCGAGACGACCGCAGAGCGCAAGACGGATATCGGGCCCCCGCACTATCAGAGGTTCCTGCCGCCCATCATCAAGAAGAACTACGGGCAGTGGCGGTACCACGAGATCCTGAAGCCCGGCGTCATGGTGCACGTGGCCGCCTCGGGCGACAAGCTCTACACCGTGCGCGCCGGGACCCCGCGGCTGCTGAGCGTCCAGACCATCCGCGAGATCTGCGACCTGGCGGATCAGTACTGCGGCGGCTACCTTCGCTTCACCAGCCGGCACAACGTGGAGTTTCTGCTGACCGATCCGGACAAGATCGAGCCCCTGGTTGCCGACCTCCGGGCCAGGGGATTCCCGGTCGGCGGAATGGCCAACGCCATCTCCAGCATGGTCCACACCCAGGGCTGGATCCACTGCCACACCGCCGCGACGGATGCCTCGGGCATCGTCAAGTCGCTGATGGACGAGCTGATCGAGTACTTCTCCAGCCTGAAGCTGCCCGCCAAGCTCCGCCTGGCGCTGGCCTGCTGCCTCAACATGTGCGGGGCGGTTCACTGCTCCGATGTCGCCATCCTGGGAATCCACCGTCGCCCCCCCAAGGTGGATCACGAACGGTTGCCCAAGGTGTGCGAGATTCCCAACGTGGTGGCCTCCTGCCCCACGGCCGCCATCCGCCCCACGCGGATTGACGGGAAGGAATCGGTGGAGATCATCGAAGAGAAGTGCATGTTCTGCGGCAACTGCTACACCGTCTGCCCCGCCCTGCCCATCAACAACGCCCTGAACGACGGGCTCTCCATCTGGGTCGGGGGCAAGGTCAGCAACGCCCGGCACGAGCCCATGTTCTCCAAGCTGGCCGTCCCGTACCTGCCCAACAACCCGCCCCGCTGGCCCGAGGTGGTGGCGGCGGTGAAGAACATCGTGGAGGTCTGGGCGGCGGACGCCCGCAAGTTCGAGCGGATGGGGGAGTGGATCGAGCGGATCGGCTGGCCGCGCTTCTTCCAGAAGACCGGGATCCCCTTCACCAAGCAGCACATTGACGACTACCGGCACGCCGATCTGACCTGGAAACGGTCGCTGCACTTCACGGCGTGAGGAGGCTCCCATGGCAGAGCCGGTCACCATCGAGGAGTTGGCCGAGGCGATGTACCGCATGGTGAAAGAGAGCGCCGGGAGCCGTCGGCTTCGCCCCACGGACGTGACCCGGGCCATGCTGGAGCGCTTCGGGGCGGAGCGTTGCAGCCGGGAGGCGTGCAAGGAGGCGATGAAGCGCCTCACCGCATCGGGGCGGCTGGTCTACACCTTCTACGATGGGAGCTACGTCGAGCTGCCGTCGGAGGAGCGGAAGGGCGAGCGCGGCGACTGACCCCCCGCGGAGCTCCGCGGACCTCTCCGAGGCGTCGGACAGGTCCAGGTGTGGGGGAGAAAGAGCGAGGGCCGGCGGATGATGAGCCAACCGGAACGGCAGAGCGCGGCCTGTCCCCGGGTGATGCTGTGCGGGCTGCGGGGGAGCACCGGCAAGACGCTGGTGGCCCTGGGGCTGATCGGCGCCTGGGAGGCGCGGGGCCTCGCTGTGGCGCCCTTCAAGAAGGGGCCAGACTACATCGATGCGGCCTGGCACACCCGCGCCGGGAGGCGCCCCTGCCGCAACCTCGACACCTTCCTGATGCCCGGGGACCAGATCCGCCGCGCGGTGGGGGTCCACGGCCGGAGGGCCGACCTCGTCCTCATCGAGGGCAACCACGGCCTCTTCGATGGGGTGGGCGCCGAGGCGACCGCTAGCTCGGCCGAGCTGGCCAGGCTGCTCGGCACCCCGGTGGTGCTGGTCGTGGACTGCACCAAGACGACCCGGACCGTAGCGGCCATGGTGCTGGGGTGCCAGCACATGGACCCGGCGCTCCATCTGGCCGGCGTCATCCTGAACCGCGTGGCGACAGAGCGGCAGGAGCGCGCCATCCGCGCGGCCGTGGAGGAGACCTGCGGGCTCCCTGTCCTGGGCAGCGTCCCGCGCCTCCCGGACCTGGAGTTTCCCGAGCGGCACCTGGGCCTGCTCACCCCGGCCGAGCATCCGGCCGTGCTGGAGCCCATCCGCATCGCGCGCCAGGCCGTGGAGCGCCACGTGGACCTCGAGGCGATCCGGCGCCTGGCGGCGAGCGCGCCGCCCCTGGCGTGGACGGAAGCGCCGGACACGTGGAGGGCCGGCGGGCTGGTCCGGATCGGGGTCGTCCGCGACCGCGCCTTCACCTTCTACTATCCCGAGAACCTGGAAGCCCTGGAGCGGCAGGGCGCCGAGATCGTGGAGGTGAACGCCCTGACCGATCCCGACCTGCCGCCGCTGGATGCCCTCTACATCGGTGGGGGCTATCCGGAGACGCATGCCGCCGCGTTGGCCGCCAATGGCGCGTTTCGCGCCGGCCTCCGCCGGGAGATCGAGGCCGGCCTTCCCGTCATCGCCGAATGCGGTGGTCTGATCTACCTCGGCGAGAGCATCGTGATGGACGGGGTGGCCCATCCCATGGTGGGGGTCTTTCCCGTGACCTTCGAGCTGGGCCGGCGGCCCTGGGGGCACGGCTACGCGATGGTCGCGGTGGAGGAGCCCAACCCGTTCTTCGCGCCGGGGACGCACCTCCGGGGGCACGAGTTCCGGTACTCCCACGTGCGCTCGGCCGGGACGGAGGGCCTGCGGCTCGCCTTCCGCATGGAGCGCGGCACCGGGTTTGACGGGAAGCGGGACGGGCTGACCTACAAGAATGTCCTGGCATCCTTCTGCCACTTCCATGCCGCGGGGACACCGGAATGGGCACCGGGCATCCTGCGCCAGGCGCACCTGCATGCCGAGCGCCGCCGCGTGGCCGCCGGGTGGAGGGGGATGGAGGTGGCGGCCGCAGCCGCCGAGGGGCGCTGACCGTTCATCGAACCCGGGCCGCCCGGGCGGGGACCCCCCTGGGTGCGCGGGGCGGCCCGACGGCACACCTGGGAGGAGAAAACAGACGATGGCCACCGTGGTCTATGCCGGCAAGGAGATGGAGGTGGACGAGGACGGGTTCATCCAGGACCCGGATCTGTGGGACGAGGAGGTCGCGAAGGAGCTGGCCAGGAGAGAGGAAGGCATCCAGGAGATGACGGAGGAGCACTGGAAGGTGGTGAACTACCTCCGGAAGTACTACCTGGAATTCAAGATCGCCCCCATGATCCGAAAGCTCTGCAAGGAGACCGGGTGCTCCCTGCAAAAGATTTACGATCTGTTCCCCTCGGGGCCGGCCAAGGGGGCCTGCAAGGTGGCGGGGCTGCCCAAGCCGACCGGCTGCGTGTGAGGCGTCGTGCCGATCTACGAGTACCGTTGCGCAGCGTGCCGGACCGACTTCGAGCGATTGATCCTCCGACCCGCCCGGGTGGTATGCCCCCGGTGCGGCGGGAGCCAGGTGGAGCGCCTGCCCTCCCGGTTCGCCCAGCGGAGCGAGCGGGGCCTCGCCGGCTCGGCGGCGGGCGCCTGCGGACCGTGCAGCGCGCCGAGCTGCGCCGGCTGCTCCCTCGGGCGCAGGGCTCCTTGAGCATGGACCTGATCCGCGTCACCCAGGCGC
>JBBIQE010000150.1:0-6991 GCA_037442485.1 Methylomirabilis sp. (SeqCode)
CCGAGGCGGCGAAAGATCCTCGAGGGATCGGGCAGGGTTGGTCCTCAGCCAGCGAGCTCCGTGTCTGGTCCCGGTCACCGCTCATCTTACCCGAGGTCTCCATTGAGTGCCTCTGGATAAATATAAGGAGGAGGGGGATGATCTTTCGACAGTTTCTGCGGCCCGAAACCGGATGCGCCTCCTACGTGTTCGGGTGAGGGGGGAAAGGCGTAGCCGCTGTGGTGGATCCACAGCTCGACGTCGCGCCGTACCTCGATGCGGCCGCACAGGGCCAGATGCAGATCCGGTATATCGTGGAGACCCACGTGCAGGCGGATCACCTTTCGGGGTGCCGGGAGCTGGCTGGCAGGACCGGCGCCATGGTCTGCTTGCATGAGTCGGCTCAGGTGGCCTTCCCCTTCCAACCCATGAGAGACGGGGACGTGCTCGACCTGGGGAATGTCCAGGCGAGGGTCCTCCATACCCCCGGCCACTCGCCCGACAGCATCTGCCTCCTGGTGACGGACAAGAGTCGGGGACCGGCGCCCTGGTTCGTCCTGACGAGGGACACGCGCTTCGTCGGAGATGCAGGGCGGCCGGACCTGCACGGGCCTGAGGCCTCGGGGCGCCTGGCGGGACAACTGTGCGACAGCCTGTTTCAGAAGCTGCTGACGCTCCCGGACGCTCTCGAGGTGCACCCCACCCACTTCGCCGGCTCGGCCTGCGGGCGGAGCATGAGCGGGAAGCCCCACTCGACCATCGGGTTCGAGCGACAATTCAATGTTGCGCTGCACCCCCGTTCGCGGGAGGAGTTCAGCCGGTTCATGCTGGCGAAGCTTCCGCCGCAGCCGCCCGAGTTTGCCAGTAACAGGAAGAAGAATCTGGGGATAGCCTGAGCGGACACCCGACCCGGGCGCGGGGGAGGGGGCGAGCATGGGGCGAGCGCCACGGGAGATCAGACTGGGATTGCGGGAGAGCCTGGGCCAGTTCTCCCTCCTGGTTCTGATCAATGCCTTCGTGGGGGCCATGGTGGGCCTGGAGCGGACGGTGGTCCCGCTCATCGGCGAGCGGGAGTTCGGTGTGACCTCCAAGACGGCCATCCTCTCCTTCATCATGAGCTTCGGCGTGGTGAAGGCCCTCTGCAATCTGTTCGCCGGCCGCATCTCCGAGACCTGGGGCCGAAAGCGCGTCCTGGTCCTTGGCTGGCTCGTGGGCCTGCCGGTCCCATTCATCATCATCTGGGCCGACCGCTGGGTCTGGTTCGACGTCGCCCACGTCCTCCTGGGGATCAACCAGGCTCTCGCTTGGTCCATGACGGTGAACATGAAGGTGGATCTAGTGGGGCCCGAGCGGCGAGGTTTCGCCCTGGGGCTGAACGAGTTCGCGGGCTATCTCTCCGCGGGCCTCATGGCCTGGTTGACGGCCTCCATCGGGGCGACCTACGCCCTGCGGCCCCAACCATTCTATCTGGGGATCGGGATCGCCGCCGCGGGACTCCTCTCGTCGCTGTGCTTCGCGCGGGAGACGCTGGGCCACGCCCACCACGAGGCCACGCAGCACCCGGACCGTCTGCCGGCCGGGATATCCGGCGCCGCCAGCCTGGGGGCGGGGACGCCGAGGGTCGGCTGCACGGCTCAGGCGAATCCGTCCGCGCCGACTCCGTCCCTGGGGGAGATCTTCCGTCTCACGACCTGGAGGGAACGGGCCCTGTCCACATGCAGCCAGGCGGGACTCGTCAACAACCTGAACGACAGGATGTCCTGGGGGATCTACCCCCTCTTCTTTGCGTCATATGGCCTGGGGGTGGAACCCATCGGCGTGATCAAGGCGGTCTATCCGGCGACCTGGGGGATCCTCCAGTTGATCACGGGACCGCTGAGCGACCGGTGGGGGCGCAAGTGGCTCATCGCCGGGGGGATGGCGGTTCAGGCGGTGGGGATCTGGCTGACGGTCCTCCTTCCGCGATACAGGTGGTGGATCGCGGGGGCGACCCTGCAGGGCTTTGGCACCGCCATGGTATACCCCGTCCTTCTCGCCGCCATCGGGGATGTGGCCCACCCGAGGTGGCGTGCCACCTCCCTGGGAGTCTACCGGCTCTGGCGCGACCTGGGCTACGCCGTCGGGGCCCTCCTCTCGGGCCTCATCGCGGACCTCCTGGGGATGGCCGTCGCGATCCATGTCATCGCCGCCCTCACGCTCTTGCCGGGCCTCGTGACCGCCTTCCGGATGTCCGAGACCCTTCCTCCGAAACATTGAGGCGCCGGCACGCCTGGGCGCCCGACCCGGCCCAGATCAGCTCACTCGCGTATAAGAGGTCGCGCGACCCAGGCGGCCTGCCGTCGCCATCCCGCACAAAACCCAGCAGAATTGGGCTATTCAATGGTACTGTCCACCCGGATTTCCCCTTGACAGGGGTGGGACCCCGTGCTAGAAAACCGCCGGCCTTGTTACAGGTGTTCACGAGCGTCATCCAGCCCTGGCTCAGGGCTTTTTTTGTGAATAGAACAGGCTCACAGGTCACGGCCCCTCTGAGCCCGTCTTGCCTCCGCGATCCCCTCTCCGTTCGTCTCTGGCGTTAGGGAGGAGGCCCCATGGCGGCGGATTATGCCTACGTCGGATTCTTCCTGATCGTGGGCGTCCTGTTCGTGATCCTCAACATCGAGATCATCGCCCGCATCATCCGTCCGCACAACCCCAACCCCCGGAAGCTGACGACGTACGAGTGCGGCGAGGAACCCATCGGCATCGGCTGGATCCGCTTTCACGTCCGCTACTATCTGTATGCCCTGGTCTACATCATCTTCGCGGTCGAGACGGTGTTCCTCTTCCCCTGGGCCATCGTGTTCCGGGAGCTGGGCCTGTTCGCCTTCGTGGAGATGATGGTCTTCATCGGGATCCTGCTGGTGGGCCTGGCCTACGCCTGGGTGAAGGGCGCCCTGGAATGGGCCTAAACTGGCAACCCCGCCGATGGCGGGGCAGTCCGGCACTCCGGCAACCGGGAACCCCTGAGTGCCCGAGCGCCAGCGTGCCTGACTGCCGTGGGTTGAGATGACGCCCGAAGCGCTGCTGGAGCAACTGAAACAGACCTTCGGCGACGCCGTCACCGAGAGCGAGGTGAAGGGCGTCGAGGTGCGGCTGACGGTGCGATCGGAGGCGAGCTGGGAGGTCTGTCGCTTCCTCCGGGACGGCGGCTTCGAGTACCTGAACTGTGTGAGCGGGGTCGACTGGATGAGCCACCTGGAGGTGGTGTACGACCTGTCCTCGCTCCGGCACCCGAACAAGGTACACCTCCGCGTGCCCGTGGACCGGGCGAATCCGGTAATCCGGACCGTCACCGACCTCTGGCGCGGCGCCAACTGGCACGAGCGGGAGTGCTACGATCTGTTCGGGGTCCGCTTCGAGGGGCATCCGGACCTCCGCCGGATCCTGCTGCCCGAAGACTGGGTGGGCTTCCCCCTCCGGAAGGATTACACGGACGAGCGGATGGTGCCGTACACGGACTACGGGATGGAGGAGAAGCTCGTCCGGGCCGAGGCGGAGAAGGGCGCGCCCAGGGCGGTGAGGCCGGCCGCGCCTCGGGCGCCAGCGGCGCCGCCGCCCGCGCAGGAGCCCTGACGTCCGAGGCCGGCCTGGGCGGCCGCTGAAGAGAGGGCGATGCGGCATGGAACGGGAGAGGATCATCCCCATGGGCACGACGGCCGTGATGGAGCGGACCGGCGAGACCATGGAGGAGATGTACGTCAACATGGGGCCGCAGCACCCCTCGACCCACGGGGTGCTCCGCCTGCTGCTCAAGCTGGACGGCGAGTACATCACCGACTGCATTCCCTACATCGGGTACCTGCACCGGTGCCACGAGAAGATCGGGGAGAACCGCAACTACACCCAGGTCATCCCCTACACCGATCGCCTGGACTACCTGGCCTCCATGGCCATGAACTTCGGCTACGTCCTCACCATCGAGCGGCTGCTGGGCGTCAAGGTCCCCGAGCGCGCCGAGTACATGCGGGTCATCCTGGCGGAACTCCAGCGGATCGCCAGCCATCTCATCTGGCTGGGGACCTTCGGCCTGGACCTGGGGAACTTCACCATCTTCATGTACTGCTTCCGCGAGCGGGAGATGGTCCTGGACCTGTTCGAGTCGGTGAGCGGGCAGCGGCTGAACTACAACTTCTACCGGATCGGCGGGATGCCCATGGACTTCCCGGACACGTGGGTCGGGGAGTGCCGGGCCTTCCTGGACTGGTTCGAGCCGCGGCTCCCCGAGTACGACGCCATCCTGACCGACAACATCCTGTTCCAGAAGCGCGTGCAGGGCATCGGGGTCCTTGCTCCCGCGCTGGCCGTGGACTACGGGCTGAGCGGTCCCATGATCCGCGCCTGTGGCATCCGGTGGGATCTGCGCCGGAACGACCCCTACTCGATCTACGACCGGTTCGAGTTCGAGGTCCCGGTCTTCGACACCTGCGACGTCTGGGCCCGGTACATGGTCCGCCGGCGCGAGATGGCGGAGAGCGCCAGGATCGTGCGGCAGGCCCTGGCGCAGCTCCCGGCCGGCGACATCATGGCCAAGATGCCGAAGAACATCAAGCCGCCGGCCGGGCAGATTTACTGCCGGACGGAGAGCCCCCGGGGCGAGCTGGGCTTCTACGTCGTGAGCGACGGCTCCGTCAAGCCGTACCGGTACAAGGTGCGCTCGCCCGCTTACGTCAACCTGAGCGCCCTGCCCGAGATGCTCAAAGGCTGCCTGGTGGCGGATCTGGTGGCGGTGCTGGGCAGCGTGGACATCGTCCTGGGGGAGGTAGATCGGTGACCCCGACCTCCGCTGCGTGCCCCGGCGAAGCCGGAGCGATGTGACGGGCCATGACGACGTTTGCCTCGCTGGTCGAGCGGTTTTACGCCCTCACGGCGAACTGGGGGCTTCCCTGGATCGTGCCCACGCTGGTGGTGATGACGATCGTCGCCGCCGTCATCCTCGGCTACATCGCCGTGGCCTGCATGTTCCTGGTCTGGTGGGAGCGGAAGATCAGCGCCCACATCCAGGTGCGCTTCGGCCCCATGCGGGTGGGCGGCTGGCACGGTTGGGCGCAGAGCATCGCCGACGGGGTGAAGCTGCTCCTCAAAGAAGACGTCATCCCCGCGGGCGCCGACAAGGTGGTCTTCGTCCTGGCCCCCATGGTGGTGTTCGCCGCCTCGGTGGCCGCCTACGTCGCCATCCCCTGGGCGCCGGGGCTGATCGTCCGGGACCTCAACATCGGCATCCTCTATATGATCTCCATCTCGTCCCTGGTGGTGGTGGGGATCATCATGGCCGGCTGGTCGTCCAACAACAAGTACTCGGTGCTGGGCGCCATGCGCTCGGCGGCCCAGGCGGTGAGCTACGAGGTTCCCCTGGTCCTGTCCCTGCTGGGGCCCGTGATGCTCGCCGGGACCATGCGCATGGGCAAGCTCGTCGAGGCCCAGTCGGGCGTGTGGTTCGGCCTCCTGCCGAAATGGTTCGTGTTCCCTCAGATCGTGGCCTTCCTCGTGTACTTCACCTGCTCCCTGGCGGAGTGCAACCGCCTGCCCTTCGACATCCCGGAGGCGGAGTCGGAGCTGGTGGCCGGCTTCCACGTCGAGTACAGCGGCATGCGCTTCGCCATCTTCTTCCTGGCCGAGTACGCCAACATGTTCGTGGTGGCGGCCATCGCCACCACGCTGTTCCTGGGCGGGTGGAAGGGGCCGTGGGTTGCGCTGCCGGGCCTGCCCGCCGAGGTCGCCCACGGCCTCTTCGGGCTCTTCTGGTTCCTGGTGAAGTGCTACTTCCTGATCTTCGTCATGATGTGGCTGCGCTGGACGCTGGCGCGCCTGCGCGTGGACCAGTTGATGGATTTCGCCTGGAAGGTGCTGCTGCCCATTGCCTTTGCCAACCTGATCCTCACGGGCCTGGTGCTGGTGCTGGGCAAACAGGTGCTCCTGTATGTCCTCGGGGTCGCCCTCCTGCTCCTCATCGCCGTGGCCCTCACCGCCCGCGGCGTCCGGCAGGGCTCGGCGCACGTGGCGGGCAAGGCCGTGCGGGCGCAGAAGGCCTGACCCCGGGCGGGCGCGAGGGATGAGGCGGCCATGACGCTCGAACTCGGCATCTTCTACTTCCTGGCGGCCTTCACGGTATGGGCCGCGGCCGTGGTGGTCCTGGGGAAGAACATCGTGCGGGCGGCCGTGGCGCTGATCTTCAGCTTCTGCGGCATGGCGGCCCTGTACGTCCTCCTGGAGGCGGAGTTCCTGGCGGCGGTCCAGGTGCTGATCTACGTCGGCGGGATCACGATCCTGCTCCTCTTCGCGATCATGCTGACCAGCCGGATCGGCGCCCGGACGGTCCGGGTCATCAACGACCAGGCCTTCCTGAGCGGCCTGGCGGCGCTCGGCCTGCTGGCCGGGTTGATCTACGCATCCCTCTCGGGGATCGCGGCCATGGCCGGGCCGCCGCGCCTGCCGGAGACGTCCCCGTTCCTGGGGCGGGCGCTGCTCACCACGTACGCGCTGCCGTTCGAGGTGGTGTCGGTCCTGCTCCTGGCTGCCCTGGTGGGGGCGATCATTCTGGCGCGGAAAGAATAGCGCCGAGAGCGTGACCCCCACCCTTACTGATTCCCTCCCCCCGCTGCGGGGGAGGGATAGGGAGGGGGGTCGGAAGGGATAGCCACTGATTTCGAATGTCGAATTTGAGAAATCCGACATCCGACATCCGACATCGGAAATCGAGCTAATATCATGATACCGCTGAGCCATTACCTCATCCTGGGGGCGATCATCTTCAGCCTGGGGGTGTTCGGGGCGCTCACCCGGAGAAACGCCATCGCCATTCTCATGTCCGTCGAGCTGATGCTGAATGCCGTGAACCTGAACTTCATCGCCTTTGCGCGATACCTGCCCCAGACCCTGCTCCAGGGGCAGGTCTTCGCCGTCTTCGTCATCACGGTGGCCGCGGCCGAGGCGGCGGTGGGCCTGGCCATCGTCCTGGGGCTCTACCGCAACT
>JBBIQE010000151.1:0-6841 GCA_037442485.1 Methylomirabilis sp. (SeqCode)
GTCGGAACGCTGGGGGGGCAGGGCCATCCGCCAGCCATCCCAGGCCAGGCAGCAACCCGGCAATGCGATGAGCAGGATCAGCACGAGCAGAGACGTGGTCTCCCGCGTGAAGAACCCGACGACCGACAGCCAGAAGGGGGAGCTGGGGAGCAGGCCCACTTCGAAGAACTCGTGGAGACCGGAGGCGATGAGCTTCGCCACCAGGATCAAGAGGACGATGCCGGTGATGCCGAAAAAGCGGCGCAGATTCACCCGCACGCTCCCCTGGGTGAGGAGGTAGCCGAACAGGATCGCCAGGAGGAGGCCGAGACCGCCGCCCAGGGCATTGTAGAGGGGACTGCCGCCGATGGTCCCGGAGAGGGCCGCCAGGAAGAGGACCGTCTCCACGCCCTCCCGCAGGACCATGAGGAACGCGAACGCGAAAACGCCCAGCGCCGCCCGGGACCCCATGATCGGCGTCCCCGCCTGGCCCGCCAGGGCCTCCAGCCGCTCCTCCAGGCGCGGCCGGATGCTCCGGCCCGTCCGCCACATCCAGACCACCAGGGAGCCGACCAGGGCGGCCGCCGCGAACATCACGCTGCCCTCGAGGGCCTCGTTCTCCGGGTCCAGACCGTAGCGCTGGATCAGGACGGCGCCGAGGATGCTGGCCGCGACGGCGGCGCCCAAGCCGAAAAGCACGGACCGGCTGAGTGCCTCCCGTCCGGTTTTGCGAAGATAGGCAAGCAGGATCCCGACCACCAGGGCGGCCTCGATCCCCTCGCGCAGGGTCACGACCATGGCTTCCAGCATCTTGCCCAGGATTTCCATGCCAACTCTCCTCGGGATGTATGGGCAGCCCTTCGGGGCCTCGGGTGTCGTCCGTGCTTCCCGGATCAGCCGAGGGTGCTCATGAGGAGTCGAGCGGCCCCGCCGACCACAAGGGCCAGAATCACGGTGAACGCAGAGATCAGGAGCGCGCGCCGCCACCCCAGCTCCCGAGCGAGGACAGCGATGGTGGCCACGCACGGGATGTAGATGGTGTTGACCAGCGCGTAGACCACGATCTGATCGGGGCGCATGAAGCTCAGGAGGTTGCTGGCCTGCGGGCCGTACTGGACCATGGCCAGGGTGATCAGGAGCTGCAGGGCCAACTCCTTCCGCAGGACCGCCACGATCAGGGTGAGCCCCGCCACCGCGGGGATGCCCAGCCATCCCTCCATCACGGGGCGGAGGGGGACGGCCAGCTTCCACAGCAGGCCCGTCTCGTACAGTCCTCCCAGGACGATGCTGCCCCCCAGGACGATGGGGGTCGCCACCACGACGAAGGCGTGGAAGCGGACCCAGGTCTTCTTGAGGATAGGCAGCACCCCGGGCCGGCGGAAGGGGAACATCTCCATCACAAGCCCTGTTCCCCGTCCCGGGAGGAATCGGTGTAGACCGATGCCGGTGAGCAGGGCCAGGCCGAAGGTGACGGCGTAGATGGCCAGCGCGGGCTTCCACCCGGCCGTCAAAGACACGGCGCCCAGGATGACCGCGGTCCGGGCGCTGCACGGGGTGAGGACGACCAGCGTGCTGGCAATGACCCGCTCGCGCATGTTGCCCAGGACGCGCGTGCCCATGATAGCCGGCACGTTGCAGCCCGCGCCCGCCACCAGGGGGATGACGGCCCGCCCGTGAAGGCCCATCTTGTGCATGACCTGGTCGGTGAGGAAGGCCACGGCGTTGAGGTACCCCGTATCCTCCAGCACGGCCAGCAGGATATAGAAGGTGAGGACATACGGGATGCCGACCGCCAGGGCGGCGTTGATCCCGGCGTCGAAGCCCCAGAGGAGCGTGCGCGACAGGATCCCATCGCCGAGGAGCGTGAGGAACGGCCACCGGATCACCGGCGAGGCGAAGGTCGCCCACAGCGTGCTCAAGCCGGTGGAGAGCCAATCCCCCACGTAGAAGAGGCATCCGAAGATTCCGGCCAGGGTGAGGGCGAGCAGGGGCAGGCCGGTCAGCGGCGCGGTGGTCAGGCGCCAGAGGCGGTCGGCGAGGAGCGACGGGCGCGATTCCCGCCGTTCCACCTCGGCGGCGATGAGGCCCGCCAGGCCATGCCGCTCGCGGGCCAGCAGCAGCGCGGGCTCTTCGCCCCGCACGTCCCGCAGGGCGGCGATCATCTCGTCGCGCAGACGGGTAAGCTCTTCCGCGTCCTCGGCCCCCGCCAGCCAGGCGCCCATCTCCGGGTCGCCTTCCAACAGGAGGATGGCGACGGCCCGCGGCGAGAGGCCATGCGGGCGGTCCGTCCGGGCCGCGAGGGGCCCTTCCAGCTTGGCGATGGCCGCCTCGACATCCACGCTGTAGCGTAGCCGGGGCGGCAGGGCGGTCGGACGCGTCGCACGATCTACCGCCCGGGCCACCAGCACGTCCAGCCCCGTACCGCGCGTGGCCACGGTCGGGACGACGGGGCTGCCCAGAATCTCCTCTAGGCGCCTGACATCCACCTCGATGCCGCGTGCCTGGGCCTGGTCCACGATGTTCAGGGCCACGACCATGGGCAGGCCCAGGTCCAGGATCTGGAGGCCGAGGTAGAGGTTTCGCGCCAGGTTGGTGGCATCCAGGACCAGGACGACGGCGTCCGGCCTGCCGTCCAGCAGGGCCTGGCGGGCGACCCACTGATCCTCTGAGATGCCCCCCAGGGCGTAGGTTCCGGGCAGGTCAATGATGCCGATGGCCCGATCGCCCAAGCGGGTCTCGGCGAGCTGGACCTCCACCGTCTTCCCGGGGTAGTTGGCCGTGACGACCCCCATCCCCGTGAGCCGGTTGAAGAGGCTGGACTTGCCCACGTTGGGGTTCCCGGCCAGCGCGATGAAGAGCTGGACCTCCTCTCGCAGATCCTGCAGGGCTCCGTGGCAGGTGATGGGCATGGATCAGTCCCCCCTTGCCCGCTCGCGCATGCCGTGCCGGTGGCGGTGCCGGGCCCTGACCCGCAGCGCCGCCGGGGCGCCCGATTCCTCCTGGACCAGGATCCTGGCGGCCACATCCCTGCCCAGCGCGTAGCGGGCGCCTCCCACCTGGACGAGGAGGGGCCCTCCGAAGGGCGCCTCTTCCTCCACGTGGACCTCGGCTCCCGGGAGCAGGCCCAGGCTGGCCAGGTAGCGCAGGAACATCGGCTCCTCCTCCGCGATCTGCTGGATCCACACCCGGGCTCCGGGCGACACCTGGTCCAGCGTCCGTGCCGTCGAGGCCGCCACGCCGCCGTCGGCGGTCGGGATGGGCGCGCCGTGCGGGCAGGTCTCGGGATGGTTCAACAGGCTGGCGATCCGGGCCTCGGCCTCGGGCGTGAGGGCGTGCTCCAGGCGCATGGCCTCGTCGTGAACCCGGTCCCAGGGCAGGCCCAGGATGTCGGCGAAGAGCCGTTCCGACAGGCGGTGGCGGCGCAGGATGCCGGCGGCCTGTCGCCGGCCCTCCTCCGTGAGAAGGACGGCGTCGCCCGCCTCTTTCCGCACCAGGCCGCGGGCCTGGAGATCCCGCAGCGCCTGGTCGGCAACCGCCGGCGTGATGCGGGCGAAGGCCGCCACCTCGTTGAGGTCGGCCCTCCGGCCCTGTCCTTCGAGCCGGTGGAGGGCTTGCAGGCAGTCCTCCAGCGTCTCGACGGTGGGTGCAGGCGTTTCGGCTGGGGACATCCGGGCCCTCCCTGATGTTCACGCGGCGCGGGGCGCCCGGCCGTTTCTTGACGCGCCGTGCCTGTTCAGCCGCGCACAGTCACGGCAGAAGCCGTACAGTTCCAGTTTGTGCTCCGTGACGGTGAAGCCCAGGGTCCGGGCGACCTTCTCCCGGAGGTGGAGGAGGCCGGCATTCTGGAATTCCTGGATCTTGCCGCAGCGCGTACAGATCAGGTGGTCGTGGGGGCGGTCGGCCGGGCTGGGGTCGAAGCGGGTGTAGGTGTCCCCGAACTGCCGCCCGGTGGCGAGGCCGGCCTCCCGGAGCAGCTTCAGGGTCCGGTACACGGTGACCAGGCCGATGCTGGGATCCTCGGCGCGTACGCGGTGGTACAGCTCTTCCGCGCTCACGTGCCGTGCCGCGGCGAAAAAGGCGCGCACGACCCGGTCGCGCTGGCGCGTGCTCTTGAGGCCCGAGCGGGTGAGGAACTCGGCAAAGCGCTGGAGGCGGGCATCGGAATCGGCCATGGCGGCTCCTTGTTGAAAATGATTTGCAATTTCGTTTTCGACTATACCGGAGATCTCGCGGCGGTGTCAAGGGCGAAGGTGGAGGGGCCCCGACGGTTCTCCAGCATTGTCTGCGGGAACGGACCTTGGCCCCCGGCAGGGCGCGGAGCGGGACGCAAGGTCGAGGAGGCGGCGGAGAAGCGCGAGGGGCCTCAGGTCTTCTGCCGGGATGAGGCCCCCGACGGCGGCCATGAGGAGGGCGGCGAGATCGGGCCGACCGATCAGGCGGTGCAGGGGCCATTCCGTGCCGATAACCAGGCGGACCGGAAAGCGAGGCCTTCCCGCCGCGCCGCCGGCCGCGGACGGCCGCCACCCGAGCGCCCTCCCAGGCCGGCCCGCTACCCTGGAAGGGCGGCAGGTATTCGGCCCCGGCCTTGACGGCGAGGCCCAGGAGGATAAGGTCCAGAATCGCCCTCGGGATGGACAGGCCGTGGGCAGGGGGACCTATGGCGCCCTGCTCGTAGGGATAGGCGGCTCTCGGAGTGCGCCCCCGGCCGTGTGGATGATCATGCCGTGCAGGGGCCGGGCGCCCGCATCCAGGATGGGCTTCAAGACGTCCAGTCCCTGGAGCAGGCGCAGGCACCCGGGGCGCAGGTATTCGCCGCAGACCTTGGGCGGGGGCGCGGCAGATTTGTCCAGGAGGGCCACCCGTAGTCCCTCGCGGGCAAGCAGCGCTGCCGCCACGCATCCCGCCGGTCCCGCGCCGACCACGATCACATCCCAAAGGCTCATTTCGGATTGCGGATTGTGGATTGCGGATTTTCTGGAGGAATTTGCCGTCGTGGCTTTCCGCGGGCGAGGGCCAGGCGGAAGAGGGCGTGCCGGGAGGCCCGCGCGCCCTTCCAGCCCGCCTCGCGGGCGAGGGCCAGGATCTGGTCGTTGTGATCGAGGCCCTCGATCTCGACGGCCAGCGCTCGCCGCCGGGCCCAGCGCGCGATTGCGCGAGGCACATCCGCAACGCCTGTGCCCACATCCAGGATGCGCACCGGCCTTCCGCGGCCGCCGAGAAAGGGTGCGAGATGGCGGAGAACGAGCCGCGTCCCCCCGAACCATCGGTTGATCCGGGCGAGATCCCGCAGGGCGCGGTGAAGCTCGGCAGGGTCGGCGTGGGGAAGGTCCATCCGCTCGATGGCCCCGGCGAGACGACCGGGTGCCCTCACCATCGCAGCAGGGCCCCCTCGGCGGCGAATCCCGGCCCCAGGGCGATCATCAGGCCCCAGTCGCCCGGACGCGGATTCCCGCTGGTCAGGACCTCCTGGAGGACGAAGAGGACGGTGGCCGAGGACATGTTCCCGTACCGCCGCAGGACGGAACAGGCCGGGGCGAGGGCGGTCTCCGGCAGGCCGAGCCGGCGCTGGGTGTGCTCGATGACGCGGCGGCCGGCCGAGTGCAGGACCCAGTGGCGGATGTGTGTTCGGGCGAGGCCGTGGGCGCGGAGGAGTTCCTCCGCCATCTCTGCCAGCATGTCCGCGGCGACATGCCGGACATCCTTGGACAGCCGGATGCGCTGGTAGCCGGCCGGGAACGTGAAGCCCATGAGGTCCAGGAACTCGGGCCGGACCAGCGTCCGGTGCGAAACCACTCCAGGACCGGTGCGGCCGCTGGCGAGGCGCCCCCCGGCCAGGATGGCGGCGCCGGCGCCATCGGCGAAGATGGCGTTGGCCACCGCGGTTTGCGGATCGTCGTCCATGTAGTAGCTGGTCGAGGGCACCTCGACGGCGACGACCGCGGCCACATGGTCCGGGAAGGCGTGGAGGTGGTTCCAGGCCTGCTGCAGCGCGACGATCGCGGAGGCGCAGCCGGTGTCGCCGACGTGAACGCGCTGGATGCCGCTCCGGAGTCCCAGCTCGCGGATCAGGATGGCGTCCAGGCTGGGACAGAGGCGCCCGGTGCAGGTCGTGGTGGCCAGAAAGTCGAGGTCGTCGGGGGAGAGACCGGCACGGGACAGGGCGGCCAGGAGGGCCCGGCACCCCAGATCCGCACCGGCCTTGCGAAATCGCCCATGCAGTTCATCCAGGGTTTCGGTGGGGCGGAAGCCGCTCTTCTCGATGGCCAGGTACCGCCCCTCGATGCCGCTGTTCAGGAAGAAGCCGCGTCGCCGCTCATCCGTGTAACCGGCGAGCGCCAGCGCCTCGGCCTGGGTGAAGCGGTTCGGAGGGTTGGCGGTCCCGACGGCAAGGATTTTCGGCATGTGCATATGTCCTCTCCGATTCACGCCTGCGGAGTATCCTGGACGAAGGGCGGTACCCTCCCTTCACTTCCAACGCCGGCAACACCGGAAAGGTTCCCGGCGGCGCGCGTCGCGGTTAGACGCTAACCGCTGACACCGATTCGGTACCTGGTACCGATGAAGAGCTAAGTGGCCGTGTTCATTGAGGTGGCCTTCCAGTTCTTTCAGCGAGGGGCGTGAGTGCCTGACCTCCTTCGCGCACGCCCTTCCATTCCTCTGGACGAATTCCCACCGGCAGACCGCCCCGTCCGTGCGTTTGTCTCGCTTCGGTACCTGGTACCGAAGGAGGGATAAGTACGTGTGGTCATTGAGGTGATCCGAGACTTTTTGTCCTCCGCCCACCTTGGCGCGTGAGTGTCTGACGACCTTCGCTTTCCTTCCTTTGGAAGACGTGCAACAAGAAGATCAGTCGTCACGGCGC
>JBBIQE010000152.1:0-6727 GCA_037442485.1 Methylomirabilis sp. (SeqCode)
GCAAGCCGATGTGGCTGCGCCCTGGCTCCTCAAGGTCGAGAAAACCCGAAGGACAAAGATGGTGGAGATTAAAGTCGAGTAATCGGGTCCTGTTCTGCCGGAACCGAACGGGTGGGCCTTTCCCTCTGGGTTCCCAGGCGGGCCGGTGGGAGGAGGGCGGATGCGTTACTTTATGCTCGGGGTGTTCGTGCTGTTTTTCGTGATGTTCTTCGTGGTGATCCCCTGGCTGGGATGGCGATTCGGAGGGGATTCCCGAGCCGGGATCGAGACCGGCGAGTACCCGCAGCGAAAATCCCGGGCCGTGTGACCGGCCGCCCCGGCTGGCAGTCCCGCGGGCGAGGGGCGTGACGGAAATCAGGCAACCGGGTGTAGCGTCTCCAGGCGATGCCAGGGTGGATCTGAATCGGGAGGTGCAGCATGAAAGGCAAATGGGTACGGCTCCTGTCTGTCGCGTTGGCGGTGCTCCTGGCGGCGATTCCGTTCGCCTCGGTGTGGGCCGGCGAGGCCGAAAAGAAGGCGCCGGCTCCGGCCGCGGAACAGAAGAAGGCGGAACCGCCGAAGGAGACCAAGGAGGCGCCGGCCAAGCCGGAGAAACCGGCGGCGGAGAAGCCGGCAGGCCTCGTGGGCACCATCGTGGCGTTCGCTCCGGAGAGCCGGACGCTCGTGGTGGATGTGCCGCTCGGCAAGGACGTGCTTCGCATCGGGGCCCTGGTGACGACCAAGACCAGGATCGAGGCAGCCGGCGCGGCCGCGGGGATCGAAAGGCTCAAGGCCGGAGTACCCGTGCGCATCAACTTCCGCCGGGTTGCCGATGGGGATGAGGCGATTTCCGTTGAGATCCTGCGGGCGAAGAAGGGCTGAGGATCCACACCCAGGCCGCGCGATTCCGCCGCTCGCCTCCTCCGGGCGGGCCGGAAAGCCCTTTCCGGGGAGGGATGCTCGTCACGGTCGCTTCGGGAGAGGGCACCCATGCCGCTGCCCGACCTCTTGAGGAACGTTCGGTCCCGACGGCGCTCCCCTGCCGCCACGGAGGCCTTGGGCTCGACGTACCGTGGCGCCAGCATCCCTCCTCTCAGGCGCGGCCTGCCCAAGAGCACCGGCTCCATCTGTCCCGTCTGCCAGCGGACGGTCCTCGCCCGCCTCTTCGAGGAGGACGGACGGGTGATGATGGAGAAGCGCTGTCCAGAGCACGGCCTCTTCCGTGATCTGTACTGGTCCGACGTGGTCCTGTACCTGAAGGCCGAGGCCTACGGAGGGTACCAGGGAAAGGGCCTGGCCAATCCGAATGTCGAGGGGGCTGGTCCCTGTCCTACCCGGTGCGGCCTGTGCCACGCGCATCTCAGCCAGACCCTCTGCGGAAATCTGGACCTCACCAACCGCTGCAATCTTGGCTGTCCCACCTGTTTCGCCGGTGCCGGGCGCCGGGGCCCCATCTACGAGCCGACATTGGAGACCATCGTGGAAATGCTGCGGGCATATCGGGCCCAGCGACCCGTGCCGGTGGCCATGCTCAGTTCGCCGGAGGAGAGCCCCACCCTCCATCCCCAATTCGTCGAGGCAGTCCGCGCCGCGACGGCCCTGGGGTTCCCCCATATTCAAGTGGCGACCAACGGGATGGCCTTCCTGGACCTCGACTTCGCCGAGCGGTGCAAGGAGGCCGGTCTGCACACGGCTTACCTGCAGTTCGACGGGGTCGAGGAGGCGGCCTATCTGCGGCTCCGGGGCCGGCCGCTCCTGGAGAAAAAGCTTCGCGCCTTCGAGAACCTGAAGCGGGTCGGCATCGTGACGGTATTCGTTCCCACCCTCGTTCGCGGGATCAACGACGATCAGGTGGGCGGAATCCTGAGACTGGCCGTGGCCAACGCGGACTTCGTGGCCGGGGTGAGCTTCCAGCCCGTCGCCTTCACGGGCCGGGTCGGCGAGGCGGATCGGATGGCGCGGCGCTTCACCCTGCCGGACCTGGCCTGGGCCGTGGAGCAGCAGACGGGCTACGCCCGGGCCCGGTCGGACTGGTATCCGCTGAACTGCCTCGCGCCATTCTCCCGGCTGATGGGGGCGCTCGGCGCGGAGTATCCCCTCGCCTTCACATGCCATCCCCATTGCGCCCTGGCGACGTACATCATCGTGGACGAGGCGGAGCGCGTGACGCCCTTCACCGGATTCCTGGACGTGGACGGCCTCCTGCCCGCCATGGAGCGGCTGGCCGAGGCGGCATCTTCGGATGGCCCGTTCCGGTCGCTCGCGGGCGCGCGAGCCCTGTGGAGCCTCCGGCGGCACTTCCGGGCCGAGGCCGCGCCCCCGGGCCTCTCCTTCGAGAGCTTCCTCGCGTTAATTGACGGGTTGCGCGACAAGTCGGTGGGCAGGAACCGCGCGGACCCGGTCCAGCGCCGCTACCGGGCGCTGATGGTGGCCGGGATGCACTTCATGGACAACTACAACTACGACCTGGAGCGGATCCGCCGCTGCGTCGTCCACTACGTGGCCCCGGACGGCCGCGTCTACCCCTTCTGTTCCTACAACGCCGGCCCCACGTACCGCCTCCGGGTCGAGCAGGGCTTCGGCGTCTCCCCGGCGTGCTGGAAAGAGGCGCACTGACACTGAAATTGCCGGATGCTTCACGGTTCCCACTTCAGCATCACGACGCTCTCTCGGGCTGGGCTCCGGCCAAACCTCTCCATCTGCTGTGCGCTATTGCCGCGATAGCGGATTATCCAGGACGGCTCACGCCTGTAACCGAGCCGCTCGGCAATCTCCGCCAGGTACTCGTCAACCTCCACCATGACGCCGGCATGGCGGACGTTTCCCACTACAAAGGCGAGCCGAGATCCTTTCCGGAGGTGCCCTCTGAGAGCTTTGAGCACGAGGAAGGAGTCCTGGAAGTATCCCGCTATCATTGGAAGGACACGTCGGTCGGTGAGGGGCGCCTTCTCAAGGCGTCGCAATGTCCTGGCCAATCTCGAGGGGGGCGAGTAGCCATTCAGCGGGACATTCGGAGGCCTGGCCTCGACATGTGATCGAAAGGACGCGTATCGGCTCTGCTTTAGCCCGTCCTCATCGCAGAAAGTCAAGAGAAGCTCGGGGGCAAACACACGGGAATAGTCGTGGCGGTTCGGGTAGGGCGGGGAGCAAATAACTGCGGAGAATTTGCCCAGGCTCTCAGGTGGAAATCTGGCGTCGCCCTGAACGACCTCCCAGCCTCCCTCAGCCCTGGCCTGCTTGGATCTGCTTCTGACATCAGCGATCATCATTCCCACTACTCGATCCATCCGTTGAAGCAAGTCATGGCCCGATGGCCGGCGCCGGGTCCACCTTAGCCAGCCCCCATCCGAGACTGCGCGGCAGACTTCCCGCATGACCCGGAGATAGGCCACTGAAAGGAAGTCCCGATTTGTCTGGGACCGGACTGAAAGAACGGCGTCCCGGAGAGCGACCACCCATGGCCAGGCCGTCCGCGTGAATGCGCGTTTGATGAGCGGCGACTCGTGAGGAGGGACGCGCGGCGCCGATTTCGGCATGGACGTGCGTACACGCGACCATTCGCCTGCCAGTCCGTCAGGATCATAGTCCGCAATCTTCGCCCTGCTGACCAGGACAGACAGCGGCGAACTATCCATCCCGATGGCAGGGATTCCGTGGCCCTTGGCAACGACCACGGTCGTCCCCGCACCGACGAACGGGTCCAGCACGCGATCGGCGGGGCCGAGGTCCCACGCATCTATGATCTTCTCAACGAGCGCAGCCGAATAGCTGTGCGGGAAAGCAAACCAGCGGTGGACCGGTGCCTGCAGGAGAGGGGCAGGTTTGGCCATCCAGCCTGAGTCTGTCTTGTCTACGTACCCCTTCGGAGATCGGATCACCCTCTACCCTCGCCGGTCGTGGCCGATGGCCTGGTAGGCAGGGCGCGGGAACCTGACCTTGATCGGCTGTCGGAAGATCGGATGAGCGAGCAGGAGGTCTCCCTGGTCAAGCCTCGTGAGATGCACCTTCACGTCCTGGGGAATGAACCGATACGCGGCATCTGCAAGCTCGGAGGAGTCGCTGCGACCGATCGCCCGCGTCGCACAGTTGCCCACAACCTGGGGGTGGACCTCGCTCATGAACTGCTCGGCCGAAATGAGGACCACCCCAAGCGAACGGCCCCTCGCCGCGATGTCCAGAACGAAGTCCAGGATGGAGGAATCCCCCTGGCCGCGTCCCGCCGGAGCGTATTTGTTGAGCTCGTCCACGAACAGGATCACCTTCTTGGGGAGGTCGGCCCTCTCGTCTATCGTGGCCTCGGCGTACATGCCGTACACTTCCTGGATGATGTGGCCGAAGACCAGGGCGCGCTCTTCGTCGGTCAGCTTTGCGATGTCCACCACGTAGGTCTGCCCGGCCTTGATCTTTCTGATCTCTTCGCCCAGGTTGGCGGCCCTGCGGGCAGCCCGCTGCTGGACAAAGACCCCGGACTGGCGATTCCTGACCACACGGCGCAGGATGCGCACGAAGCGTCCGACGGACGAGGCCCGCACCTCCCCGACGGTCTGGGGCACGCCCGCCTTCATGAGGGGCTCGCCGTTCAAGAGGTTGTCCCAGGTCCGGACTTCCTTCCACTTCGGCTCCTGATTGATGATCCCTTGCTGGATCTCTCCGACGAGCGCCCCCAGGGTATCCCAGGGATCCGGAACACGGATGAGCAGGCTGAGGCCGGGTCCGGGGCTCGTGCGACTGCCCACCACGTCTTCCAGCGAGTAGGCATAGGTCTGGAATTGGTCGGGCGGCTCGCCGAAACAGTTGGGCAGGCCCGTCGTCTGCGTGTCCTTGCCCCACGGCAGGAGGTAGCGAACGTTCCTGAACGGCTGCGGCTTCAACCTCAACGCTTCCCAGGTCTCATGATCCTCGGGGGTAAATCCCTTGCCGGGCTTATCAATGACCAGCAGGTCATTCTGCTTCACATTCAGCAGGATCACGGCGATGTCTTGCTCGCCGACGGTCTGGAGGATCGCCTGGATGAGGAACATGGCATACGACGTTTTCGTGGCCAGGCCAGAGATGCCCGCGATGTTGACATGAGCCCCCTCGGGTCCGAGCACGTAGCGCGCGTCCAGGTACACCCGGGCCCGAGCGCCGTTGGACATGGTGATCAGCCCGGCCGGAATCCGTTCCCGCTCGGGCATCTTGTCGATGCCCAGGGCCACGTGGATGCCCGCTTCGTCCGCGAAAGTTACCGGCGATTCGCTCTGCACGGGCATGTAGATGTCCTTGTCGTTGGCCAGGACCCCGACCTCGGCTACGTTCGCCCCCTGCCTGGGTGTATTCGCGGTCTCGGCCAGATTCCCGAAGTCGTTCGAGATGTAGTTGGACAGGTGCGACGGCGCATCCGTGATCTGCCGGATGTTGGTGACGAGTCCGAAGGTTCGGCTCTCCTGAACCTGCTCAGCCTGGATGATGTCGAACGGATTCACAACCACCCCGGGCCCGAGCCAGAACCAGAACCGCTCGGAGGCATTTGGCTCCCGCTCGGTCGCGGACGCCCGACCGATCGGCGACACGTTCTTCTCTTCCGGCATGGGAAATGCTCCTCCTCTACGGTCCACCCACTCTGGCTTTCACCGGCCAGCGCAGACCCGCCTTCAGTGCCTCCGGCGACAGGAATGCGTTCTTCACCGCTTGCTCGGCGAGAAAGATCGCGTAAAGGTGGGCATGCCAGCGCACGTCTTTTCCATGCGGCGTCTCACATCGCTCTCCCACCAGGGCCCTGGAGAGTTCGTCAATCAGGTCAGAGGGGATTGCCTCTGCCGACGGATTCGGGAATTCCACCTTGACTACACCCATCAAGGGGTAATCGAGGTGTTTCTGCGGCCGAATCCGGACGTACCAGACGGCCACGGTGCCCGAAAGGATGCTGAACGCGGCCGTCCGATGGCCTTCGGGCAGGTCCGCCAGGAGTTGATAAAGATTGAGGGCTTTCTTGCCCCTTCCGTCCTTCACACTGAACTGCGGGTCCCGCCTGAAGGACTTGGCAACCCCGAGGAATTGCCTCCCGTCCCTCCACTCTCGGAACTCGCTTCCAAGGCCCCCGTCAAGGACCAGCCAGTGATACTCTGGCCTCGACAACTCCCGGGCGATGGTCCACTCCAGCATCCGCATCCGCCAGTTGGCCTTGTGGGCCGCCTTGGAACGAGGCTCCTTCACGCCAGTGCCTTGCGTGTAGGCGTCATCCTCCTTGAGGTCCACGAATTCGAAGGCTGTCCCAGCCCGTTTCACGATCTCCTCTACCTCGGTCCCGAACGAGACGGCATCTCGATCTATCAGGAGCACCAGCCTACGGGCCGACTTCGCGACATGGATCTGGCCGTCATCCTCCCGGAGGATGGCGGCTGCCCCGATCTGCGCCACGTGGATTGGCGTCTGTCGGTCCCCTTCAATCGCTGTCCCCATGAAATAGGTCCTGGCCGAGCCATCGAGGAAGTAACGGAACAGGTGCTTCTGAGTCCGGTAGAGCGCCGGCGTCGGGACATAGGTCGCCCGATTAGGAGCCTCGATGAGCATATCCAGGAGCTTGTCGTCGGAGCCCGTAAGGATGCGGTCATAGGTCTCTTCCTGGTCCGGCCGCATGAGGTCCTCGATGGCCTGACCTGTGGCCGGCAGGATCTGGGCCTCCTTGGCGATAACTTCGAGAGCCGGGCGGAGTCCTTCCAGAGGATTCGGCATGGATTTCCAGACTAGGTCAAAGACATGACCTCGA
>JBBIQE010000153.1:0-6675 GCA_037442485.1 Methylomirabilis sp. (SeqCode)
GGGGCCTCCGGGCCGCTGGCCCGCCGCCTCAAGGTGATCTGGACGGAGGCCAGCCGCTCGGCCAGAACGGCCGCCTCGCGGCGGGCGCGCTCCTCGCGGTTCTTGCTCTGGGCCGTCAGCTGCGCCAGGGATCGCACGTGGCCCGGCGTGGCGGGAACGGCCAGCCGCTTGGGCAGCAGGAAGTTGCGGGCATAGCCGTCCGCCACCTCCACCTGCTGTCCCGGCTCCCCCAGGCGCTCCACCTTCTGCATCAGGATCACTCTCATGGGCACGCTCCGTCTCATCGGATTTCGGCTTGCAGATTTCGGCTCTCGGATTTCTGTCCCTGTCGCTGTCGGTTCTTCCTGCTACGTCCGCCCGGGCGTCTTGGGAAGGCTCAGGCGGCGGAAGGAAAACCACACGTCGAACAGGCCGAGCCCCGCCACCAGCAGGGTGAGCAGCGGCTGGATGAACAGCAGCAGCACCGACAGGGCCCCCAGGGCCCGCGGGAGGCGGAAGCGCTGGAACAGCAGCGAGGCGATGCACAGACCCTGGAGGAAGTACAGGCCGATCAGGATGATGAGCACGTTCAGCCCCAGCCTCTCCAGCCCGGGCACGCCCGTGAGGTACAACAGGCCGGCACCGATGAAGGCCCACACCAGCGGCTCGGGCAGTTCCCACCGGAAGGGCTCGGGCGTCGAGCCGCCCAGTTGGGCGGGCGAGAGGCGCATCAGGGCCCGTACCAGGAGGACATACCCGGCCGCGGTCAGGAGGCTCCCGGCATAAAACATCCCGGGAAACGCCATCCGGAGGAAGGCGCGCAGCCTGGGACTCGTCCCGAGCGACGCGGCGCCCTCGGGGGCGAGGCCCAGGCGGGCCGTGAGGGCCTCCAGGTCCGTGAGCAAGCGCTCCACATGCTGCGACAGGGCGAGGAGCGGCTGCCTCCAGTGCTCCGAGGTGAGGACCAGGACGCCCAGGCCGCCCAGCGTCAGAAGCGCGGCCACCCCCGTCACCGTGAGCTCGGGACGGCTCCCCCGCCGCAGTCCCTCGGCCAGGAGGAGGGCCGGTAGCCCGAACTCCAGAAGGAAGGCCAGGCCCTGCCCCGGCGCGGACAGCCCCGCCAGGAGCAGGGCCGCGAGAAGGAGCGCCAGCCCCAGGGCGGCTACGCCGTGGCGCAGCCGCACCAGCACGAAGGGCACGGGGCTGAGCAGGCTGAGAAAGACCCCCAGGATCGGAAAGGCGCTGCTCGAGGCCACCAGACCCACCGTGAGGAGCGCGGCCAGGACCCCCTCGCCGGCCACGGCCAGCCATCGCCTGTGCATCCCAGGTCCCCTCGTTCCCGCCTTCCGGCCGCGGGCCGCTCCTCCGCAGGAGGCGGTCCCGCCTTGCGGGATGCCCCCCGGCGGACTAGGCCAGCTCCGCCGCGAAGGAGAGCAGGGCGATGCTCCGCGCCCGCTTCAGCGCCGTGGTCAGCTGCCGCTGGTGCCGGGCGCAGTTTCCCGAGATGCGCCGCGGGATGATCTTGCCGCGGTCGCTGACGAAGTTGCGCAGGCGCTTCACATCTTTGAAATCCACCTGCACGATCTTGTCCAGGCAGAACTTGCAGACCTTCTGGCGTCGGTAGGTTCGCCGCTTCTTCAGCACGTCTCTGACTCCTTCCGCCCGCCCCGCGGGCGAGACTCGCTGGCCTCCCGGACCGGCGCGGACCGAATCCCGCCGCGGCTCCGTCCCGCCCGGAGGCGGCCACGGCCTTCTCCGGCAGCGGCGGCCCCGGGGTTCAGAAGGGAACTTCGTCCTGTTCGGGGACCCGCGGGGGCTCCGCCTCGTCCTCACCGGCGGCGGGGGAGCCGGGGGCCGCCTTGCGGGGGCCGAGGAACTGCACGCGCTCCGCCACGACCTCGTGCTTGGAGCGCTTCTGCCCCTCGGGCGTCTCCCAGGACCGCTGCTGGAGGTGGCCCTCCACCAGGACCGTCCGCCCCTTGCCCAGGTACTCCCCGCAGCTCTCCGCCTGCTTGCCCCAGACGACGATGGTGATGTAGCAGACCTCGTCCCGCCGCTCCCCTCCCTGGGTGGTGTAGGAGCGGTTCACGGCCAGGTCGAAGTTGCAGACCGGCGCCCCGCTGGGCGTATAGCGGAGTTCGGGGTCCCGCGTCAGGTTCCCCACGAGGATGACTTTGTTGAAACTGGCCACGCTCAGGCCTCCTGGGCCTCCGCGCCGGTGCGCCGGGTGCCCACGGCTGACCCGTGGGCGCCCACGCGAGAATCGTAGGCCCCGGCGGCCTCGGCCTGGGCGGTCGCCCCCTGCGGACCGGCCGCGGCTGCCTTGACCTTGCCCACCTTGCGCTGGGGCGCCTGCGCAACCACCACCAGGAACTTCAGCACGGATTCGGCGATCTTCAGGTGGCGCTTCAGCTCCGCCACCGCCTGCACCGGGGCCCGGAGGCGGAGGAAGACATAGTGCCCCTCCCGCCGCTTCCGGATCTCGTAGGCCAGACGCTTCTTGCCCCACTTCTGGACCTCGAGAACCTCGCCCCCCTCCTTGGTCACCACGCCGGAGGCCGCGGCGATGGCGGCCTCCACCCCCTCGTCGCCCAGGCCGGGCTCCAGAATGAAAATCACCTCGTAGGAGCGCAAGCGCCTACCTCCCTTCCTCCCTTGCCGGGTCTTCCGGTCTGCCCCCGCACGGCGAGGCACCGGCGGCCGGCGCCCGCACGTTGTACCGCTCCATGGCCGCGCTCAGGCCCGAGACCACGAGGGTCCGGACGGCCGCGGCGGCCCGCTCCACCATGGCCGCGGCCGTCGGGGCCTCCTCTGGCGTGAAACGCTCCAGGACGCGCAGGGCGGCCTCCTCCCCTTGGCGGGGCCGGCCGATGCCCACCCGGACTCGGGCAATGTCCCGGGTCCCCAAGGCCTCCTGGATCGAGGCCACCCCCCGGTGCCCGCCCGGCCCCGCGCTGCCCACCACGCGCAACCGCCCCAGGGGCAGATCCAGATCGTCGTGGACCACGACCAGACGCGAGGCGGCCAGCCCGAGGGCCAGGAGCCACGCCGCCACGGCCGGCCCGCTCCGGTTCATGAACGTCAGGGGCTTGAGGAGTAGAACAGGGACCCCCCCGAGGTCGGCCGCCGCCGCCTCGGCCTCGAGACGACGCGTGGTGAAGCGTGCCCCCGTCTCGCCCGCCAGCCGCTCCACCACGGCAAAGCCCACGTTGTGCCGAGTGCCCGCGTACTCCGGACCGGGGTTCCCCAACCCCACCACCAGCCTCTGCGCCTCCCGAATGGACGCCACCTATTTCGTCTTGGCCTCAGCCTTGGGCTTGGCCTCGGCCTCCGCCTTCTCCTTCTTGCCGACCACCTCCGGCTCGGCCGGCTTCTCCTCCACGGGGGCCGCCGCCTCCTCGGCCGCCGGCGCCACCACCGAGGCCACGACCCGGCCGCCATCCTCCAGGATGCGGACCCCCTCGCCCGCCGTCAGGTCGCGCACATGGATGGCATCCCCGATGTCGAGGGCGGAGACGTCCACCACGATCCGCTCCGGGATGTTGAGGGGCAAGCACTCCACGAAGAGCTGGCGGAGCGGCTGCTCCAGGATGCCCCCCTTGCCCTTCACGCCCACGGACTCGCCGGCGAGGAGCACGGGAACCTCGACCCGGACCTTCCGCTCCATGGAAACCTCCAGGAAGTCGGCGTGCAGCGGTCGCCCTTTGACCGGATCGAGCTGCAGCTCCTTGAGGATCACCGTGCGGGCCGAATCCCCCTGGCCGCCCCCCAGGGTCAGGTTGATCAGGATGTTCTCGCCGGCGGCCAGGGCCCCCAGCAGCTCCTGCGGGTTCACCGCCACGGGGAGGGGACCCTGGGGGCCCCCGTACACGATCCCGGGGAGCCGGCGGGCGCGACGCAGCCGCTTCGCCTCCGCCTTCCCTACCGCCGTTCGCACTTCACCTTTCAGCTCCACCGTTGCCATGCTCACCTCCGCCTGCCGATGGGCCGTCGCGCGCCGCGGCCCGCCCGGCCCCGCTCACACGAACAGGGAACTCACCGAGGTCTCGGTGTGGATGCGGTGAATCGCCTCGGCCAAGAGCGGGGCCACGCTGAGGACCGTGATCTTCTTGCTCGGCGGCCCCTCCCGCAGCGGGATGGTGTTGGTGACGACGACTTCCTCGATGGCCGAGGACTCCAGCCGCTCGACGGCCGGGCCCGAGAGCACCGCGTGGGTGCAGCTCGCCAGGACCCGCCGGGCCCCCTCCTCTTTCAGGGCCGAGACGGCCTGGATGATGGTCCCGGCCGTATCAATGATGTCGTCCAGGAGGATCACGTCCCGGTCCCGCACCTCCCCGATGACGTGCATGATCTTGGCCTCGTTGACCCCGGTGCGGCGCTTGTCCATGATGGCCAGCGACGTGCCCAGCCGCTTGGCAAAGGCCCGGGCCCGCTCCACGCCCCCGGCGTCGGGGGCCACCACCACCAGATCCTCCCAGGCGTGCTCGAGGAGCCGCTGCTGGAAGTACTGCAGGAGGACCGGCGCCGCGAAGAGGTGATCCACCGGGATGTTGAAAAAGCCCTGGATCTGCCCGGCGTGCAGGTCCATGGTGAGGACCCGGTGGGTCCCCGCCGCCGTGATCAGATCCGCCACCAGCTTGGCGGTGATGGGGACCCGGGGCTGCACCTTGCGGTCCTGCCGCCCGTAGCCGTAGTACGGGATGACCGCCGTGATCCGGAACGCCGAGGCCCGCCGCAGGGCGTCGATCATGATCAGCAGTTCCATGAGGTTGTGGTTCACCGGCGGGCAGGTGGGCTGGATGACGAACACATCCGCGCCCCGGACGTTCTCGTTCACCTGCACGAACACCTCGCCGTCCGAGAACTGGGACACCTCCGCCTCGGCCAGGCGCGTCCCCAGGCACCGCGCGATCTCCTGGGCCAGCGCCGGGTTCGCGTTCCCCGCGGTCAACACCAGGTCAGCGGCCATCCCGATGTCCTTTCTCCCGAGCCGCCGGGTGCCTCCGACCGGTCGGCGCCCCCCGGCCTCGCATAGCAAAGGGCTGGGGCGGGAGGATTCGAACCTCCGAATGCGGGATCCAAAGTCCCGTGCCTTACCGCTTGGCCACGCCCCAATCGCCGCCGCCAGGGGGCGGAACCACCGGCGGCCCGCCTCACGCCCAGGCGGCGAGTATCGGGTTCTTCGTCAGCGTCGTGACGGCCGCGGCGAAGGCGCCCCTGGCCCGGGCGCGGGCGGCCAGGGCCCGGCCCGTGGCGCCGTCCGGCACCACGGCGAACAGCGTGGCGCCGCTGCCGGACATGAGGACCGGCGCGCCGCCGCCCTCTTCCAGGAGGGCCTTGAGGGCGCGCACCTCGACCCGGTGGGCGAGCACGACGCCCTCCAGGCGATTGAACGCCCAGGCGGGCGGCCAGGGTAGCCGATCGTGGATGATCGAAGCGCTGATACTAGCGCGAGGCTCCCGGTCTGTCAATTTCGAACTCGCCTCGCCGTACGCCCACGCCGTCGAAACCGGCACGCCCGGATTCGCCAGCACCAGCCACTGCGGCGGCCAGGGGTGAAGATCCCGCAGGATCTCGCCGCGCCCGGTGGCCAGCGCAAGCCCCTGGCTCAGGAAGAAGGGCACATCGCTCCCCAGGCGGGCCCCGAGGTGCTGGAGCGCCTCCCGGGAGCGGCCCAGGTCGTACAGGCGGTTGACCCCCGCCAGGACGGCCGCGGCGTCGCTCGATCCACCGCCGAGCCCGCCCGCCACGGGGATCCGTTTCTCCAGCCGGATGGCCACGCCGCCCCGCACTCCGGCCGCCTCCAGCAGCGCCGCGGCCGCCCGGTAGGCGAGATTGCCCGGACCGGAGGGCAGCTCGGCCCCCATGGCGCTCACCTCGATCCCGCCCGCAGTCCGCGCGAGGTGGACGCGGTCGCACAGATCCACGAGCTGCATCACCGACTCGATCTCGTGGTACCCGTCGGAGCGCCGGCCGATCACTTCCAGGAACAGGTTGATCTTGGCCGGCGCCAGGATCTCCAGCGCGTCCATGGCAGAGCCTAGGGCAACGATCCGACACCGAGGTCGAGGATGCGGATCGCCGGGTCGGCCGGCCGGGGCAGCTCGAACAGGTCCGCCTCCGCCGGATCGTTCGCCCGGAGCGTCTCGTACTGGATGGCCACGCGGGTCCCGGCGGTCACCTCCTCCAGGTAGACCGCGAAGGGAACCCGCATCCCCTCCGCCCGGCGCCGGTCTCCGAACTCGAACCGGAGCATGGGACCGCCCGCCTCCCCCAACTCCCCCCGCGCCAGCCCGGAGCCGTCCGGGCCCGACCACAGCCGCTGCCAGAACGGGCCATCCACCGAGTCCAGCCGGCTCGCCCGCTCCTCCACCGCGAGCGTTAGCCGCGGATCGGCCGGCCGGATCGGAAGCGGCGGCAGCCCCGCCAGGAGCCGGAGGAGCGGACCGGGAGGCACCGGGATCTTGATCAGCCGGCCCAGGAGCGCTGGCGTCGCCCGCCCCGTCCCGTAGGCACGCTGCGCCGGGGCGTACAGCCTGAGCTGCTCCCCCCGAATGGTGAGCAGGAGCACCGCCGAGCCGAGCGGACTCAGCGTCTCCAGCCGCGCCCGGTCCGGCAGGGCGACCACGATCACCTGGGTGGCCGACCCCGCGCCCGCCGGCCCCTGGTAGCGGACGCGCGCCCGACCCCGCAGGG
>JBBIQE010000154.1:0-6661 GCA_037442485.1 Methylomirabilis sp. (SeqCode)
AACAGACCGCGGGCGAGGGAGAACCCCTCGCCCCGCGGGCCTGGCGCCGGGAAGAGGAACTGACGGCCGCCCCTATTTCTTGTTGCGCTTCTCCATGGGCTCGAAGTCGCGGATGGCCACGCCGGTGTAGATCTGCCGCGGCCGCGCGATCTTCTGCTCCGGGTCCGTAATCATCTCCTGCCACTGGGCCAGCCAGCCCGACATCCGGGGGATGGCGAACAGGACCGTGAAGAAGTCGGTCGGGAAGCCCATGGCCTCGTAGATGATCCCGGAGTAGAAGTCTACGTTCGGGTACAGCTTCCGCTTGACGAAAAACTCGTCCTCCAGGGCGATCCGCTCGAGCTCCATGGCCATGTCGAGGAGCGGGTTTCGCCCCGTGACCTCGAAGACCTGCTCGGCCAGCCGCTTGATGATCCGCGCCCGGGGATCGTAGTTCTTGTACACCCGGTGGCCGAAGCCCATGAGCAGGGCCTTGCGGTCCTTGACGTCCTGGACGAACTGCGGGATCTTGTCCTTGGATCCGATCTGGCGCAGCATCCGCAGGACCTGCTCGTTGGCGCCGCCGTGCAGCGGCCCGAACAGGGCCGCCGTGGCCGCGGCCGCGGACACGTAGGGGTCGGCCTCGGAGCTGGCGACGCTGCGCATGGCGTTGGCGCTGCAGTTCTGCTCGTGGTCGGCGTGGAGGATGAACAGCACGTCCAGCGCTCGCTCCAGGACGGGATTGGGCTTGTACTTGGGCTCGGCCATTTTCCAGAGCATGTTCATGAAGTTGCCGGTGTAGCTCAGCTCATTGTCCGGCATCACGTAGGGGAGGCCCTTGGTGTGCCGATAGGCCATGGCCCCGAGCGTGATGACCTTGCCGATGAGGCGGTAGATCTCGAGCTTCCTGGTCGCCGCGTCCCGGACCTTCTTGGAGGCGGGGTAGAAGGTGGACAGGGCGGCCAGGGTGCTCACCATCATGGCCATGGGATGGGCATCGTAGTTGAACCCGTCCATGAATTTCTTCACGTTCTCGTGGACCATGGTGTGGTGGGTGATGTTGTGGACCCACTCGTCGTACTGGGCCTTGGTGGGCAGCTCGCCGTGGATGACCAGGTAGGCCACCTCCAGGTAGTTGCTCTGCTCGGCGAGCTGCTCGATGGGGTAGCCGCGGTAGCGCAGGATCCCGCGCTCGCCGTCGATGTGCGTGATGCTGCTCCTGGTGGAGGCGGTGTTCATGAACGCGGGGTCGTAACCCAGCAGGCCGAAGTCGTCCTCCGAGACCTTGATCTGCCGGAGATCCGCGGTGCGGATCGCCGCCCCGTAGGTGGGGAAGGTGCCGTACATGATGGGCAGCTCGTACGTCTTGCCGGTCCGGTTGTCGGTGATGGTCAAGCTGTCGGCGGCCATGACTCCCCTCCTTGTGCGTGAGTCCCGAGCCCGACGGAAACTCCAGGTCCCTTGCCGAATACCCGTGTGCGCCGTTCAGACGGCGCGGGAGAAGGATGGCGGGAAGTGGGATGAGCGGCCCGACCGATCGCGTTGCTTCCAGGCGTCTGCGCTCCCAAAAATGATACGCCCGGCCCCCCCGTCATGCAAAAGAAAACTTTGGGGACAGCCTTGGATTGTCTAGGTCTCAGAACGAGAAATCCGGAGGCCCCCGGTGTTCATGGCTGCAGCGATGCCGAGGCAGGCGAAAGGAGGTTGCCATGCGGGCGAGCGAGGCATTTCGCCAGGCGGCGCACGCGATCTGGGAGGCGAACTACGCCCATCCCTTCGTGCAGGGGATCGGGGGCGGGACGCTGCCCCTGGAGCGTTACCGGTACTACCTGGCGCAGGATTACGTCTACCTAATTGACTTCAGCCGGTTTTTCGCCGTGGCCGCGGCCAAGGCGCCGAGGCTTGCGCCCATGGAACGCTTTGCCAAGCTCTTGGAGGAGACGCTCCATTTCGAGATGGACCTGCACCGGAGCCTCTGCGCCGAGTTCGGCATCTCGCGGGAGGCGCTGGAGCAGACGCGACCGTCGCCCACGTGCCTCGGCTATACCAGCTACCTGCTCCGGGTGGCCTACGAGGGGGAGGCCGCGAGCTTGCTGGCCGCCCTGCTGCCCTGCTCGTGGGGCTACGGGGAGATCGGCCTGCGCCTGAAGGCCAGGGGACTTCCCGCCGTGGCGCACTACGCCAAGTGGATCGAGACGTACGCCTCGGTCGAATACGGGCAGATCGTGGAGTGGCTGCGCGCCCTCTTCGACGAGGCGGTCGGGGAGTGCGGCGGTGCGCAGCGGGCCCGGCTTCAGGAGATCTTCGATACCTCCAGCCGCTGGGAGTACCTCTTCTGGGAGATGGCGTGGAGGATGGAGGGTTGGCCGGTGTGACCCCGCGTGACTTCACGAGGAGCGAGTGCCCGTGGGAGGGCTCGACAGAATTGTCGAGCGGCTCGGGGCTTTTGTCGAACTTGCGGGGTTCGACGCGCCCCGGAGAGCGGTCGTCGGAATGGGGGAATGATTCGGAACTATTTGACTTCACAAGGCTTACGGCACTTGCCCTGCAACGATCTGGTGCGACCCCGGCGCCTGGCATCGCGCTTGCCTCCCTCCGTGGTCAGTCCGCCATTGGCGGGTTGATCCTTCAACAACCGATGCAGCAGAGGAGGAAGCGAGGATGAAGAAAACGTTGGGTGTGCTGCTCGCAGCAGTTCTCGTGGTCGGCATCTCCGGGGCGGCGCTGGCCTGGTGGGGCGGGCCCGGGATGGGCTATGGTCCCATGATGGGCGGTGCCGGCGGCTGGGGCCCCGGAGCGATGATGGGCTGGCGCGGCGGCCGGGAGCCGGGGGCCGGAGGTGCCGGGTTCGGTCCGGGGGCCGGCCCCTGCTGGCAGCAGGGGGCCACGGGGACGACCGCGACTGCGATTGACGAGGCCAAGGCCAAGGAGATCGCGAACGAGTACGTGACCAAGAATTTGCCCGGCTACAAGGTGGAGAAGTTCGTGAAGTTCGAGCGGCCCGGCGGCACCATGTACCAGGTGGAGGTGAGGGGGCCGAAGGATGAGGTAAGCTACCTGCGCATCAATCCGTTCGGGTACGTGATCCCGTTCGGCGCGGGCCGGACGTTCTAGCGACCAGTGCGGCGGGGGAGCCGGGAGGGCGCCGGCTCCCCCGTCACGCTTCCGCCCCCACGTCTCTCTCCGGCAGAAGGCGCGTCCCTCCCGAGGACCCCGTGTGGTGGGCCCCTGGAAGTTGTGATAGGCTTATCCGGCATATGGGGGGAGTCCCTATGCCCACTCCGCAGCGTAAAGAGGCCCGAGTCCCCTTCGCCTGGCCGGCCCTGCTGGCCACGGTGCTGCTGCTGATCGTCCTGCTGGGCTCCTACACGCTCATCGAGTCGCGCCGTCTCGAGCGGAACCTCAGCCGCGAGCTGGAGGACCGGGCCCTGGCCCTGATCGGCATCCTGGAGGCGAGCAGCAAGAACGCCATCGGCAGCAACGCCCTGCTGGAGGAGGCGGTGAGCCAGCGGCTCCTCGACAACGCGCGGTTCGTGGACTTCCTGGTGGCCCGCAGCCCCCGGCCCCAGGAACTGATTCAGCGTGTGGCGGCCGAGAACCGACTCGCCAAGGTGGAGCTGCTGGACCCCGAGGGCCGCCCCATCACGCTGCCCCGCGCCGAGGCCGCGCTCCCGCCGGGGGGGCGCGCCCCCGGCGCCCCCGAGAGCCCGGGGCGTCCCGGGGAGCCTCTGACGCCGGGCTGGACGCCCGGCCAGCGGATGCGGATGATGATGGGCCGGATGATGGGCCCACAGGCCGGATCGGAGTCGCGCCCGCCCGAGGGCCGGAGCGCCCCCGCCATGCCCTTCATGTGGGGGCATCGCTGGTGGGGAGCTCCGCAGGGGGATCCGGCCCGGCTCTTTCCCTCGCTGCCCAAGGGGGCCAAGGTCCGGCGCTTCTGGGAGGGGAGCGGGTTCGGCGTGGCCGTTCCCGCCCAGAGCTTTCGCGGCATCATCGCCGTCCACGCCGACGCCGAGTACCTGCTGAACTTCCGGCGCGAGATCGGCGTCGAGCCCCTGATCGAAGAGCTGGGGCGGCAGTCCGGGGTGGCGTCGGTGGCCCTGCTGGACGGGGGCCTCACCGTGCTGGCGAGCAGTAACCCTTCCGAGGTGGGTCGGCGGGAGGATGACCCCTTCCTGCGCGCGGCCTGGCAGACGGGAGGGGTGCGGGGCCGATCGCACCGGCTCGCCGACGGCCGCCAGGTGTACCAGGTGGTGAAGCCCTTCACCCTGGCAGACAAGCAGGCTGGTCTCGTGCGCCTCGACCTCGGCACTGAGGGTCCGGCCGCGGTGGCGCGACAGGCCCAGCGCGGCATCCTGTTCTACAGCCTGGCCCTGCTCCTCGTCGGCACCGCCGGGGCCGTGGCGATCTTCTGGATCCAGGCGCGCCACCTCAGCGAGCGCCGCGCCCTGGAGGCCGCCATGGCGCGGGAGCAGCGGCTCTCGGCCGTGGGCAACCTGGCGGCCGGCGTGGCCCACGAGATCCGGAACCCGCTCAACGCCATCTCCATCGGCCTGCAGCGGCTGCGGAAGGAGTTTGCCCCGGCCGAGGCCACCCTGCGGGAGGAGTACATCCACTTCACCGGGATCATGCAGGCCGAGGTGGGCCGCCTCAACGCCATCGTGGACCGGTTCCTCAGCCTGGCGCGGCCCGGGCGCCTCTCGTTCACCGAGGAGCCGCTCCAGCCCGTCCTGGAGGAACTGGCGGCCCTCCTCGCCTCGCAGGCGGGCACCCAGCAGATCCGGATCGTGACGGACCTCGCCCTGGGCGAGGCGCGGGTGCGCATGGACCGGCAGCGACTGACCCACGCCTTCATGAACCTGATGCTCAATGCCATCCAGGCCATGCCGGAGGGCGGGACCTTGCGGGTTACTGCGAAGCGAGTCAAAGGGTCAACTCGTCAACTGGTGGATTCTTCAAGACCAATTGACCGATCGACGACTCGACCCATTGACACCGGCGATTTCATCGAAATCGCCGTGGCGGACACCGGGCCGGGCATCCCGGCGGAGCACCTCGACCGGATCTTCGAGCCCTACTTCACCACCAAAGAGGGCGGCACGGGGCTGGGCCTCGCCCTGGCCCACACCATCATCCAGGAGCACGGCGGCAGGATCGGCGTCGAGAGCCGGCCGGGATCGGGGGCCACCTTTACCGTCGCGCTCCCCCTCGCCGGCCGCGCCTGAGGTGTCCGCACCCATGGAGGCCCTGCGGATTCTGGTCGTGGATGATGAGGCGGCCCAGCGCGAGCTGATCGGCGGCTTCCTGAAGAAGCAGGGACACGAGGTGCTCCTGGCCGGCAGCGGGGCCGAGGCCCTGTCGCGCGTGGCGGAGGCGCGGGTGGACCTGCTCATCAGCGACTTCAAGATGCCGGGGATGTCGGGGCTGGAGCTCCTGCGGGCCGTCAAGGCGGTGAACCCCGAGATCCCTTTCCTGCTGGTGACGGCCTACGGGACGGTGGAGACGGCGGTCCAGGCCATGAAGGAGGGGGCCGCCGACTACCTCACCAAGCCGCTCGACCTGGAGGAGCTCCTGCTGCGCATCGCGCGGGTGAGCGAGCAGGTGCGCCTGCGGAGCGCGGTGCGCGACCTCCAGGCCCACCTGGTGGAGCGGCATCGGCTGGAAGGGATCATCGGCGAGAGCGGCCGGATGCAGGAGGTCCTGGCGCTGGTGAAGCAGGTCGCGCCCTCGGACGCCACGGTCCTCATCCGGGGCGAGAGCGGCACCGGCAAGGAGCTGATCGCGCGGGCGATCCACTTCAACTCGCCCCGGGCGGCCGGCCCCCTGGTGACCCTCAACTGCGCCGCCCTGCCCGAGCAGCTCTTGGAGAGCGAGCTGTTCGGCCACGAGCGGGGCGCCTTCACCGGGGCCGTGGCCCAGCGCAAAGGCCGGTTCGAGCTGGCGGATGGGGGGTCGATCTTCCTCGACGAGATCGGGGATCTCTCCCCGACGCTCCAGGTGAAGCTCCTGCGGGTCCTGCAGGAGCGGCAGTTCGAGCGGCTGGGCGGCACCCGGACGCTGACGGTGAATGTCCGCATCCTGGCGGCCACCCATCGCGACCTGGAGCGGGCCATGCGGGAGGGCGCCTTCCGCGAGGACCTGTACTACCGGCTGAACGTGGTCAGCATCCAGATCCCGCCGCTGCGGGAGCGGCGCGAGGATATCCCGCCGCTGCTCGATCACTTCCTCCGGAAGTTCGCGGAGAAAAATCGGCGGCCCGTGACCGGCCTCACGGCGGCGGCGCGGGACGCGCTCCTGCGCTACGAGTATCCGGGGAACGTGCGCGAGCTGGAGAACATCGTCGAGCGGGCGGTGCTGCTCTGCCGGGGCGGGGTAATCGATCTCGAAGATCTGCCGATGGCCCTGCGGCCCGGGAAGCGCGGCGCCACCGAGCCCGCGGCCAGCCGCCTGCCGGACCTTCTGGCCGGCATCGAGCGGCAGGCCATCCGCGCCGCGCTGGAGCGGCACGGCGGCGTGCAGACGGCCGCCGCGGCCGAGCTGGGCATCAGCGAGCGGGTCCTCCGCTACAAGATGAAAAAGTACGGCCTGGAGGGCCGGGCGGAGAGCTGACCAGGCTTCCTCCGGGCAGGGCCCCTGCGCCCGCCCGTCCGGCCGGCCCCGGCGGCAGATGGCTGCCCGGGGC
>JBBIQE010000155.1:0-6604 GCA_037442485.1 Methylomirabilis sp. (SeqCode)
AACACGAAGGGCCAGAGGTGTTGCTCATTCAACGCGCCACGCGAGCCGGCGATCCGTGGTCCGGTCAGATGGGCCTGCCCGGCGGGCGCCAGCAGACCAGCGATTCGGATCTACTCTGCACCGCGGCGCGCGAGACACGCGACGAGGTCGGAATCGACCTCCATGCGTGCGCTGAGCTGATCGGTGCGCTGGACGATCTTGTCGCGATCGCTCGCGACCGGCCGCTCGATCTCGTGATTTCGCCATACGTCTATGCGCTCCATACGCCGACTGGCGTCGTGCTCGACGAGAGAGAAGTGCAGGCGGCCGTATGGATCCCCCTCGAGTTTCTCGCCAGCGAGAATGCGCGCGCCGTTTACCGGCGTATCGTTGACGGCGCCGAGACCGAATTTCCCGCTTTTTCATACCGGAACCACACGATCTGGGGACTCACCCATCGCATCCTCAGCGGTTTCTTCGCCGCCCTCGGTCTGGGCGGCCGAAGGTGATGGGCATCGGTCGAGGCGACGGCGGGGGCCGCCACGTGTCCCCATCCCGATCCTCCCCGCGCAGCGGGCCGCAAGGAGGAAGCAACCCGTCGAGTCGCTCAGCCGAGCATCTTGCGCAGGCGCTGGGCAAACTCCGCGTCGCGACGAAGCTTTGCCAACTCCTCCTGCTGGGCACGAACCGCCTTTGCAAGATCGTCCAAGAGCGCGAGAATCCTGCCGCTCCGCCCCGATCCCGCGGGCCGTCCAGGTCCGCCGGGCGAAGGCGCCTCGCCCCCTCGGGCAGATCCAGCGCCCGGAAGAAGCGCGCCGCGGCCTCGGCCAGGCGGCGGAGCTGGTCCGGAACCGTCCCGTCGGGGCGGCCGGCGCCGATCCACTCGCGCTGCGCGTCGCGGAGCAACCGCTCCACGCGCAGGTTGCTGATCTCGACGCCGAAAAAGTCCGTGGCGACATCCTCGAGCAGGTGCGCCTCGTCCAGGACGAGGACATCGCAGGAGGGGATCACCTGGAACTGGCTGCTGTCCCGCAGGACGGCGTCGGCCAGGAGCAGGTGGTGGTTGACGATGACGAGGTCGGCCGCGCCCGCCGCCTGTCGCATCCGGGTGAGGAAGCACTCCTCATAGTCCTCGCAGTCGCCGCCGAGGCAGGTCTCGGACCAGGCGGCGACATCGTCCCACAGGGGATCGGGCTCGGGGAGGAAGCCGAGTTCCGCACGATCGCCGCGCTCGGAGTGGGCGGCCCAGGCCTGGATCCGCTGCAGCGTCTGGCCCTGGCGGTGCGTCCGCGCCTCCTCCAGGGCCCGGCGCAGGTTCCGGCGGCAGAGGTAGTTCCCCCGCCCTTTCATGAGGCTGGCGGTGAACGTGCGGGGCAGCGCCGAGGCGAGCAGGGGCACGTCCTTGAAGAAGAGCTGCTCCTGGAGGGTCTTGGTGCCGGTGGCGACGACCGTCTTCCGGCCGGAGAGGATCGCCGGCGTGAGGTAGGCCAGCGTCTTCCCCGTCCCGGTCCCCGCCTCGGCCAGGAGGATCCCGCCCTGCTCGATCGCCTCCTCGACCGCCCCCGCCATCCGGAGCTGGGCCGGTCGGTACTCGAACTCGGGGAGGCTCGCGCCGAGCGACCCCCCAGGGCCGAGGACGGCGGCGAGCCCCGTCCCGGCCTTGCCTGCCGCGTGCCGGGGACTGCGCCTCATGCCGGGCACCCGGGAACCGACGGGGAAACGGGCTGGATCCTTCTCGAAGGCGCGCGGCGCCTCACCGACCCTGCGCCTTGGCCTCGGCCCAGAGCGCGTCCATCTCTTCCAGCGAGGTCTGGCCGAGCTTCCGGCCCCGGCGGGCCAGCGCCTCTTCGATGTAGCGGAAGCGCGCGATGAAGCGGGCGATGGTCTTGCGCAACGCCTCCTCCGGGTTCACCGCCAGGAAGCGGCTGAGGTTGACCAGGGCGAACAGCAGATCCCCCAGTTCCGCCTCCACCCGCTCGGCCGCCTGCCCCGAGTCCAGTCGAGGGGCCTGCGCCTGCATGGCCGCGCGCAGCTCGTTCAGCTCCTCCTCCACCTTCCGGAAGACCTCCTGCGCCTCCTTCCAGTCAAAGCCGACCCGGGAGGCCTTCTCCTGCAACCGGTGGGCGCGGAGCAGCGCGGGCAGCTCTCGGGGCACGCCGTCCAGGAGCGAGGCCTGCCCCTTTTCCCGGCGCCGTTCCGTCTGCTTGATCTGCTCCCAGTTGAACAGGACCTCCTGGGCCGTCTCGGCCTTCACGTCGCCGAAGACGTGGGGGTGGCGCCGGATGAGCTTGTCGTTGATGGCGGCGAGAACGTCGCCGATGGTGAAGTCGCCCGCCTCCTCCGCCATCTGGGCGTGAAAGACGATCTGCAGCATGAGGTCGCCCAGCTCCTCCTTGAGCTTGGTCGGGTCCTGCTCGTCAATGGCCTCGAGGACCTCGTAGGTCTCCTCGACGAGGTACGGCTTGATGCTCTCCGGGGTCTGCTCCCGGTCCCAGGGGCAGCCGTTCTCCCCGCGCAACCGGGCCATGATCTCCGTGAGTTCCCGGAACAGTTCGCCTGGGGAATCCGCCACGATGATCGGTCTCCTCTCTGATCCTGCCTCTCGGCGTCATAGCCCTCGGCGGTCAGGGCCTCGCGGGCCCGCAAGCTCTCTTGCCGAGGCGGGGCGCTGAAAGCTGACAGCTCGCTCCCCGTACCATACGGGCAAAGGGCGGCCCCCGCAAGCGGAATCCTGCCCCCGGGTGGCGCGGGGCCCGAGGTGTCCCCTGCGCAAGAGACCCCGCGGGCAGCGCTGAATCCCACCCGATACGGGCCTGTATCCCCGAAGGTTCACGCGACGCCGGCCCCACGCGCGGTTTTTCCCCCGCCCCGGCTGTGTTGACGGGGGGTTGGCCCGTTCGCCCTCCGCTGGCATGCCGCCTGCTTTCCCTCGGGTTGCGTGACCGGTCGGGAGAAGGGAGGACCCATGAGAGAGCTGGTCCCGCTCCTGGCGGCCTTCGCCGAGGCGGTCGCGGCCCGGCGGACCCACGAGTTCGAGCCCCTGGTCACAGCCGCCTACGCGGCGGGGGCCAGGCTGGAGGATCTCCTCACCGCGCTGGAGATCGGCCGACTGGTGGGCGAGCCTCCCCAGCCCGTCGTGACCGAGGCCTCGGCGACCGCGCATCTCTGGCAATGGAGGGCCGTGCGCCTTGGCGCCGCCGACGGAGCATTGACGCCGAGGGCGGCGGGGCGCGGGACGGGAAGGCCATGTACTACAAGGTAATCGCCTTCATCCTGCTGTTCCCCTGGTCCATCCTGGCGGTGATGATTACGGGGCATCTCGCCTCCCGCCGGGCCCGGAAGTCCTGACCCCGCGCCCCCGATGTTCCTTCCGCGGCGAGTTTCACCTTGCCAGGCGCGTGGGCGTCTGCTATAGGTTCCGCCCGATGAGGACGCGAGTTCACGCGCTGCTCGCCGCCGGCCTTGTGCTCCTGGCCCTGGCCCCGGCCGTCGAGGCGGCGATCTACGTGTACGTGGATGCGGCCGGCACGCCCCACTTCACCGACGCCCCCACCCGGCCGGAGTTCCGGCCCCTGCCCGCCTTCGGGCTGCCGTCCGGCGTGAACCTCGTGCGGGGGCAGTACGCCGATCTCATCAATCGGATCGCCACGGAAGAGGGGGTGGACCCCGAACTCGTCCGGGCGATCATCAGGGCCGAATCGAACTTCGACCCGCGCGCCGTCTCGCGCAAGGGTGCCCAGGGCCTCATGCAGCTCATGCCCGGCACCGCCGGTCGCTTCGCGGTGGAGAACACCTTCGATCCCGAGGCGAACATCCGCGGCGGCGTCCGGTACCTCCGCTCCCTCCACGACCGGTTCCCCGGCCGGCTCCCCCTGGCGCTGGCCGCATACAATGCGGGGGAGAACGCGGTCCTCCGCCATAACGGGATCCCGCCCTATCCCGAGACGCGGCAGTACGTGAAGCGCGTCCTGCGCTTGTACGGCCGCCCCGACCCGCCCGTGATGCAAGCCGCCGCCTCGGCCGCCCGGCGGCTCGCCACCGAGGTGGTGGAGCCCGCCTCCCCCACCCCCCGCGTGTACCGGAGGATGGGCGCCGACGGCACCCCGCTTTACACCGACCTCCCGCCTGTAGTCCACGCCCCGCCGGCGCCCCGCTGAGCCCCCCGCACCCGAAGGAAGAGGACCCGGCCGTTCCCAGGGGCCGCGACGTGGAGCAGCCCCGGAACCTGGCCGGGGGCGCGACGGGTGGAGTCAGGCGAGGTGTGGGAAGGACTGTTGCGAGCCGGTCGACATCCCGGCTGATGTCATCTGCGCACTCGTCCCCCCGTCGAGGCCGTGGCCATGCCCACGGGGGGAGGGGAAGCAGGGCGATTCCCTCGTCGCCGCCTTCGCCCGGAAAGCCGAGGCCCGTTCCGCCGCCTGACGGGGTTCCACCGGTATCGCCATCCGGGCGGTCGCCAAGCCTCCCTACCGGTACCTCCGGGAGAACGCCTCGGTGACTTCCCACAGCTCCGGGGGCAGCCGCACCTGCACCTCGGCACGAATCGCCTCGGGGACGCCGCCGTAGAACGCCTCCGCAATGCCACCCGTGATGCACGCGAGGGTATCGCTGTCCCCGCCCAGGGAGATGGCGTTTCGGACTGCATCCTCATAGGAAGTGGAATCCAGGAACGCCACGAGGGCCTCGGGCACCGTGCCCTGGCACGACTCGTCGAAGGAATACGAGGGACGGATGTCCTCCACGCTCCCGCCGAGATCGTAGCCGAACAGCTCTACGATCCGAGCTGCGATCTCTCTCTTCCCGTTCCCCGTCCTGGCCAGGAACACGGCCAGGGCCGTCGCCTGCGCCCCCTTGATCCCCTCGGGGTGGTTGTGGGAGATCTCGGCGCTCTGCCGCGCCTGCCGGAGTACCTCCTCTTCGGAGGCGAAGGCGAAGCCCACGGGACTGACCCGCATGGCGGCGCCGTTGCCCCAACTGTTATACGGGCGGGGATCGTCAGAGAAGAGCCACCGGAGAAAGAAGCCCCCGTACCCTGCGTCGGGATAGCGGCGGCCGATCTCCCTGACCGACTCCAGGTAGGGGCGCCCCGTGAGAATTGCCTCGGCTATGGCGACGGTGAGGACGGTGTCGTCCGTGAAGTGGGAGCGGGGATGGAAGAGCGGGAAGTCCTTCGTCTTGATTGGATTGTACTCGTACACCGAGCCGATGATGTCCCCGGCAATGGCCCCGATCATGGCGGTTCCGCGTCAGTCGGAGGGGGGAGAGCCCGCACCCGCAGGAGGGCCCGCGCGAGCGGCCCCCCGCATGTGGCGTCCCGACGCTGGCGCCCCAATGCGCCGACTGCCAGGCGCCACCATGCTCGGCGGTCGCCCCCCGGGAGCCACCGGGCCGGTCCCTGGCATTCTTTCCGAAGTCTCTTCCGAAGTCAAGGTGCGGGAGGTCCGCTCGACAGGCGGACACCGGGGGGGGCGCTGGCCCGTCAACCAGTCGCTCAGATGCCTATGGGGACCCTCCCGCATGCAGCGTCACAAGATAAGTCAATCTAGGACACAGCGTCCCTTAAACAGCGTCCCTTAACCCGCGACATGGCCGTCGCTCCACTCATGGTCTTGGCGTCAGCGGAGCGACCTGAGCGGAGGCGAGGACCTCACCGCCGATGCTCACGGTCACATCCGTGAGCGGCGTGTCGCTCTCGGCGAGGCCGAGGGCATGCTGGGCGATGCGGGTGAGGCCCGAGCAGCACGGCACTTCCATGTGGACGACCGTGAGGCTCCGGGGTCCGGCCGCCCGGGCGATCGCCGCCAGCTTCTCGACGTAGAACTCGGCCTGGTCGAGCTTGGGGCAGCCGATGACGACCGGCCGGCCCCGCAGGAACTGGCGGTGGAAATCGGCGTAAGCGAAGGGGACGCAATCAGCGACGAGCAGGAGGTCCGTCCCCTCGAGCAATGGCGCCTGCGGGGGGACCAGGGCGAGCTGGATGGGCCAGTTCCTCAGTTCGGAAGGCTGAGGATCCACCCCATCTCCATCCCTCGCTCCGGCTCGTACCGGCAGTCGGTCCAGACTCCTGAGCATCGAACCTGGGCACTGGGGCGGCGTAGCAGCGAGGGGAAGCGGGCCCAACGCAGCCTTCCTCGCCCGCAGGCGCGCCAGGTGCTCGCGGGTCTTGCCCTCGTCGAAGGCCTCGGCCTCCCGCTCCTCGACGGCGATGGCCCCCTGCGGGCAATGCCCGAGGCACGCCCCCAGGCCGTCGCAGTAGATGTCGCTCACCAGCCGGGCCTTGCCGTTCACGACGGCGATGGCCCCCTCCGGGCAACTGGGCACGCACTCCCCGCAGCCGTCGCACTTCTCTTCGTCAATTCGGATCACCTTGCGTCGTGCCATGGCAAACGCTCCCTCTTCGCCGAGTGGTTTCCTTCGGGGGAATGTCTTGTCCTGGAGTGTTCGTGAAACCGCTTCCGACGTCGGCGCGGCCCCCTCACCCTTGCCCTCTCCCGCACCGGGGAGAGACTTCCTATGGAGCTTGTCAAGAGTTTTTTACAGAGATTTTTGCATAGGGCTCACGCGGCTTGGCGGAGCTGCTGCCGCGCCACGGTCGCCAGATGGTGCTGCTCATCATAGCGAACGT
>JBBIQE010000156.1:0-6399 GCA_037442485.1 Methylomirabilis sp. (SeqCode)
GAACACCGGCCGGACGTGCACGATCCGCTCGCTCCGGCGGCCGGCGATCTTGGCCCAGTCGTCGGGGTTGGTGGTGTTGGGCAGGTCCTCGTTCTCCCGGAACTCGGCCTTGACCGCCTCGACGAGGTCGGCGGCGGTGAGGCCCTTGACCCCGGTGGCGATCATGCGCTTCACCGCCGCCTTCTTGGCCCGGGTGCAGACGCTCTCGATGAGGGCCCCGCTCACGAAGTCCTTGAAGTAGAGCGTCTCCTTCTCCCCGGAGGCGTAGGTGACCTCCAGGAAGCGGTGGGCCTCGTCCGTGGCGAACATCTCGGCACAGGCGGCCTCGATGGCCGCGGCGGGGCCCTCCCCGGGCTGCCAGGGCAGGTCGGCCGTGCAGTACTTGCCGAAGATCTCCCGGGCGGCCTCCCGGTTGGGCCGCTCGATGCGGATCTTCACGTCGAAGCGGCCGGGGCGGAGCACGGCCGGATCGATCAGGTCCTGGCGGTTGCTGGCCCCGATGACGATGACGTTCCGGAGCCCCTCCACCCCGTCCAGCTCGGCCAGGAACTGGGGGACGATGGTGGACTCCACATCGGAGGAGATGCCGCTGCCCCGGGTGCGGAAGAGGGAGTCCATCTCGTCGAAGAAGATGACCACGGGGGCCCCCGCGGCCGCCTTCTCCTTGGCCCGGGCGAAGATCTCCCGGATCTTCCGCTCCGTCTCCCCGACGTACTTGTTGAGCAGCTCGGGGCCCTTGACGTTCAGGAAGTAGGCCGGGGAGAGGGTCCCGGTCCGCTCGCTGAGCTGCTGGGCCAACGCGTTGGCCACGGCCTTGGCGATGAGGGTCTTGCCGCAGCCCGGGGGCCCGTACAGCAGCACCCCCTTGGGGGGACTGAGCTTGTGGGCGGCGAAGTGCTCGGCGTACAGCACGGGCAGCTCGATGGCGTCCCGGATCTGCTCGATCTGGGGGCCGAGGCCCCCGATGTCGGCGTAGGTGATGTGGGGGACCTCCTCCAGGATGAGGTCCGCCACCTCGGCCTTGGGCAGCCGCTCCAGCACCACCCCGGCCCGGGCATCCAGGCGGAGCAGATCGCCCACCTGGAGGGGGAGGGCCTGCAGGGGGGCGGCCAGCTCCACCACCCGCTCCTCATCGGCCCGCAGGCTCACCACCACCCGGGTCGCGTCCAGCCGGTCCTTGAGCCGGGCCACCTCGCCCTGGACCTCCCCCGCCCCGGCGGCGATGACGTTCAGGGCCTCGTTCAGGAGCACCTCCTGGCCCCGCTGCAGCTTCTCGGCCGCCACCCCGGGGGCGACGTTCACCTTGAGCTTGCGGCCGGCCGTCCAGACATCCACCGTGCCCTCGGGGTAGCTGGCCAGCACGGTGCCGTAGCTGCTCGGGGGGGCGGCGAGCTTGTCCACCTCGGCCCGCAGGGCGGCGATCTGCTCCTTCGCCTGCTGCAGGGCGGCCACCAGCCGCTCGTTCTGGTGGTGGGCCTGGTCCAACTGCTCGCGCGACTGGCTCAACTTGGTCCGGAGGAACTCGAATTCCTTCGGCGTCTGTTCCAGGCGGCGGCGCAGGTGGAACATCTCCTCTTCCAGCGCCTTGACCTGCGCCTGCAGCCCCTCGATGTCCGCCTCGTACTGATCAATCTGCCGCTGCGTGGCGGCATCGCTCTTGGGCAGTTGTCCCGAGAGCTTCCGCATCGTCTTGCGCAGGGAGTTCAGCCTGGTCTCGGAATCGCCCATGCTCGTCCCGCCTCCGTGGACGACTCGGCCACGACCCCCCCGGACGCTTGTCGCGGCGCGGGCAGTCGTGGCCTCCCATCCTGCGCGGTCACACCGAGGAAAAATATCTTAGACAGCTTTCGGGGGGTGTCAAGCCTTTTCTCCCCCTCGCGCGCCCGCGCGGGAGCGCGGTTTTCCCTGCGCCGCCGAAAAGGCGAATGGCTGGGGCATCCCCAGCCATCCAGACGTGCGGGCCGTCGCTGCGGGTCCCCCGGCACGCGGAGGATCAGTGGCTGCACGTCCCTCACCCGCCGCTGGTGCATCCGCCGCAACTGCCGCCCCGGGAGCCGACGAATCGGAGCTCGCCCTTGAAGGCGAACGTGGAGAACTGCTTGGTCACCTTCACGCTCTCGCACTTCGGGCAGGCGACCCGGCTCCGGCTGGAGGCCACCCGCTTCTCGAAGGCGTGGGCGCATTCGTCGCAGATGAATTCGTAGATCGGCATCCGGTCTCCTCGGCGTCCGCGGGCGGCCCGCGGGGCTACTCGCCGCCGCGCTGGACGTAGCTCTTCACGAACTCCTCGGCATTCTCCTCCAGCACGTCGTCAATCTCGTCCACCAGCTTGTCCATGTCCTCCTTCAGCTTCTTGCCCTTCTCCGCGATCTTGCCGCTCGGCTGTCCGCCCTCGCCCGACGGCGGCGCCTCCGTCCGACGCTGCTTCCGCTCCTGCTCCGCCATCGCGTTCCTCCTTACTCCGCCAGGGGGAAGGGTCCCTCACTGGTCCGCCACCCAGATCAGGTGGGGCAATTCCGGCAGCAGCACCTTGCTGAGCCCGAGGCGCACCGCCGCCTCGGATCCCGGCAGGCAACAGACGACCCGCCCCCGGGAGATCCCGCAGAGGGCCCGGCTCAGCATCGCGGCGCTGCCGATCTCGCCGAAGCTCAGCCAGCGAAACAGCTCGCCGAAGCCCGGCAGAACCTTCTCCAGCAGCGGGGTCACCGTCTCCACGGTCAGGTCGCGGGGGCCCGCCCCGGTGCCGCCGGTGACAATCACGCACTGGGCCGGGCCCAGCAGGAGCCGGCGCACCGCCGCCTGGATGCGCCAGGGCTCGTTCCTCACCAGCTCGTAGTCTACCAGGCGGTGGCCCGCCTCGTTGCAGAGCTGCTGGATGAGCCGTCCCGAATCGTCCGTCCCCTCGGTCCGGCTGTCGCTGACCGTGAGGACCGCGTACGCCACGGATCCCACCGTCCGGGCACTGGCCCGGTGCTCTGGGGCACCCATCACGCCACCTCGACGCACGGCCCGCTCGCCCCCTCCGCGGGAGCCCGCGGGCGGCGGGCCGGCCTCCGCACGCCCGCCAGGGAGCGTTATGACAGTTCCTGCTGGATCCGGACGACCGTGGAATAGTCAATCCCCGTCTGGGCCGACAGGCGGAGCAGGTCTCGCTCCGTGATCTTGCTGCCCCGCTTCATGATGGCTTGCAGTTCCCGGCGGATGACTTCCAGTGCGTCCTCACCTTTCACGCGCATGCACGGCTCCTTGCCGCAGGTTCACTCGCCCATTCGGATCACGGGGGCGGACGGGGCCTCCGCGCCCATCCGCTCCGCCAGGGTCTCGGCGAGCCGTCGGAATGCCCCGGCCGCCGCAGAATCCGGATGCCGGATCACGATCGGCTCGCCCCGGTCGCTGCTTTCACACACCCGGGGGTCCAGCGGGATCTCGCCCAGGTAGGGCACGCCCAGGCACTGGCTGATCGCGCGGGCTCCCCCCTGCCGGAAGACGGGCGAGGCCGTCCCGCAGTGGGGGCAGAGGAATCCGCTCATGTTCTCGAGGATGCCCAGGATCGGCACCTGAAGCTGCCGGAACATCTGGAGCGCCTTGCTGGCGATGTGCATGGCCAGCGCCTGCGGCGTCATCACGATCACCGCCCCGTCCAGCGGCAGGGACTGCGCCAGCGTGAGCTGGGCATCGCCCGTGCCCGGCGGCAGGTCCGCCAGCAGGTAGTCCAGGGCGCCCCACTGCACGTCCTGGAGCAACTGCTGGATCGCCCCGGACACCATGGGCCCGCGCCAGATGACGGGGGAGCCCTCCGGCATCAGGAACCCCAGGGACATCCACCGGACCCCGTGCGCCTCGAGCGGCAGGATCTTCTGCCCGTTGGTACCCGGCATCCGCCGGATTCCCGTCATGAGGGGGATGCTGGGCCCGTACAGATCCGCATCCAGGAGCCCCGTGGCCGCCCCCGCCTGCGCCAGCGCCACGGCCAGGTTCACGCTCACCGTGGACTTGCCCACGCCTCCCTTTCCCGAGGCGACGGCAACCCGCCGCTTGATGCCGTTACCCATCGCCGGTCCGCCGGGACCGGCCGACTGACTCGCCATGGGATCCCCCGCGGGCCCGAGAAGGATCGGCGCCCGCCTGATGCCCGCTCACTCCGATGGGCCCGCCCCTCGCGAGGCCCCGTTCACCGCCGGGCCGCCGGAGCGCCCTCGGAACACCGGGCATTGCCCGCACTGCAGATGCTGCGCAAACCCGATGATCTCCCAGCAGGGCGCGAAGTGCAGCAGGCGCTTGACGCCCTCGATGCTGACCTTCTCCGTGTGGATCAGGCGCCGCAGGCACTCCAGCCACTGGACGTCCCCGGCGCAATAGTACCGCTCCCGATTCCGTCGGGCGGGCTTGACCAGACCTTGGGATTCGTAGAGGCGAAGGGTTTGTTCCGTGACCCCGAGGAGATCGGCGACGACCCCGATGGGGAAGCAGGCCCCCTGGTCTCCGCTCACCTCCATCAGGATCGGCGCCGTGCGGCGGACTTCGGCGGGCTTCTTCATCTCAAGCCGACGCTTTACCTCCCTTGCTAACTGTGGCTTTAGATAGCAGAGCAATGCCGCCCTGTCAAGGCCCGACAGACCCGTGCACTTCAGCCGGAGTGTTGCCGTTCTCTCGCCACGCTCGCCTATCCGCCTGCGGCGGACAGGGCTGGCTGGGCGTTGGCAGCAAGCAGCCGGGCTCCGATGGGAATCCTGGGGCCCCGGTTCGCCGAGGAAAAGACCTGATCGTGTTTCTCGTTGCGCCCTGGGCGATTTGCGCCCTGCGCGATCTTGGCGTGAAAAATCCGGGAGCAGTCGGCTGGCGTCGAAGAGCGCGGCAGCGGCGCTAGTCCGTCGGCCGCCCGCCCCCCCGGTCAGCCCTGGTTCGGCCGGATCAGATGCAGGAACTCCTCGCGCGTCTCGCGGCAGTCGCGAAACGCGCCCAGCATGCAGGAGGTGATGGCCTGGCTGTTCTGCTTCTCCACGCCGCGCATCATCATGCAGAAGTGGGCGGCCTCGATGACCACCCCCACCCCGGCCGGCTGCAACGCCTCCTGCAGCGCCTCGGCGATCTGTGTGGTGAGCCGCTCCTGGACCTGCAGGCGCCGCGCGAACATGTCCACCAGCCGGGCCAGCTTGCTCAGGCCGACGATCCTTCCCGCCGGCAGGTAGGCGATGTGCGCCTTCCCGAAGAAGGGCAGCAGGTGGTGCTCGCAGAGCGAGTACACCTCGATGTCCTTGACCACCACCATCTCGTCGTAGGGCTCGCTGAAGATGGCCCCGTTCAGGACCTCGGCGACCGTCTTCCCGTACCCCGAGGTGAGGTAGGCGAAAGATTGCGCCACCCGCTCCGGCGTCTTGTTCAGGCCCTCGCGGTAGGGGTCCTCGCCGATCTCCTTGAGCAGATCCTTGACCAGTCGCTCGATCATGCCAGGCTCGCTTTCTCACCCGCGGGGCGGGATCGGGGAGGCCGGCCGGTCCATCCCCTCCCGGTCCACCTCGAAGAAGTTGCTGGGCGTCTCCGCCAGGCGCAGCCGCCAGAGGCGGCCGGGCGGCAGGACGCCGTCCAGGATCCGCCAGATCACGGCCGCCAGGACTTCCGTGGTGGCGGTGGGGCCGTCGGCCGGACCGATCAGGCGGTCCAGGTCCGTCCGGTCGAAGCGGTCAATCACCTCGCGGTTCACGGCCGCATCCAGGACCGCGCCGTCCTCCACCCCGCCGGTCGCGGCCGAGACCGGTCCGCGGATCGTCACCTCCAGCCGGTAGGTGTGCCCGTGGCCGCTCGGGTGGTTGCAGCGGCCGTACAGTTGCGCGTTCTCCTCCGCGCCGAGGCGGGGGTTGTGGAGGCGATGGGCCGCCGAGAACCGGTAGGCCCGCGTGACCTCCACCACGGGGGCGCCGGGGCCCGCGGGCGCTTCCGGATCAGAGGGCGCGGCTGCGCTCGCCATAGTAGTCCACGAAGCAGGCGCCATCCTCGTGCAGACGGACCCGGTGCAGGCGGCAGCCCTCCACGACCGGCTCCAGCAGCTCCCAGATCAGAACGGCCAGGTTCTCGGGCGTCGGGACCTTCTCCCGGAAGTACGGCAGGTCCAGGTTGAGGTGCTTGTGATCCAGCCGGTCCACGACCACCCGGACGATCAGCTCCTTGAGGCGCTTCAGATCCATCACCATCCCGGTCTCCGGTGAGGGGACGCCCTCCACCGTCACCTCGAGGGTGTAGGTGTGGCCGTGCAGGTTGCCCTCCTTGCCGAACACCCGCTGGTTCTCCTCCGCGCTCCAGGCGGGGTTGGCGTACCGGTGCGCGGCGCAGAACTCCACCCGCTTGGTGAGCCGGATCATCGCCTCGCTCCCGCGCCGGCCCGGCCCGCCTACACCCCGCCCA
>JBBIQE010000157.1:0-6346 GCA_037442485.1 Methylomirabilis sp. (SeqCode)
TCGGCCCGATCGCCCGCCGGCTGCTGGAACCGGAGGTACCTGGTACCTCTCAGGAGCTAACCTGTTGATTTGCTTGAGGGGTGATTCCAATTCTTGTTCTGGGGGGCGACGGCCGGGTGCGGGTCCGTGACGCCTTAGCGGTTGGCGGCGAATCTCCTGGTGACGCGGCTCGGCCAGCCCGACTGCGGCTAATTCACCGCCCCGCGGGTGGGACCAAGATATTGACGGGTAGGCGCGACATGTGTACAGTGTATGTATGATATGAATGGACTTCAGTTCGTTTGGGACGAGAGGATGAACCGGACGAACCGGCGGAAGCATGGGATATCGTTTGAGGAGGCCCGGACCACATTCTATGACGAGAATGCGAAGGTGTATGCCGATCCGGATCATTCGGACGAGGAGGACCGCTTTATCCTTCTGGGCATGAGCTTTCGCCTCCGCGTACTGGTCGTCTGCCACTGCTACCGAGAAAGCGACACGGTGATTCGGATCATTTCGGCCCGGAAAGCGAACACGCGCGAAGAAAGGGCGTATGGGAGCTGAGGCGATGAGAGCACATTACGATTTCTCAAAGATGAAGGGGCGCAAGAACCCGTACGTGAAGCTGCTCAAGCAGCCGGTCACAATTCGCCTGGACCGGGACACCGTGGCGTACTTCAAGGCCATGGCTGTCAAGACAGGGCTCCCGTACCAGCATCTCATCAACCTGTATCTTCGGGATTGCGCCATGCAGCAGCGGCAGCTTTCCTTGCGATGGGCGTCCTGAGGAGTTGCCGGACCGCGGCAGTCGCGCCGTCCCGCATTGGCCCACAGCCCGACGCCATCCATTCGACTCGGATGGCTGGCGGGGCGGGAACGGGCGCGTGAACGCCGGCGGCGCCGACCTCTGTTGCAGCCAGTCGCCTTGAACGTTCCCCGCCCGGGCGAGACCTCATCATAGGTGAGACCACGGCGGCCCACCGGTCGAAGCCTGTCCGCCGTTTGTCCTTGACTTGTCCCCCCGTGAGGCGGTAGCGTTTGTCGCCTGATTCCCCCTCGGAGGAACGAGAACCCGCCTGAACCCGGGGTTGCGCCATGAGGCCTGTCTCTCCGTCCCTGCTCGCGCGATACGCCCAGCTCCCGAGAAATCCTGTCGAGGCCTGGCAGGGGGGCCTCGTGCGCCTGCCGGCCTGGATCGAAAAGGGCCCGGAGGGCAAGCCCTACCGGCCGTGGGCCGCCATGTGGGTGAGCCGGCGGACCGGGCTGGTCCACCTGAAGATGGAGCCGGAGTTCGGCGCCCACGACGCCGCCCTGGCCCTGGAAGCGCTGGTGGAGTTCGGCCTGAACAGGCAGCTCGCCGGCTATCGGCCGGCGCGGCTGGAAGTGGCCGACGAGGCGCTGGGCACCTACCTCGTGAACGCGCTGGGGGATGATCGCCTCGCCTTCACGGTCTCCAAAGATCTTCGGGCCCTCAAGCAGGTCCTGGCCCACTACGGGGAGTCCGTGAGCGGCGCGCCGCTTCCGCCCGAGGCGCTGGATGTCCCGGGCGTGACGGTGGAACGGATGCGAGGCTTCGCCGAGGCGGCGCAGCGCTTCTACCTGGCGGCGCCGTGGCGCTATCTCACGGACGAGGACCTCATCCACGTCGAGGCCCCGAGCATCGAGCGGGATCTCCGCCATCTCACGGTGCTCGGCGCCGGGGGACAGACCTTCGGCCTGGGGTTCTTCGAGAACCCGGAGGATTTCGAGGCGGTCCAGGCGGAGCAGGACCCGGAGGCCTTCATGGAGGGGCGAACCCGGTGGGCGGTCTGGTACGGTCCCATCATGGACATGCCGTTCGGGGACGTGGATCTCTGGGAAGATAATGGCCTCCCCGCGGCCGGAGAGGAGGCCTATCCCGTCGCCCTCCGATTCGACGCGACAGGCCGGATCGTCCGTCCCGACCCCCGCGTCCTGGCGTACCTGGAGGGGCTGCTCCTCGCGCTGGCGGAGACGAGCGAGGCAGAGATTGACCAGGGCCGGTGGAGCCACCAGGTCCGGACGGTCGAGGGGCCAAAGACCTTCACCCTCTGCATCCCCGCGCTGCTGGAGCCGCTCCATACTCCGTCCAAGGCGAAGGGGCGCGGCATCCCGGACCGGCGGGTCATGGAGCGGATCCTGGCCGAGATCGGGCGGTTCCTGGAGCGATCCGACTTCCAGAGCCCGGAGGAGGCGAATCGGGCCGTCCAGCAACGGTTCTGCGGCCCGATAGAGGAGCTTCCCTCCACTGCGTCCACACCTCTGGAAAAGGCCCAGGACATCATGTACCGGGCGTTCGAGGCCCGGGGGCGGCGCCGCATCCAACTGGCGCGGAAGGCCCTGGAGGTCTCGCCCGACTGCGCCGATGCGTATGTCGTGCTGGCGGAACAGGCCTCGGACCTGGAAAGGGCGCGCGACTACTATGCGCAAGGGGTGGCGGCCGGCGAGCGCGCCCTGGGACCGCGGACCTTCACCGAGGATGCCGGCCACTTCTGGGGGATCACCGAGACCCGGCCCTACATGCGCGCCCGCTTCGGGTTGGCCCAGTCCCTGGAGGCCCTGGGCCGGGCGGAGGAGGCCCTCGGGCACTACCAGGAGCTGCTCCGCCTCAACCCGAGCGACAATCAGGGGGTCCGGTATGTGCTCCTCCCGCTCCTGCTCACTGCGGGCCGGAACAGCGAGGCCGGTGCGCTCCTCGAACAGTTCGCAGACGACATCGGCGCGACCTGGAAATACGGCTGGGCCCTCTGGACCTTCCGCCAGGAGGGAGACAGCCCGCTCGCGCGAGAGCGGCTGCGGGAAGCGGTCCGCGCCAACCGCCACCTGCCCAGGTATCTGAGCGGCCAGGCGGAATGGCCGGGCCCGTTGCCCGACTCGTACTCCGTGGGCAGCGAAGAAGAGGCCGCCATCTGCGCCGACGAGCTGGGCGAGGCCTGGCGGGCGACGCCGGGCGCCGACCGCTGGCTCGCCTCGCACCGGCCGAAGAAAAAGTCTCGCGCGCGCCAGCGGCGGTAAAGATCGGGACCCCTCCTCGTCCGGGCACGCTGGAAGCCTGCCCAGCCGGTTGCAGGAAGGCATTGACGGCCCCTGCGGGCCTGGAGCTCTCCGCGCGGCCTGCCGCCCCAATCCCGCCCCATCTGTCGCCTGACGCACAGCCTGCCGTACCAACCCCACCGGACCGGAGAATGTGTTGACACGCGACCGTGCGGTCAAGTAACTTCTGGCCCGCACACGGCTCGTAGCGCCGGGTAGCCACGCGGAACCTGGGCGCTCGTGAACCGAGAGTCGGGAAATCGCGCTGCAAGGGGAGGAAGAGTCATGAGACCGAGGAAGAGCATGGCGTATCTGGCCGTCGGCCTCATCCTGGGCCTGGTCCTGGCAGGGCAGGCGACGGCCACGGAACTCCGCATCATGACAGGGCCCCAGGGCGGGTCGTGGTATCCGCTGGGCGGGGCCATGGCGGAGATCCTGAAGAAAGAGATCCCGGGAACCACGGCGTCGGTCCTGCCCGGCGCCGGGATCATCAACATCCAGGGCGTGGAAAGCGGCCGGACCGAGATCGGGTTCGGGAACTCGGTCTCGACGGCGGACGCCATCGCGGGGCGGGAGCCGTTCAAGACACCGGCGAAGAACATCCGACAGCTCGCCACCCTGTACCTGCAATATTTCCAGGTGGTGGTGCTGGAGGACTCCGGGATCAAGGGGGTGCCGGACCTGAAAGGGAAATCCATCGCCGTCCAGCCCCGGGGCAACACGGGGGAGCAGATGACCCGGGAGCTGCTGCAGGTCTACGGCCTCTCCTACAAGGACATGGCCAAGGTCAGCCACGTCTCGTACAACGACGCCGTGGCCCTCATGAAGGACGGGCACGCCCAGGCCTTCACCCTCATCACCACGGTGCCGGCGGCCGCCATCCTGGATCTGGCCAGCGCCCGCAAGATCCGGATGCTCTCGGTGCCGGAGGACAAGTACAAGGAGCTCTTGAAGATCAACAGCGGCTATGCGCGGCGCGAGATCCCCAAGGGCACGTACCCGGGCGTGGATTACGACGTCGAGGCCTTCGGGACGTACACCCACCTGATGGTCCGGGGGGATTTGCCGGATGATCTGGTGTACGCCATCACCAAGGCCCTGGCCAAGAACGTGGATGCGCTGGGGGCCGTGGTGAAGGACGTCAAGGGCCTGACCGTAAAAGAGATGGCCTTGGACGTCGGCGTTCCGTACCATCCCGGTGCGCTGAAGTTCTACAAGGAGGCGGGTGCCCTGAAGTAGCTGCCCGGCGGAACGGCCAGGCCGAGGGAACATGGTGCGGCAAGCCAGCGGATGGGTGGCCAAGGGGCTTCGTATCCTGGCCATCGCGATGTCGCTCTACCACCTGTACGTGGGGGCCACCGGACCGCCCGAGGCGCTCATCTTCCGGGGGATCCATCTTGCCTTTGCCCTCACCCTGATCTTCCTCTGGTATCCCTTCGGGGCCAGATCGCCGCAGGCCCGCCCGGCGATCCTGGACTGGGCCGGCGTCCTCCTCGGCCTGGCCAGCATCGGGTATCTCTTTCTGCGCTACGACTACGTCATGACCCGGCTGGCGTACGTCACGCCGCTGGAGCGGTGGGACCTGCTCCTGGGTGTCGTCCTGACGCTCCTCGTGCTGGAGGCTACCCGGCGGATCATCGGCCCGGCCCTTCCCGTCACCGCGCTCCTCTTCCTGGCGTATGCTATGCTGGGACCGTACCTGCCGCCGCCGCTCCGCCACCGGGGCTTCTCGCTGGAACTCGTCACGGACCAGCTCTACCTCACCACGGATGGGATCTTTGGAATCCCGCTGGCCGTCTCGGCGACCTACGTCATCCTGTTCGTGCTCTTCGGGGCGTTTCTCGAGAAGTCGGGGACGGGGCAACTGTTCATGGACTTCGCCTCGGCCCTGGCGGGCCACACGCCGGGGGGCCCTGGCAAGGTCTCCTGCATCAGCAGCGGCCTGTTCGGGACGATCTCGGGCAGCGCCGTGGCCAACGTGATGGTGGACGGGTGGCTCACCATCCCCCTGATGAAGCGGACGGGATTCCGCGGCCACTTCGCCGCGGCGGTGGAGGCGGTGGCCTCCACCGGGGGCCAGATCATGCCGCCGGTCATGGGGGCCGCGGCCTTCGTCATGGCCGAGTTTCTCGGCGTGCCCTACATCACCATTGCCAAGCACGCCGCCATCCCCGCCCTGCTCTATTACCTCGCGCTGTTCTTCGCCATCCACTTCGAGGCCCAGCGCACGGGGCTGCGGGGGCTGTCGCGCCAGGAGCTGCCATCGCTCAAGACGGTGGTGGTGGAGAGGGGGCACCTGTTCGTCCCCGTCTTCATCATCGTCTATCTGATGCTCGTCGGGTACACGGCCCCCCTGGCGGCCCTGTGGGGCACGCTGGCCGCGGCGCTCTCCACCTGGATGGGCCGCCTGGGCTGGCTGTACCTGGTGGTTCTCCTGATCGAGTACATCCTGCCGGGCAATGTGATGGCGGTCCTCGGCCTCGGGTGGCTGGTCCTGGCGGCGGTTCGCCTGGCCACGCCGGAAGGGCGGGCGGGCCTGAAGCCGCTCGTGACGAAACTGTTCCCGGATGCGCTGGAGGACGGCGCCCGGAATACCCTGGCCGTGGCCTCGGCCTGCGCCTGCGCCGGGATCGTCATCGGGGTGATCGCCCTCACGGGCGCCGGCCTCCAGTTCACCAGCCTGGTCCTGGCGGCCGCGAAGGAATCGCTCGTCCCGGCCCTCGGCCTCACCATGATGGCCGGGATCATCCTCGGCATGGGGATGCCCACCACGCCCGCCTACATCGTGCAGGCGGCCCTGCTGATTCCGGCCCTGATCAAGCTGGGCGTCCTGCCCATCGCCGCCCATCTGTTCGTCTTCTACTTCGCCATCATCTCGGCCATCACGCCGCCGGTGGCCATGGCGGTGTATGCCGCGGCCGGGATCGGCAAGACGAACCTGTGGGCCACCGGTCTCGCGGCCATGCGGCTGGGCGCCACCGGGTTCATCGTGCCCTTCATGTTCGTCTATGGCCCGTCGCTGCTGTTCGTAGGGAGCTGGTTCGACATCCTCACCACCATCGTCTCTGCGAGCATGGGGGTGGTCTGCCTTTCGGCGGCGCTGCACGGATGGCTCGTCAGGCCGACGGTGTGGTGGGAGCGGATGCTCCTCGGGATCGCCGCCTTCTTCCTGATCAAACCGGGAATCTACACCGACCTGCTGGGACTCGTGCTCCTGGGCACGGTGCTGGCCTCGCAGAAATGGCTCGAGATCGCCCGGCCGGCGATCGAGGCGAGGGGGATGGCGGAGGTGCCGGGTCCCGTGGTGGAGCTG
>JBBIQE010000158.1:0-6316 GCA_037442485.1 Methylomirabilis sp. (SeqCode)
AGGCCTCGGGGTCCCGTTGCCCGTTGCTCAGCCGGAAGGCCCGGATGATCCCGTACTTGCGCAGCCGATACCGAAGCTGCCGGGGTGTAATGCCGAGGAGGGCTGCGGCCTTGATCTGCACGCCGTTGGCCCGGTCGAGGGCGCGGATGACCTGCTCCCGCTCCAGCTCCTTGAGGCTGCAGAGTCGGGGGGGGATCGCTCCCCCGGCGGAGGCGCTGGCCGGGGCAGGGGCGGTGCGGGGTCGCGCCTTGACCTGCGCGTCGGACGGCGCCTGGATGGGCAGGGGGAGATCCTCGGGGAGGAGCAATCGCCGCCGGGCCAGGATCACCATGCGCTCGATGCAGTTCTCCAGCTCGCGGACGTTTCCCGGCCAGTCGTATTCCAGCATGGCCTGCAGGAGGCGGCCGGTGATCCGCACCTTCCGGTTGTTCTCCCGGTTGAACTTGGCCAGGAAGTGCTCGACCAGCAGCGGGATATCCTCCCGCCGCTCGCGGAGGGGGGGCAACCGGATGGGCACCACGTTCAGTCGGTAGTACAGATCCTCCCGGAACTCTCCGCGGGTGATGGCCGCCTCGAGATCCTGGTGGGTGGCGGCGATGATCCGCACGTCCACGGCGATGGTCCGGGTTCCACCCACGCGCTCGAAGCACCGCTCTTGCAGCACCCGCAACAGCTTGACCTGCACGGGCATGGGCAGGTCCCCGATCTCGTCCAGGAACAGGCTGCCCTGGTCGGCCAGCTCGAAGCGTCCCTTCTTGGCCGCGGTGGCCCCGGTGAAGGCGCCCTTTTCGTGGCCGAACAGCTCGCTCTCCAGCAGGCTCTGGGGCAGGGCGGCGCAGTTCAGCTTCACGAAGGGGCCCGCGGCGCGGGGGGAGTTATAGTGGATGGCGCGGGCGATCAGCTCCTTGCCCGTGCCGCTTTCCCCCCGGATGAGGACGGTGGCCCGGGTCTGGGAGACCTGCTCGACCGCGTCATAGATTTCCTGCATCCGCTTGCTTCGCCCGACGATGTTGTCCAGGCGATAGCGGGTGCGCAGGGCCTGCTGGAGGCTCCGGGTCTGTGCCAGCAGGCCTTCGCGCTCCCGCGTCACGTGCTGGTGAAGGTTCACGGCCTGGCCGATCAGCGAGGCCACGATGGTGAGGACCCGGACGTCCTCCTCGAAGGAGATCTTCTGCCCAAACAACCGATCCACGGTCAGGACGCCGACCGCCTCCCCGCCCACCTTGATAGGAACGGCGATGAAGGCGACGGGCTGGCTGAGGTCTCCCCGCGAGCGGGTGTGGTCGAGGAACTCGGGCTCCTGCTCGATGTCGGGGATCACCATGGGCAGGCCGTGCTGCATCACCTTGCCGAGGATGCCTTCGCCCATCTGGTACTTCCCCCGGGCAATCTCCTCCGGGCTCATGCCAAGAGCCAGGCGGATGGAGAGCTCCCCGCTCTCCGCGTCGTAGAGCAGGATGGTGCCCTTTCGCATCCCCATGAAGGAGTTCAGGATCCGCAGGATGCCGGTCAGGCTCCGCTCGAGGTCCAGCGAGGAGCCGAGGATCTTGCTGATTTCGTAGAGGGTGGAAAGCTCCAGGACGCGGCGGTTGGGGAGCGGTGAGTCGTACCCGCCGGACACGCCTTCAGTCTCGGGCGCCTGGGGGACGGCGGATCCAGACGTGGCCAGAGATCGCATCGGAGCGCACAGGGACATCCGGAGACGGAGGTGACGCGTTCTTCCGGACGAGAAGGATCCGGAGTACGTCAGGTTCCGCAGCATGTTCGGTGCCACACTCCCGGAGGTTGCCGGGGCCGGGCGTTGACCGCAGGCAGCATCGAGGGTTACCCCGGTGAGGCGCGGGCGGTCCGAGGAACGGGTGCAGGTGCGGTGCTCAGCGGGTGGGCGGGTCGCCTGGCCTTTGCCCACTTTTTCACCCGGCAGGAACCGGATTGCATGGGGCAAAAGATATTGACACTCCAGGGGGGCGGGGATAAAGTCCCCGATGGACGTGATCCCCGAGCGGCGGTCTTGTGCGGGCGATGGATGGGCCGCCGGGAGTCGCGCGACAGCCAAGCGGCGAATGTCCCCGCCGTTCAGCGGCCTGGCAGGGGAGGGATCGGGTCCGGATGCCGAGGAGCAGGGACACAGGAGGGAGAGCGGCATGAGCTACATCCGAGTTTGCCCGAGATGGATGCTGCTGGGGGGAGGGGTGCTGGCGATCCTGGCATGGGGCCTGGCCGGTCCTGCGTGGGCGGGCGAGACGATCGTCCTGAACGTCGTCACGGCCGGCGACACCAACATGCACGAGCTCCAGAAGAATGTCTTCGGCCCGGCGTTCGTCAAGAAGTTTCCGAACGTGGAGGTCAATGCGGTCGGCAGCGGGCCAGGCGATCCGGGCAGCCGGGTCATCTTTCAGAAGCTGAAGAGCCAGAAGGATGCCAATGTCGCCAAGTATGACATTGACGTGGCCATCGTCCACCAGAGCATCATGCCGGACATGATCCAGAACGACCTGCTGGCCAAGTATGCGCCGGAGATCAGCAGTTACAAGTTGATGACGGCGGCAGACGGCCGGAACGCCCTGGGCTTCAACGTGGAAGGCTATGTGATGCCGATGTTCCACAGCCAGGTGGTCCTGGCCTACAATCCGGAGATGGTGAAGAACCCGCCCACCACATTCGAGGAGCTGGTGGCGTGGATCAAGGCCAACCCCAGGAAGTTCGGCTACAACGGAGTCAAGGGCGGCATGAGCGGCACCGCCTTCGTCACCGGCTGGACGTACTGGAAGACGCGCCTGTACGACCAGTATGCCAGGGGGACCTATGACAAGAGCGCGGAAGCGGGCTGGCCTGCGGCGATCAAGGAGTTGAAGGGCCTGCCCGTGACCATGACCACGGGAAACAATGACACCCTGGACAAGCTGAACCGGGGCGAGATCGCCATGGGGCCGGTCTGGGTGGACATGCTGATCAACATGAAGAACGAAGGCCGCATGGACCCCAAGATCAAGATGAAGCTGATCTCGCCCGGCCTGCCCGGCCAGCCCATGTATCTGGTGGTTTCCAAGAAGGCGGCCAACTACGAGATGGCCAAGAAGTACGTGGAGTTCATCACCTCCCCGGAGCAGCAGGCCCGGGTCATCGTGGAGCGCAACGGCTGGCTGCCCGGGATTGACGCCAAGCACGTCCTGCCGGTGGTTTCGGCCAAGGCCAAGGAGATGCTGTTCGGGGATGTCCCGCCGGACGTCCTGGAAAAGTACGGCCTGGTCTTCCCCCAGCAGCAGTACTTCAAGGACCTCTTGACGGCCTACGAAGAGAACTGAGAGATCGCGTGACGCGACCGAAGGGGGCGGGGGGCGTGCGACCCCTCGCCCTTTCCCTATGCGCCTGTCCTTCCGCATCGCCAGCCTGATCATCGCCCTTCCGCCCCTGGCCATCGTCCTCTGGCTGTTCTTCATTCCTTTCCTGTCCTCGGTGCATCTGAGCCTCCTGCGCGAGGACCAGTGGAGCCTTCGAAACTACTACCTGGTCTGGCGCCTGTACCGTTATGACGTCCTCTACACGCTCTGGATCGCGTTCTTCAGCCTGGTGGCCGTCCTGGGCATCGCCGTGTTCCTCTGCGGCTACCTGCGGATCCACACCAACCGGCCGATGGAGTTCCTGTTCAAGATCCCGCTGTTCATCCCCTTCGTGGTGGTCGGGCATGCCATGCGAGTCCTCCTCGCCCCCAAGGGCACGCTGAACGCCGTCCTGAGCCAGGTCGGTCTGATCAACCTCAACGATCCGCCCTCCATCGCTTTCGGGTGGATGGGGATCGCGGTCTCCCTCATCTGGAAGAACCTGGCCCTGGCGGTCCTCCTGGTCCTGGGGGCTTACCGCGCGGTGGACGAGACCTACCTGGAGGCGGCGCGCAACTTCGGGGCCTCCGCCTTCCGGCAGATCAAGGATATCCTCCTGCCCATGTCAGCGGCCTCGCTGGCCGTCGCCGGCGCCTTCATGTTCACCTCCATGCTGGCTTCCTTCTCGATCCCGTTGATGATCGGCAGCGGGGAGCCGCCCCAGATGCTGATGATTGATGTCTACTACCGGATCAACTACCAGGGGGATTACGGGACGGCCAACGCTCTGGGCGTGGTCTCGTACCTCATGGCCATGGCGGTGGCCGGCTACTACCTGCGCACGATCACCCAGCGGGAAATCCGATGAGGAGCGACGGAGTGACAAGGGGACAAAGTGACGGAGGCTTCGTCACACTATGACTCTGTCATTTCGTCACTTCGTCACCAGGTGATGCATGACTCGGCGCGTGCTTCGCATGGCGGGGATCGTGCTGGCGGCGGTCATCATCTTCGGGCCGCTGTCCAGCCTGCTCATCTGGTCCTTCGCCGAGAAGTGGTACTGGCCGCACTTGTTCCCGCAGCAGATCGGCCTGTTCTACTGGTCCAAGGTCCTTCAGGGGGACATGCTGCGGGCGCTCCAGGACGGCTTCCTGATCGCCGTGGTGGTGACGGTCCTTACCCTGGTGATCACGGTGCCGCTGGCGTATCTCCTGGCCCGCACCCCGATCCCCTTCAAGCCGGTGATCCTCATGATCTTCCTGCTCCCCCAGGCCTTTCCGCAGCTGCCCGTCTTCGTGAATTCCACGACCCTCCTGTACCGGGTGAACCAGGGGGGAAAGTTCTGGGGGGTCGTCTTGATCCACATGGTGGGGGCGCTGGTCTTCGCCGTCTGGACCATGACCGCGGTCTTCAAGTCGGTTCCGGAGACGCTGGAGGAGGCGGCCATCAACCTGGGGGCCTCCCGCCTCAAGAGCTTTTTCTCGGTGGCACTGCCTTTGGCCACTCCCGGCATCCTCGCCAGCACGCTCCTGGTCTTCCTGTACTCGCTGGATGAGTTTACCGGCACCCTGCTGGTTGGCAGCCCGTTCATCCTGACCCTGCCGGTCTTCATGTACCGGACCTCGGTCGGATACGAGCTGCAGGTGGCCTCCATCAGCGCGCTGATCCTCATGGTCCCCGGGATCGTCCTGCTGGTGCTGCTGGAACGCTACATGAAGTCCGAGTACTTGAGTATGTTCGGCCGCATTTGACGAGCCGCGAGCCCCGAGCCGCGAGACGAGAAGGTCCGAGGGAGGTGGGACGCGGCTCGAGGCTCTCCCATCGCGGCTCGTGGAGGGGTGGCGTGGTCGAGGTTCGCGTCGAGGACATCCGCAAGCGGTACGGCAAGGTCGAGGCCCTGAAGGGGGTCACCCTCCGCTTCACGAGCGGCGGCCTCACCGCCATCCTGGGCCCCAGCGGGTGCGGCAAGACCACGCTGCTTCGGAGCATCGCCGGCTTCATCGCGGTGGATGCGGGCCGCATCTTCTTCGACAGCGAAGAGGTGACGGGCCTTCCTCCGCAGCGGCGCGGGACCGCCATGGTCTTCCAGAACTACGCCCTCTGGCCCCACATGACCGTGTTCGAGAACGTGGCCTACGGGCTCCGCCTGCAGAAGGTCCCGGCCGCCGACATCCGGCGGCGCGTCCTGAACGTGCTGCAACTGGTCGAGATCGGGAACCTGGCGGACGTGGAGTCGCGCAAGCCATCCGCCCTGAGTGGCGGCCAGCAGCAGCGGGTCGCCCTGGCGCGCGCCCTGGTGGTGGAGCCCAAGGTGCTCCTGATGGACGAGCCCCTCTCGAACCTGGACGCCAAGGTGCGGCAGCGGCTCCGCGGCGAGTTGCGCCGGCTCCAGAAACAGGTCGGGATCACGGCCATCTACGTCACCCACGATCAGGAGGAGGCCCTGGCCCTGGCGGACACGGTGGTCCTGATGGACCAGGGGACGATCGTCCAGACGGGCACGCCCCAGGAGATCTACCTCAAGCCCACCACCGCCTTCGCCGCCGAGTTCCTCGGGGTCAGCAATCAGTTGGAGGGGGAGGCCGCGGCGGGAAAACTCGTCGTGGCCGGTCAATCCCTCCCGTACACCGGGACCGTCCGGGGGAAGGCCACGGTCATCTTCCGGGCTTCGGACATCCAGATGGAGGAGCCGTCGGTCCCCCCGCGCCCGGGGACGCTGGCACTGAACGGGGTTCTGGAGGAGAGCCTCTTCCTCGGCGCCCACTACCGGCACTACATCCGGCTGAGAGACGTCGTGGTGATGGCCGACAGCCCCGAGCCGCGGCCGGCCGGCCCGGTCCGGTTGACCCTGCCTCCCGACAAGGTGCAGGTGTATGGGGAACAAGAGGGGTAAGACGCATTGCCGCTAAGATAATTATGTTTCTGCTGCAACTAGCACCAAACGGTAGATCGGGTTAATAGTGAGACGTGTAGATTTATTAATTATGCTTGAGTCC
>JBBIQE010000159.1:0-6254 GCA_037442485.1 Methylomirabilis sp. (SeqCode)
CGAGAATCTCCTGGGGAAGAGCCCGGCGATGCAGAGCGTCTTCGCGCTCATCCGGCAAGTGGCCCCGGGCGACAGCAACGTCCTCATCACGGGCGAGAGCGGGACGGGCAAGGAGCTGGTGGCGCGGGCGATTCACTACAACAGCCCCCGGGCCAGGCGCCCCTTCGTGCCGGTCAACTGCGCCGCCGTCCCCGCCGGCCTCCTGGAGAGCGAACTGTTCGGCCACGTGAAGGGCGCCTTCACGGGCGCCATGCGGACCCGCCAGGGCCTCTTCCGCGAGGCCGAGGGCGGCACGCTCTTCCTGGACGAGATCGGGGATATGCCCCCCGAACTTCAGGCCAAGCTGCTGCGGGCCATCGAAGACCGGGCCGTGCGTCCCGTGGGCAGCGACGAGGCGGTGGCCGTGGACCTCCGCCTGATCGCCGCCACCAACAAGGACATCCACGCGCGCATCCGGGAGGGGCAGTTCCGGGAGGATCTGTACTACCGTCTGGCGGTCATCCCCATCCAGCTGCCGCCGCTGCGCGAGCGGCGCGAGGACATTCCCCTGCTGGCGGAGCATTTCCTCCGTCGTGCGGCCGCCGCCTCGGGGAAGGCGATTGCCGGCTTCAGCCCCGAGGCCATGGCCGCCCTCCTCCGCCACCCCTGGCCGGGCAACGTCCGGGAGCTGGAGAACGTGGTGGAGCGGACGGTGACGCTGACCGCAGGGGAGCAGATTTCCCCGGAGGCGCTCTTGCTGGAGGCGTCCTCCGCGCCCGCCCCGGCTGCGCTGCTGGCCCAGTCGGCCCGCCGCCCCACCCTGGAGGCCTTGACGGCCGAGTACGTGTCCCTCGTGCTGCGCGAGGTGGGTGGCGACAAGGCCAGGGCGGCCGAGATCCTCGGCGTGAGCAAGCGGACGCTCTACCGCTGGGAGAAGCAGATACAATCCAGTGACAGCGTGTCACCGGACGGGACAGCCTGACTCCGCCCCGACTTTCTCGCCGGTTCGCTGCGCTCATCGGCAATGACCCTCCTCCAGCACTTGTCAGGCTGTCTTAACCCTCCGGGCACGCCAGCCGGGATACTGACCCCTGCCGAATCGGCGTAATCCCTGATCATTCCGTCCATTCCCGCTGTTCCGGAGGGTTCCCTCCCGCTTCGGCATCGCCCTTGCTCCTTCACGGAGTCAAGAGACGAGGAGAAAGTCTATGCACAGGGTTCAGAGATACTGCGCGGGTTGCGGGCGGCTGCTCAACTGGGTCGGCTCCTGTCACCGATCCCGCTATTGCTGCGAGGGGTGCGCGCGGGGCGCCTGCACGTGCGGATCCGAGCCGTGCCCCGGCATTCGGGACACGGAGGAGAGAAGACGCGATGCGTACCGACTCGACTGAGGGGCCTGGCGTGGAGAGCCTTCGGCGCCGTGTGCTGGTCGTGGACGACGACCCCGAGATGCGTGCTCTGATCGTCGAGGTTCTGAGCGACAAGGGGTACGAGGCGGTGGAAGCGCCAAATGGAGCGCAGGCGCTGATCCGGCTGCGGTCCGAGTCGTTCGCGGCCATCATCCTGGACAAGAACATGCCAGGCCTGAGCGGCCTGGATCTCTTGCCCGGCCTGCGAACCATCTGCCCCGAGACGGCCGTGATCCTCATCACCGCCTTCGGTGATGTCCCCACCTATATGGACGCCATTGAAAAGGGAGCCTTTGCCTACATCTTCAAGCCGTTCCGGATGGACGAGCTGCTCCAGACGCTCCATCAGGCACTCTCCCCGGGGGGCCTGCCGGGACCATTCCCATCGGCTGCAGGAGCGATACCATGAGGGAGGCCGGTGAGTTTCGCCTGTGTTCCGGATGCGGGCAGTGGGCCATATGGACGCCGCAGCGCCGGAAGGGTCCGGTGTTCTGCTGTGAGGGATGCGCCCGGGGTCTCGGGTGCTCCTGCGCCAGGGGGACCGGCGCGGTCGCCCGCGCCGCCTGGTAAAACGGTCCGCACGCGCCCAAGGTCCCGAACGTCTGGGGAACAGAGAATTCGTCCGTGGAGGTCCCGTGAGAGGGCCGGCCCTCCTCCGGGCGCACGCCTGCGCGGGTCCACCCCCGCTGAGGGAGTAGCACGGGATGCGACCGCCGAGCCTCGACTGGCTCTACAATTTCCTGCGGGTCCTGGCGCCCCCGCTGGGGGCCGCCGCCGGGGTGACGCTGGCCCTCCTGATCGCCCGGCACTATGCGTTCCGGTGGCTGGAGCGGCTCACGCGGCGGACCGCCACGCGGCTGGATGAGTTCCTGATCCAGGCGCTCCGGACCCCCACGATCCTCTGGTGCGTGGCCCTGGGCTTGATTGCGGGCCTGGACGCCGCGCCGCTCCCCCGCCGCCTGGCGACCTGGGGGACCAGCGCGGTGGCCGCCCTGGTGGTCCTCTCCATCACCATCGTGGCGGCGAACCTGCTGGCGCGGGGACTGCAGAATCTCGGCCAGCGGATCCAGGTAGAGACGGCCGTCACGGGACTGGGGACAACGCTGACGAAAGCCCTGGTCTTTCTCTTGGGCGGACTGCTGATCCTCAGCACCCTGGGCATCTCCGTGACCCCCCTGCTGGCGGCCCTGGGGGTCGGCGGCCTGGCCGTGGGCCTGGCCCTCCAGGATACGTTGAGCAACCTTTTCTCGGGGATCCACATCCTGGTCGAGAAGCCGGTCCGGGTGGGGGACTACGTGAAGCTGGAGACGGGGCAGGAAGGGTACGTGACCGACATCGGGTGGCGCACCACCCGGATCCGCATGCTGCCCAACAACATGGTCATCATCCCCAACGCCAAGCTCGCCCAGAGCATCGTCACCAACTACTACCTGCCGGAGCAGCGGATGGCCCTGCTCATCCCGATCTCCGTCAGCTACAACTCGGACCCGGCCCAGGTCGAGAAGATTCTGGTGGAGGAGGCCTCTCGGGCGGCCGGCGAGGTTCCCGGCCTGCTGGCCGATCCCCCGCCCTTCGTGCGCTTCATCCCGGGGTTTGGCGAATCCTCGCTGGATTTCACCCTGATCTGCCAGGTCCGGGAGTTCGTGGACCAGTACCTCGCCCAGCACGAGCTGCGCAAGCGCATCTTCCGCCGCTTCCAGCAGGAGGGCATCGAGATCCCCTTCCCGCAGCGGGTGGTTCACGTGCGGAACGGCAGTGGCGAGGCCCCGATCGCGGTGACACGGGATCCCGGATCCCGGACGGAGAGTGCGTCATGAAGAAACTCCGGAATATCCGCCGGGAACCGGCGTTTCCCCCGACACCCCACGCGGAGGAGACTCTCAGCCTCCCGCCAGCCCTGCAACAACAACCGAGGGTGAGCAAGGAATCTTTGATGACTGCGAGTGTCCGTTCCACCATAGATACCGCCCGCCGGCCCGAGCCAAGCCAGGGCACTCAGGCTCCCGCGGAGTCGGGCCGCACCGGCCGCAGCCCGCGCGGGGACCTCTGGGTCGTGGTCCTGGCCGGGGGCAATGGGACCCGGCTGCAGACCTTTACCCGAGACGTCCTGGGCACGGAACGACCCAAGCAGTTCTGCCGGATCGTCGGCACCCGGTCCATGCTCAGGCATACGTGGGACCGCGCCCTGCAGATCGTTCCCGCCGGGCGGATCGTCACCGTCGTCACGGCCGGGCAAGAGAGGTATCTCCGAGAGGAGAAGGGGCGGGGTGTGCCCGGCACCGTCCTCGTCCAGCCCGAGAACAAGGAGACTGCGCCCGGCCTTCTCCTGCCGCTCGTGTGGATCGCCCGCCGGAACCCCACAGCCACCGTGGCCGTCTTTCCCGCGGACCACTTCATCTGGGAGGAGGATCGTTTCGCGGAGCACGTGCAGGCCGCCGTGGGCGCGGCGGCCGATCTCCGCCGGCATGTGATTCTCCTGGGCGTGGAGGCGGACGGGCCGGAAACCGGCTACGGCTGGATCGCCCCGGGGAAGCCGGTGGAATCCGGCCCAGCCACGGAGCTCTACGCGGTGCAGCAGTTTTGGGAGAAACCCGACCGGACCACCGCGGCCGAACTCTTTCGCCGCGGCTGCTTCTGGAATACGTTCATCCTGGCAGGAGGCTTGGACGCGTTCCTCGGCCTGGCGGAGGCAGCCGTGCCGGAGGTGCTCACTCCCCTCCGCTCCGTTGCCGGGTGTCTGGGGACGCCGGCCGAGGGGGCGGCCCTGGCGGAGGCCTATGGGCACCTGCCGTCCACGAATCTTTCCCGGGCGTTTTTGGCTCGGCATCCCGAGGCCCTGATGGTCCTGGCGGCCCGAGGGATGTCCTGGTGCGACTGGGGCGATCCGGATCGGATCGTCCGCAGCCTGCGGCGGTTCGATCGGCAGCCGGCGTGGCTGCCCTTCTACGCGGAGATCCGGGAGGACTCGGGCTCCTGGGTCCCGGGGAACGAATTCCGCCACAAGAGGAGGGGCCATGCCGCGTGATTCCTGAGGCAAGGCCGGGGCGAGTTCCTGGCCGGGGGGATCGGCCGGCCCCCGGAATGAGACGTGAGGCCGGATCCCTGCACCGGAGCCGCGGGGCCGAACCCGACGCGGGCCCTGGGCATCGGAGAGTCCGACATGCCCCTGGCGAAGGCGTGGGGCGACGTCCCCTACGTAGTGGGCACGAAACGCGTTTCACCACGACGGATGAAAACCCCGGCGAACTGCGCGGAGTCAGCGACCCCCACCGGATCCCGGGGTCCCTCTGGGTGCGGTGCCCTCCCCCCGGGTATCCCGCCTTTGGCGGGGTGCGGGGGAGGGGAGGCTGGGGGGGGATTTTCGTGACGGGTAGGGGCGTGTCGCGGGTCGCCGTCCCGGCCATCAGGATCGGCAAGGGATCGACTCGATCCCCGCGGGAGGGAAGGCTGGCGTAAGGCTCTTGTATGGGGGGCTGTCGATGCGCATTGTGAGCCATGGGGTAGTGGCGGTTCTGGCCTTCCTGATCGGTCTCGGCGTGGGCTACCTGCTCTGGGGCATGCGGGCGGCAGATCTGACCAGCCGACTAGAGCAGCAACGATCCGAATACGAATTTCGCCTCGCCGAGCAGGAGCGGCGGGCCAAGGCCGCCGAGGATCGCGCCCGCCAGGAGGCCGAGACCCGAAAGGTCCTGGAGGAGGAGCTGAACCGGGTCCGTCCCCAGAAGTGACCCGGGCCGGGACCATGGCAGGGGGGGTGGGGCCGATGAACTCGCAGGAGCGAGGATGAGGCCGCCCGCCGACCTGGGGGCCGTCTGCCTGCGGGATGGGCGCGTCGGATTCCGTGTCTGGGCCCCACGATGCCATCGGCTGGACGTTGAAATCGTCCATCCCGAGAGCCGAACCGTCCGGCTGCGACCGGTGGCCGGTGGGTACTTCGTCGGCAGGGTCCGGGGTGGTGCCGGCCTCCGCTACTTCTATGTGCTCGACGGAGAGCGCCGCCGGCCCGATCCCGCCGCACGCGCGCTCCCCGACGGCGTGCACGGCCCCTCGGAGGTCGTGGACACCGGCGCCTTCGTCTGGACCGATACGGACTGGCGCGGCCTGGCCCTCCGCGACATGGTCATCTACGAGATCCACGTGGGGACGTTTACACCCGAGGGGACCTTCGAGGCGGTGATCCTCCGCCTCCCGCGGCTACGGGACCTGGGGGTCACGGCCATCGAGCTGATGCCCGTGGCGAGCTTTCCCGGGAGGCGGAACTGGGGCTACGACGGCGTGGGCCTCTTCGCGCCGCAGGCGAGCTACGGCGGGCCGATCGGCCTCCAGCGCCTGGTGGATGCCTGCCACGCCCGCGGCCTGGCCGTGATCCTGGATGTCGTGTACAACCACCTCGGGCCCGAGGGGAACTACCTGGCCGAGTTCGGTCCCTACTTCACCGACCGGTACCGGACCCCGTGGGGCCAGGCCATCAACTACGACGGGGAGGACTCGCGCGGCGTCCGGGACTTCGTCATCGCCAACGCCCTCTCCTGGATCCGCGAATACCACATAGACAGCCTGCGGCTGGATGCCATCCACGGCATCTTCGACGCCAGTCCGGTGCACATCCTGCGGGAACTGAACGATCACGTGAAGCGGCTGGCCCGCCGCCTCGGGCGCACGGTCCCCGTCGTGGCCGAGAGCGACCTCAACGATCGGCGGGTCGTGGATCCAAAGCGCAAGGGAGGTTACGGGCTGGCCGGCCAATGGATGGATGATTTCCACCATTGCGTCCACACGCTCCTCACCGGCGAGCAGGATGGGTACTATGCGGACTTCGGCGCGCTCTCCCAGTTGGCGAAGGCCTACACCCACGGCTTCGTCTAC
>JBBIQE010000160.1:0-6183 GCA_037442485.1 Methylomirabilis sp. (SeqCode)
ATGGGCCCCCCGAGGGACGGTCCCCGTTCAGACTCCGGATGCGAAGACGGGTCACGCGGAGGCGGGAGATTTCTCGGCGGATTCCCCGCCCGTCCAGACGAGGTTCAGGCCGCCGACCACGGTGAGCAGGGTGATGAGGGCGGCCGAGGCCACGCACCAGTTGCAGAGGGCCTCGAGCACGAACAGCTCGATATAGGTGAGATAGCCGGAAAAGGCGAAGCCCGCAAGGGCCAGGACGAAGCTGGCCGTCAGAAGCTTCCGCTGGGTCGAGGCCGAGGCCGCGAGGGCCGCCAGGGCCAGCGCCAGGAGCACGAGGTATCCCGCCAGACCGAGGAACGCCACCGGAACGCCGTAGATCCTGGCGTAGACGCTGTTGTTGACCACGTCGCATTCGGCCCAGCGGCTGCAGGCCAGGTTGCCGCCCGTCAGTCGCTTGACGCTGAGGTAGCCCGAGACCAGGACGCCCAGCGCCGACAAGATGACCGGCGCCCACAGCCAGGCCCGGGAGGGGCGAAATCCACTCGGCGTCATTGATCGCTCCGTCGTGGGATCTCCAGGCTGCCGATGACCTGGCGGATGTCCAGGATCCCGTTGGCCGCGCAGTACCGTTCCAGCCCCTCGATGACCTTCACCGCGGCCGTGGGGTCCAGGAAATTGGCCGTCCCGACGGCCACGGCCGTGGCCCCGGCGATCAGGAATTCCAGCGCATCTTCGGCCGTGACGATCCCCCCCATCCCGATGACCGGCAGCCGCACCGCCCGCGCCACCTGCCACACCATGCGGACCGCCACCGGGCGGATGGCCGGCCCCGAGAGACCCCCGGTCACGTTCCCGATCTTCGGCCGGCGGGTCCGCACGTCCACCGCCATCCCCACCAGGGTGTTGATCAGCGAGACGGCGTCGGCGCCCGCATCCGCCACCGCCCGGGCGATGGCGGCGATGTCGGTGACGTTCGGGGACAGCTTGGGGATCAGGGGAAGTTGCGTGGCCTCGCGCGCCGCCTTCACGACCCGATAGGCCAGGTTCGGGTCCGTGGAGAAGTCGAGGCCGCCGGCCACGTTGGGGCAGGAAATATTCAATTCGATCCCCGCCACCCCCGCCTGGTCGCCGATCCGTTTGGTGAGGTCGCGGAAGTCCTCCACGGACTCGCCCGCCACGTTGACGATCAGCGGCGGCTCGAGCCGCCGAAGGTACGGGAGCTTGTCGCGGATGAAGGCCTCGATCCCGACGTTCTGGAGGCCGATGGCGTTCAGCATCCCGGCCGGCGTCTCCACCACGCGGGGCGGAGGGTTGCCGGCGCGCGGCAGCCGGGTGATGGTCTTGACCACCAGGGCGCCCAGACGGTTCAGGTCCACGTAGGGCTCGAACTCCTCCGCGTACCCGAAGGTCCCCGAGGCGGTCAGGACCGGATTTCGCATCCGGATTCCCGCCACCTCGACCGCCAGGCTGACTCCGACCGAGGACGGACGACCGGAGACCGGTCTTGCCCCGTCCTCCGTCCCCCGTCCCCCGTCTCGGGAGACTCGGCTCTCGGCTCTCGATTCTGTCATCTCCACACGATCTCCCGCGAGTCGAAGACCGGCCCGTCCCTGCACACCAGTCGGTAGCTCGGCCCGGCGCCCTCCGCTCTGACCTCGATGGCGCAGCCCATGCATGCGCCGAAGCCGCAGGCCATGTTGGCCTCCACGGACACCTGACACGGAACGGTAAGCTCCTCCGCCAGTCGCGCCACGGCCGCGAGCATTCCCGGGGGGCCGCACGCATACATCGTGAGGCGTGAGGCGTCAGGCCTGAGGAGAAACGGCCGGAGCAGGTCGGTGACGAGGCCGCGGCTGCCCAGGCTGCCGTCCTCCGTGGTGATGTGCACGCCGGCGCCCGCCTCCTCGAAATCCTTCAGGCCCAGGATGTCCTCGGCGGTCTTGCCGCCCACAAAGACCTCCAACTTTCGACTTTCGAATTTCGAATTTCGAATTTGGGCGGCGAGGGCCGCAATGGGGGGGACGCCGATGCCGCCAGCCACGAGGACGGCCTGCATGGGACCGTCCGGCAGGCTGAAGGCCTTGCCGAATGGGCCCAGGATCTCGATCTCCTGTCCCACGTTCATGCGGGACAGATACTGCGTCCCCTTGCCCAGGACCTTGTACAGGATCTCGACCACCACGGGGAAGTCGCCGTGACGGGAGATTCGATAGATCGAGAACGCCCGCGGCAGGAACGGATCCCCCACGCCGGTCGGGCGGATCATCACGAACTCCCCTGCCCGGAACGCCGGGGGAAAGCCCGGCGCAGCCAACCCGAGATGCCGGTACGCCGGGGAGATCGAACGATTGAAGGCGACGCCGGCGCGCACGCGAACCTCAGTGCTCCGTTTCATAGTCACGGTGAAGTATTGTCCTGATGTAAATCTCCGGTCCCCTCTCCCCAGTGTGGGAGAGGGGGAACGAATGAGTCTCACCGTATTTCCGCCACGCAGTACTCAGGCAGTGGCATGGTACTCCTGCAGGGGGCGGATGGCCATCTCGCGCTGGCGCAACGACCGGATGGCCTCGGCCGCGGCCGAGGCCGCCGCCATGGTGGTAAAGTAGGGAATGCCCATGGTCACGGCCGTCCGGCGGATGGAGTACGAATCCATCCGCGCGCGGCGCCCCTCGGGGGTGTTGATGACCAGGGCGACCTCGCCGTTCTTCATCCTGTCCACGATGTGGGGGCGGAGCCCGTCCGTGACCTTGTACACCCGCTCCACCGAGACGCCGGCGCGCCGGATCGCCGCCGCCGTCCCCTCGGTGGCGATGAGGCGGAAGCCCAGCTCGGCGAGCCTGGCGGCCAGACCCGGGATCGCCGCCTTGTCTTTGTCCCGGACGCTGAGGAAGATCGTGCCGCTCAGGGGCAGCCGACCGCTGGCCGCGATCTGGGACTTGGCAAAGGCACGCCCGAAGTCGGCGTCGATCCCCATCACCTCGCCCGTGGACTTCATCTCCGGCCCCAGCACGGCGTCCACATTGGGGAACTTGGCAAAGGGCAGCACCGCCTCCTTGACGGCCACGTGGGCGAGCTTCCGCTCCTCGGTGAACCCCAGCTCCGGCAGGGTCGCCCCCAGCATCACCTTGGCCGCCAGCTTGGCGAGGGGAACCCCGATGGCCTTGCTCACGAAGGGAACGGTGCGGGAGGCCCGGGGGTTCACCTCCAGGACGTACACCGCGCCGTCTTTGATGGCGAACTGGATGTTGATGAGGCCGACCACTCCCAGCTCGAGGGCCATGGCCGCCGTCTGCTCGCGAATCTCCTGGAGGAGATTCTCGCCCACCGACCGGGGGGGGAGCGAGCAGGCCGAATCCCCCGAGTGGATCCCCGCCTCCTCGATGTGCTCCATGATCCCGCCGATGACCACCCTCGTGCCGTCGGAGATGGCGTCCACGTCCATCTCGATGGCGTCCTCCAGGAACTTGTCCACCAGGATGGGATGATCCGGCGAGGCCTGGACCGCCCGCTCCATGTAATCCTTGAGATCGTCCTCGTCGTAGACGATCTCCATGGCGCGCCCGCCCAAGACGTAGGAGGGGCGCACCAGGACCGGGTACCCGATCTGCCGGGCGATGAGCGCCGCCTGCTGGAACGAGACGGCCGTGCCGTTGGGCGGCTGGTTCAGCCCGAGCTTCTGCAGGAGCTGCTTGAACCGCTCGCGGTCTTCGGCCCGGTCAATGGCGTCCGGCGACGTCCCCAGGATCTTCACGCCCGCGTTCCGAAGGGGGACGGCCAGCTTCAGCGGCGTCTGGCCGCCGAACTGGACGATGAGGCCCACGGGCTTTTCGCGATCCACGATGTTCAGCACATCCTCCAGCGTCAGCGGCTCGAAGTACAGCCGGTCGGCCGTATCGTAATCCGTCGAGACCGTCTCGGGGTTGCAGTTGACCATGATGGTCTCGTACCCCAGCTCCTTCAGGGCGAAGACGGCGTGCACGCAGCAGTAATCGAACTCGATCCCCTGGCCGATCCGGTTGGGGCCGGCGCCCAGGATGACCACCTTGGGCCGGCCGGTGGGGTTCGCCTCGCACTCGCGCTCGTAGGTCGAGTAGAGGTAGGGGGTGTAGGCCACGAACTCCGCGGCGCAGGTGTCCACCATCTTGAAGGTGGCCTCGATCCCCATCCTCTTGCGGGCGTCGCGGATCCGCAGTTCGTCCGAGCCGGTGAGCTGGGCCAACCGCCGGTCCGAGAACCCCAGCGCCTTGGCCTGGCGCATCACGGGCGCGGTGAAGAGCCGGATCAGCGAGCCCCGGCCGCTCTCGGGATGGCGCAGCCGCTCCTCGAACTCCACGATCTGCTGGATGTTGGCCAGGAACCAGGGGTCAATCTTGGTGAGGGCGTGGATCTCCTCGATATCCATGCCCAGCCGGAGGGCGTCCGCGAGATGGAACACCCGGTCCCACTTCGGCACGCGCAGGCGCTCGCGGATCTCCTTCCGCAGGCGCTCGCGGATCTCCTTCCGCTCGCGGATCCGCGTCTCCAGGCCGTAGGCGTCGATCTCCAGCGACCGGATGGCCTTCTGGAGGGCCTCCTTGAACGTCCGGCCGATGGCCATGGCCTCGCCCACCGATTTCATCTGGGTGGTGAGGGTGTCGTCGGCCCCGGGAAACTTCTCGAAGGCCCAGCGCGGGACCTTCACCACGCAGTAGTCAATGGTCGGCTCGAAGCTGGCGGGCGTCTCGCGGGTAATGTCGTTCCGGATCTCGTCCAGACGGTAGCCCACCGCCAGCTTGGCCGCGATCTTGGCGATGGGGAAGCCGGTGGCCTTGCTGGCCAGGGCGGAACTCCGGGAGACCCGCGGGTTCATCTCGATCACGACCATGCGCCCCGTGGCCGGGTCCACCGCGAACTGGATGTTGCTGCCCCCGTCTCGACCCCCGATCTCGCGGATGATGGCGATGGCGGCGTCGCGCATCATCTGGTACTCCTTGTCCGTCAGGGTCTGGGCCGGGGCCACGGTGATGGAATCCCCCGTGTGGATGCCCATGGGATCGAAGTTCTCGATGGAGCAGACGACGACCACGTTGTCGTTGAGGTCCCGCATGACCTCCAGCTCGTACTCCTTCCAGCCGATGACCGAGGCCTCGACCAGGACCTGGCGGACCGGGCTGAGGCCGAGGCCCCACTGGACGAACTCCTCGAACTCCTCCCGGTTGTAGGCGATGTTGCCCCCCGTGCCGCCCAGGGTGAAGGAGGGGCGGATGATGGCGGGGTAGCCCACCCGCTGGATGATCTCCAGCGCATCCTCCAGGGAGTGGGCGTAGCCGCTCTCCGGGACCTCCAGGCCGATGCGCGTCATGGCCTGCTTGAACAGCTCCCGATCCTCGGCCTTCTTGATGGCGTGCAGTTTCGCCCCGATCAGCTCCACCCGGTACCGGTCCAGGACGCCGGATTCCGCCAGGGCCACGGCCGTGTTGAGCGCCGTCTGCCCCCCCAGGGTGGGGAGCAAGGCGTCCGGCCGCTCCTTCGCGATGATGGAGGCCACCACCTCGGGCGTGATGGGCTCGATGTAGGTCCGGTCGCCGAACTCGGGGTCGGTCATGATGGTGGCGGGGTTGCTGTTCACCAGGATGACCCGGTAGCCCTCCTCGCGCAGCGCCTTGCACCCCTGGGTCCCCGAGTAGTCGAACTCGCAGGCCTGGCCGATCACGATCGGCCCCGAGCCGATGATCAGGATACTGCGGATGTCGGTGCGCTTGGGCATTCCTACTCGAATTCCCTCCGGATCGAATCCACCAGTCCCGTCACCTCGTCGCGGGAGGCGGACACCTCTTCCACGGTGAGTGCCGGTGAGTCCATGAACGGATACCGTTCTGGTAGATAATACCCGCTGATTCTTTGGCAAGCCGATCTATACCGCCCGAACATCGGCATGTGCGCAGCGGCCTCGTTCAAGAGGACCTCGAGATCGTGAACTTTCCTCAGGGTCCAACCTTTCGACAGGAGATAAGCCCTCAGGTACTTCTCGACCGCCTGCTGGAGCCAGAATCCGGCCTCCTCGGCATCGCCATCATCCAGCGCCCGCCCCGCACGCCTCCAATCCTTCTCGGCGACCCCGAGCCAATCCCTCGGGTATTTGGATTCCTCAGGCGGCATACAGCAGTTTCCCGTCCGTAACGATGCGCTGGAAAAACTGATCCCCTCTGGCGATACGCCGTTCCA
>JBBIQE010000161.1:0-5951 GCA_037442485.1 Methylomirabilis sp. (SeqCode)
CGGGCGCCCGGACCCGTGGGAGGTGGCCCTCCAGCTCCTGGCCATGCGGGCCCTGACCGCGCGCGAGATGGGGCAGCGCCTGGCGCGGCGCGGGTACGATCCGGGGCAGATCGCGGCGGTGATCGCCCGGCTCACCGCCTCCCGCTACCTGGACGATGCGGAATACGCCAGGGCCTGGGCTCGCGCCCGGGCCCATCGTCGTTCTGTGGGGCCGGCGCGCCTGGCGCGGGAGCTTCGGGCCCGGGGGATCGCCGAGGAGCTCATCGCCGGGGCGCTCCGCGAGGCGTTCGCCGAGCGGAGCCCGCGGGAGCTGGCCGAGGCGGCGGCGCGGCGAAAGCTGCCCGGGCTGCGCGGGCTGGGGCCGGCGGCGGCGCGACGGCGGCTGGCGGCCCACCTGACCCGACGGGGGTTCGCCGTCGAGATCGTCATGGCGCTGTGCCGGAAGTACTTCCCCCCGGGGGAAGAGCCCGATGAGCCATGAGCGAACGATCCGTGCGCGGTGAGCCGGTGAGGGGGATCCCCACATGAGCCTGAAGCCCAAGGCCGGCCACGAGGTGCGCCGCGCCTTCGTGGAGTACTTTGTGGAGCGGGGGCACACCCCGGTGCCGAGCTCGCCGCTCGTGCCCAAGGCCGATCCCACGCTCCTCTTCACGAACGCCGGCATGGTCCAGTTCAAGGACGTCTTCACCGGGAAGGAGCAGCGCGCCTACTCCCGCGCCGTTACGGTGCAGAAGTGCGTCCGGGCCGGCGGCAAGCACAACGACCTGGAAAACGTGGGGCGCACCGCGCGGCACCACACCTTCTTCGAGATGCTGGGCAACTTCTCCTTCGGCGACTACTTCAAGGAACAGGCCATTGACTACGGCTGGGAGTTTCTGACCGGCCGGCTGGGCCTGCCGCCCGACCGGCTCTGGGTGACGATCCACGAGGGGGATGCGGGCCTGGGCCTGGGCCCGGACGAGGAGGCGCGGGCCCTGTGGCGGCGCTACGTCCCCGAGGCTCGCATCGTGCCGTGCTCGACCAAGGACAATTTCTGGGCCATGGGCGATACGGGTCCCTGCGGGCCGTGCTCGGAGATCGTCATTGACCAGGGGCCGGCCATGGGCTGCGGCCGGCCCACCTGCGGTGTGGGTTGCGACTGCGACCGGTACCTGGAGCTCTGGAACCTGGTCTTCATGCAGTTCGAGCGGAGCCCGGATGGGACCCTCACGCCGCTGCCCCGGCCGAGCATCGATACCGGGGCCGGACTGGAGCGGATCGCCGCCGTCCTGCAAGGGGTCCCGAGCAATTTCGACACCGACCTGCTGCGGCCCATCATCGCCGCGGTGGAAGAGCGGACGGGCAGGCGGTACGGGAGCCACCCCGACGCCGACGTCTCCATGCGGGTGATCGCCGACCACGCGCGGGCCACGGCCTTCCTCGTCGCCGACGGGGTGCTGCCGGGCAACGAGGGCCGGGGCTACGTCCTGCGGCGCATCCTGCGGCGGGGGCTCCGCCATGGCCGCCTCCTGGGCCTGGAGGAGCCGTTCATGGCCGCGGTCACCGGCCGCGTCGTGGAGGTGATGCAGTCCGCCTACCCGGAACTCGCCGAGCGCCGCGAGTACGTGGCGCGCATCACCCAGAACGAGGAGGAGCGGTTCGGCCACACCCTGCGGGTTGGCCTCCGGATGGTCGAGGCGCTGGTCGGGGAGCTCAGGGCCCGGGGCGCCGCGGCCGTCCCCGGGGGGGAGATCTTCCGCCTCTACGACACCTACGGCTTCCCCGTGGATCTGCTGCGGGAGATCGCGGCCGAGCAGGGGCTCACCCTGGACGAGGCCGGGTTCGAGCGCGCGATGGCCGAGCAGCGGGCCAGGGCGCGCGAGTCCTGGGTGGGCTCGGGGGAGGTGGAGGTCCCGGCGAGCCTCCGGGACCTCACCGCCTGGCTGTCTCCCGTGGAGCCGCTGTGGCACCAGGCGCAGGAGGCCGAGGCGGTCGTCCAGGCCCTCCTGAACGGGGCGGGGCAGGTCGTGCCGGGGCTCACCGAGGGGGAGACGGGCGAGGTGCTCCTCGACCGAACGCCCTTCTATCCCGAGGCGGGCGGCCAGATCGGCGATACGGGGACGCTCACAGCGGAGGGGGCCAGCGCCGAGGTGCTGGACACCCGGCGGCCCGTTCCCGGCCTGGTCCTGCACCGGGTGCGGGTAAAGCGCGGCCGGCTGAGGAAGGGCCAGACCGTCCTGGCCGCGGTGGACGCGGCGCGCCGGAAGGTGACGGCCAAGAATCACACGGCCACGCATCTGCTCCACGCGGCCCTGCGGCAGGTCTTGGGCGACCACGTGAAGCAGGCCGGCTCGCTGGTGGCGCCGGATCGCCTGCGCTTCGACTTCAGCCACTTCAGCCCGCTCAGCGACCGCGAGCTGGAACGGATCGAGGAGCTGGTCAACGAGCAGGTGTGGGAGAACCGCGCCCTCCGGATCGAGATCATGGACCTGGACCGGGCGCTGGCACTCGGCGCCATGGCCCTCTTCGGCGAGAAGTACGGCGAGCGCGTCCGGGTGGTGACGGTCCCGGAGTTCAGCGTGGAACTGTGCGGCGGCACCCACGTCGCCGCCACGGGGGAGATCGGCCTCTTCAAGCTCGTGAGCCAGGGGGGTGTGGCCGCGGGCGTCCGCCGGGTCGAGGCCCTCACCGGTCCGGGCGCCTTCCGCCACGTCCGGCAGGAGGAGCGGGTCCTGGGCGAGGCCGCCCTGCGGGTCAAGGCCCGCCCGCTGGAGCTTGCGGAGAAGGTGGAGAGGCTCGTCGACAGCGCGCGCGAGCTGGAGCGCGAGGTGGAGCGGCTCCAGGGGCGCCTCCTGGCCGGAACGCTGGAGGAGCTGCTGCGGAAGGCCCAGGATGTGGACGGGGTCAAGGTCGTGGGCGCCCGGGTGGACCTCCGGGATGCCAAGGCCATGCGCGAGCTGGGCGATCGTATCCGCGAGCGCCTGAAGAGCGGTGTCGTGGTCCTCGCCAGCGGCCAGGGGGACCGGGTCACCTGGGTCGCCATGGTGAGCAAGGATCTCACGTCCAGGCTCCACGCCGGCCACCTGGTCCGGGAGCTGGCGACGGCCACGGGCGGCGGGGGCGGGGGCCGGCCGGATGTGGCCGAGGCGGGGGGGAAGGACCCCTCCAGGATCCCGGGCGCCCTCGGCAGCCTGCCCGCGCTGGTGCGCACGCAACTGGGCAAGCACGGGTGAGGCCGTACGTTTTCCTTTGATCCGGCGCCGGCCTGGTGCTATAAATGGACGGTTCTTCGCCGACACGGGGCCTGCGGCTGCCCGTCGAGCGGGATGGCCTCCGCTTCATCCTGCCCGCGCTCGGATTAAGCGGCCTGCTGTACCTGCTGCGCTTTCCCGGCTGGGGGACGGTGGCGCTGCTTCTGGCAGCCTTTCTCGTGTATTTCTTTCGCGACCCCGAGCGGGTGATCCCGCAGGGCGAGCGGCTGATCCTGGCGCCGGCGGACGGGCGGATCGTCGCCATCCGCCCCTTCCCGGACTGGAAGGGGCCCTTCGGCGAACCGCTCACCCGCGTGAGCATCTTTCTGTCGGTCTTCGACGTGCACGTGAACCGGGCCCCGCTCACATCGGTGGTGAATGCGGTCACCCATACGCCGGGCCGGTTCATGGCGGCGTGGGGCGAGGCGGCCTCGACCGAGAACGAACAGACCCTGATCCACTTCGCCTCCCCCGACGGGGACGTGTGGGTGAAGCAGATCGCGGGACTCCTGGCGCGTCGCATCGTCTGCCGGCTGAATCCGGGACAGAAGGTGACGGCCGGTGACCGGATCGGCCTGATCCGATTCGGCTCGCGGGTGGATTGCATCCTTCCCGCTACGGCCGAGCTGAAGGTGCGTCGCGGCCAGGCGGTCAAGGGAGGGAGCACGATCCTGGGGGTCATCCCATGAAGGCCGGGCGGGGCGGCATGCGGCGGCGGATGCGGCGCGGGGTCTACCTGCTGCCCAGCATCCTCACCCTGGGCAACCTCTCCTGCGGGTTCTACGCGCTGGTGGCGGTCTACAACGACGAATACGTGGCCGCCGCCATCGCCATCCTGCTGGCGCTGGTGTTCGACTACCTGGACGGCGGGGTGGCCCGGATGACCGGGGCCACCAGCGATCTCGGCATCGAGCTGGACTCGCTGGCCGACCTGGTCTCCTTCGGGGTGGCCCCCGGCCTCCTGGCCTACGTCTATGCCCTGAAGCCCTTCGGCTGGATCGGCGGGCTGGCGGCCTTCGCCTTCGCCGCCTGCGGCGCCTTCCGCCTGGCCCGCTTCAACGTGCAGACGCGCAGCCTGGACAAGCGGTTCTTCGTCGGGCTGCCCATTCCGGCCGCGGCCGCGGTGGTGGCCGCGTTCGTGCTGTTCATGAAGGAGTCCTCGGCGGTCGTCGTGTTCGGGCGGGAGCTGATCCCGGCCCACGCGACGGCCGCCGGCGTCTTGCTGGGGATGTACGGGCTGGGATTCCTGATGGTGAGCAAGATCCGCTACCGCAGCCTGAAGGGATTGGAGCTGCGGCGGCGGCGGCCGTTCACCATCATGACGACGCTACTGCTGGTGCTGCTGGTCGTGGCGTCGCACCCCAGCCTGTTCCTGTTCCTGTTCTTCTTCCTGTATGCGGGTTCCGGCCTGGTGCGCATGGTGGCGGCCTGGCAGAAACGACATCCTGTGGACACGACCGAGCAGCCCTCGCCCGGACGCTAGCCGGGTGGGGCGGGCTGGAGGGACACCGATATGGGCGATCGTATCCTGATCTTCGACACCACCCTCCGGGACGGCGAGCAGTCGCCCGGCTACAGCATGAACACCAAGGAAAAGCTGGAGATGGCGAAGCAGCTGGCGCGCCTGGGCGTGGACGTGATGGAGGCGGGGTTCCCCATCGCCTCCGAGGACGACTTCGAGGCGGTCAAGACCATCGCCCAGCATCTGAAGGGCGGCCCCGTCATCGCGGGCCTGGCCCGGGCCAAGGACACGGACATTGACCGGGCCTGGGAGGCGCTCCGGCACGCCGAGCGGCCGCGCATCCACACCTTCCTCGCCACCTCCGAGATCCACATCAAGTACAAGCTGAAGTCCACGGAGGAAGAGGTCCTGGCGGCCACCGTGGCGGCGGTCAAGCGGGCCCGGCGCTATACCGAGGATGTGGAGTTCTCGCCCGAGGACGCCCACCGGACCGACCAGGACTTCCTGTGCCGGGTGGTGGAGGCGGCCATCAAGGCCGGGGCCACGACCATCAACATCCCGGACACGGTCGGCTACGGCATCCCCTGGGAGTTCGGCCAGCGGATCCGCGACCTGATGAACCGGGTGCCGGGCATCGAGCGGGTCGTGGTGAGCGCCCACTGCCACAACGACCTGGGCCTGGCGGTGGCCAACTCGCTGGAGGCGGTCCGGGCGGGCGCGCGCCAGGTCGAGTGCACGATCAACGGCATCGGCGAGCGGGCCGGCAACGCCTCCCTGGAAGAGATCGTGATGGCCCTGCGGACGCGGAAGGACTGCCTGGGCTACGAGTGCGGGATCAGGACGGAGGAGATCTACCGGACGTCGAAACTCCTCCAGTCCATCACCGGGATCAGCGTCCAGCCCAACAAGGCCATCGTGGGGGCCAACGCCTTTGCCCACGAGGCGGGCATCCACCAGCACGGGGTCCTGCAGAAGCCGCTCACCTACGAGATCATGACCCCCGAGTCGGTGGGGGTGCCCAAGAGCCGGCTGGTCCTGGGCAAGCACTCGGGCCGCCACGCCTTCAAGAAGCGGCTGGAGGAGCTGGGCGTGGACCTTGCCGAGGACGACCTGAACAAGGCCTTCGTCCGCTTCAAGGCCCTCTGCGACCGGAAGAAGGAGGTCTTCGACGAGGATCTGCTGACGCAGATGGCGGGCGCGGGCGGCGGCGCGTCGTGTTCGCGCTCCACGTGCCGCATCTCGCGGCGCTCGGGCCGGTG
>JBBIQE010000162.1:0-5806 GCA_037442485.1 Methylomirabilis sp. (SeqCode)
CCGGGTACCCCGCTTCTGGCGGGGTGCAGGGGAGGGGTGGGAGGGGGGTGAGGGAGGTCTGCGTCATCTGCGGGCTGTGGTTTCGTTGGCCCCTCGTCTCAATGGCCGCCCCGCATCAACTCGACCGGCTGCCGGATGGATCCGGCGGCGGTTGATCCACCGTCAGGACCGGGCGCCGGCGCGAACCCGCTCCAGCGCCTCCGCCATCGCTCGCCGTGCCAGCCCCCTCACCAGATCGAACCGCTCCCCCGTCGGGCCGGCACCGGGCAGGGCGCACCGGGCCGCCAGCTCCCCCGCCTCCTGAAGGACGGCCTCGTTCAACTCCTTGCCCGACAGGAACCGCTCCGCCTCCAGGGCCCGCACCGGGCTCGGGGCCACCCCGCCAAGGGTCAGGCGCGCCCCGCAGCAGGTGGCGAGGCCGTGCTCCAGGACCAGGAATGCCCCGACCCCGACAACGGTGCTCGGCTGCTCCGGGGGGACCGCCCCTTGGAAGGCGCCATTGGATCGCGGCAGAAGAGCCGGGATCCGCAAATCCACCACGAACTCCCCGGGCTGCAGGACGACCTTCTCTGCGCCCGCGAGCAACGCCTCCACGGCCATCTCTGACCAGCCGTAGGGGCCGAAGATGGCAGCGGAAGCCCGCAGACAGACGAGCGGGGGTGCCATCTCTGCGGCCGAATCTGCGTGAGCCAGACTCCCCCCGAGCGTGGCGGCCTCGGGCCGCTCACCCGGACCCACGAGGCCGCAGGCGTCGGCCAGGATGGGATAGAGACCGTGGACGGGTGGGAATTCCAGGATCGTCCGGAGGGGAACGGCCGCCCCGATCCGCAGGCCGTTCCGCTCGTCGTACTCCAGCCGGTTCAGCTCGGGAATCCGCTTCAGATCGAGGACCATGTGCGGGTGGTGCTGGCCCTCGGCCCCCTCGACGATGAGGTCGGTGCCCTCGGCGAGGGGCCGGGCGTCACCGCCCGCTCCCAGGAGCAGCGCGGCCGCCTCATCCAGGCTTTCCGGCGAGAAGCGCTCGACATCCGCCATGCGGAGCCCGATCCTTCCGTCGTGGACCTGCGAGGAACCCTTCATACCACGTTTGGAGGAAGAGCGCCAGCAGCGCCGTGCCCTGGCGCTGCGCGGCGCGTCCCCTTTCGGGCCGATCTGCTCCCCTGCCGCCTCGGCCTGCCGGGATCGGCCTCAGGAGGAAAGCTGCGGGCCGCACGCGGCCGTCGCGCGCTCCGGCACATCAGGCGGGAGGGCGCAGCCCGTACCGCTCCATCCGGTAGCGGAGCGTCTCCTTCGTGATCCCGAGCAGTTGCGCCGCCTTGGTTCGGTTCCACCCCGCGGCGCGAAGCGCCTCGGCGATGAGCTGCCGCTCCACCTCGTCCAGGACGATCCCGCCCCGGGAGAAATCCACCTGCACGCCGCCCCCTGCCCTCAGGGTCAGGGTGCCTTTCGCCTTCGCCGCAGGCAGGCCGAGCTGCTCGGTGGTGATCGTGGCGCCCCCGTGCAGGAGGACAGCGCGCTCGATCACGTGAGCCAGCTCCCGGACGTTGCCGGGCCAGGGGTAGGCCAGCAATGCCGCTTCCGCCTCGGGCGTGAGCGTCCTCACGGGCAGGCCGTACTGCCGGGTGAACCGATCGAGAAAGTGGCGGGCGAGCAGCCCGATGTCCGTCCCGCGATCCCGCAGGGGCGGCACCTGGATCGTGAGGCCCTTGATCCGGTAATAGAGGTCGGGCCGGATGGCGCCCTCGGCCACGGCCGCCTCCAGGTCCCGGTTGGTGGCGGTGATGAGGCGGGCGTTCACGCTTTTCGGCCGGAGGCCGCCCAGCCGCCGGACGGACTTCTCCTCGATCGCCTTCAGGAGTTTGACCTGGATGGCGGGATCCATGTGCCCGATCTCGTCCAGGAACAGCGTGCCGCCGTCGGCCGCCTCGAAGAGGCCGGGCTTGGCGGTCCGGGCGTCGGTGTAGGCCCCCTTCTCGTAGCCGAACAGCTCGGCCTCCAGCAGCGAGGCCGGGATGGCAGCGCAGTTGATCTCGACGAAGGGGCCGGCCGCCCGCGGGCTCTGGTAGTGGATCGCCCGCGCGACCATCTCCTTGCCGGACCCGGTCTCGCCCAGGATCAGGACCGTCGGGACCTCGCCCCCGCCCGGCGGCTCCAGCCCGGCGATCCGCTCGATCTGCTGGCGGAGCGCCCGGATGGGCGGGGACTCTCCCAGGATCTCGCTCAGGCGGCCGCCCGTCTCCTCCCGCGCCTTGAGGTAGGTGAGCTCCCGCCGCAGGCGCTGGTGGGCCAGGGCCTTGTCCACCACCACGCGCAACTCCTCCAGGTCGAGGGGCTTGGTCAGGTAGTCGAAGGCGCCCAGCTTCATCGCGCCGACCGCCGAGGCCACGGAGGCGTGGGCCGTCATCATGATCACCTCGGTTCCCGGGGAGACCTCGCGGAGCCTCCGGAGGACCTCCAGGCCGTCCATCCCCGGCAGCCGGATGTCCACCACGGCCACGTCCGGGCCGGCCTCTTCCGCCAGCCGGATGCCTTCCTCCCCGGACCGCGCCACGGCCGTGGCGAAGGCGTGCCGCTCGAGGTACGTGGCGATGGAGTCGCCCAGGATCGCCTCGTCCTCCACGACCAGCACCAGGGGCGGCACGGCTCAGCCCTCCGCCGGGACGGGAAACGTCACGCGGAAGGCGGCGCCCTCGCCCGGCCGACTCGTGACGGCGATGGCGCCGCCCTGGGCCTCGGTGAACTTCTTGGCGATGGCCAGGCCCAGGCCGGTCCCCTGCGCCTTGGTGGTCCGGAACGGCTCGAAGATCTTCGGGAGGACCTCCGGCGGAATGCCCACACCCGTGTCCCGCACCTCCACAAAGACAGAGGCCGGGCGGGGGCCGGCCGAAGGCGGCCGGTCCGGGGCTGCCCGCTGCCCGCCGTCCTCTGCCGTCCGTTCCACCACCCCGGTGCAGACCGTGATCGTCCCCTCGCCGCCGGGGATCGCCTCGATGGCGTTGCCGACCAGGCTCAGGAAGACCTGCTCGAGGAGCATGGCATTTCCCCGGATGGGCGGCAGCGAGGGCGCGAGCCGCTTCTCCAGACGGAGGTTCGTCTTGGCGATGCGCCCGGCCAGGAGCTCCAGCGATCCGGCCAGGACCCGGTTGACGTCCACGGGGCCGGTGGGCCGCTCGGCCGGACGGACGAACTGCAACAGTTCCCGCAGGCGCCCCTCCAGCCGATCCACCTCGGCCATGATTGTGGCCAAATGTCCCGCCGCTCGGCCCGTGCCCCCGCCCTGCTGGCAATCCAGGCTGGCCACCTGGGCCGAGGCGCGGATGTTGGCCAGGGGATTCCGGATGCCGTGGGCGACGGCCGTCACCACCTCGCCGATGGCGGCCATCCGCTCGGCCTCCAGGAGTTGCGCCTGGACCGTCCGCAGCTCCTGGTTCGCCGAGGTGAGCGCCTGCGTTCGCTCCTCCAGGGCCTGGTGCTGCTCCTGGATGCGGCGGGCCGCCCGCCGCACGATCCAGAACAGCGCGAGATACAGCAGGAGGCCGCCCGCCGCGGCCGTGCCCCCGACCGCCATCTGCCCCCGGCGGATGCTGGCGAAGACCTGCCGGGGCATCTTGTACGCCTCCACGACGCCCACCACCCGGGAGGCGCCCGGAAACATGATCGGCACGTACACCTGCACCACCCGGGCGAATTCGTTCCGGCCGAACAGGTTCTCCGCCCTGGCGCCGCCCCGTTGCAGGTTGACCGTCGTCCGCCCGGCCAGCGCGCTCGCCAGGTGGGGGTTGTCGGCGAAGCGCTGGCCGATCCGTCGCGGCTCATCCGACCAGACCACGGCCGCCCTGGCGTCGTAGATCGTGATCCGGACGATCTCCGGCATCATGACGGCCTGCTGGTAGAGCATCTCGAAGTGCTCCCGGGCCCTCCGGGTCCGGGGCCTGGCGAGGTCGGGCGGGCTGAGGTGATACAGGATGCCCGTGCGGATGTAGTCGGCCGTGATCCCCCATTCCCGCTCCAGCAGATCCCTCCGCAGGGAGGCCGAGATCGTCAGGGACAGGGCCACGGTGATCAGGCCGATGACGATGAAGCTGAGGAGGGCGAATTGTCGGGTCAGCGTCGCCCCCGCGCGCCACCGGGTGAGGACCCACGCCACCATAGCGGGGTCATGATGGCAAACCGCTCTGCCGGCGTCAACCCGAAGAGCACCCGGGACCGTCCCCAAACACGCATGCCGGGACCGCAGCGATCCCGGCATGCATGGTGTCGGCCGCTTTTTCGCTCAGCGTCCCGCCAGCGCGAGCCCCTCCTTCGCGTCCGCATAGTCGGGCAGCAGTTGCAGGGCGCGCTGAAAGCTGGCGCGGGCCTTCGCCTTCTCACCCAGACGCAGGTAGGACCAGCCGAGCCCGTTGTGCAGGCCGTACCAGTCCGGGCGGGACGCGATGCCCTTGAGGAACTGGTCGCGGGCCTTGGGGTACTCCCCAAGGTAGAAGAGCGTCCAGGCCAGGCGGCTTCGCACCTCGTCCAGATCCGCTGCCGGGCTCTGCAGCATGCTCCCCTCGCCCTCGCGCGTGAGGCGCGTGAGGTGGGGGAGCGCCTCGGCATACCGGCCCAGCTCGAAGAGGGAATAGGCGTAGCCCACGGCGGCGTCCCGATAGCGCGGGTCGAGGGCCAGCGCCTCGCGGAAGGCATCCAGGGCCAGGTAGTACCTGCCGACGCGGTACCGGCTCCATCCCAGACCATCGTACAGCCCCTCCCATTTCGGCTGCCGGGCGATGACCTGGCGGAAGTGGTAGGTGGCCCGGGGATAGTTCCCCGTATAGTAGTAGCTCCAGGCCAGGGACGCCTCGGCATCGTCCAGGGTGGGCTGAAGCTTGAGCGCGCGCTGGAAGTAGGGGATGGCCCCGGCATAGTCCTTGGCATTGTACCGCTCCAGCCCCGTGCCATACGCCCGCTGGGCCTCGTAGGCCTGCTGGATGGCGGTGGAAACCTGCGCCATGGAGGCGCCGCAGCCCACCACCGAAGCGGCAAGGGCCAGGCCGAGCGCCGTGATGTGGATGATCCCCGCCTTGCGCGATCCCGTCATCACCCGTCCTTTCCACTACTGGGGAGCGGTGGTCCCCGAACTGGGCGAGCTCGTCCCGGTCGTGGTGCCTCCCGTGGTACCGATGCCGGTGCTGCCGCTCTCGCGCTCTTCGGCCTCTCGCTCGCGCTCGGCCTCCATCTCGCGCTGCTCGGCCTGCGCCTCGCGCGCGGCCTGCTGCGCCGCATGGACGGCCGAACTCACGGCCTGGCCGAGATTACTGAACCCCTGCGCCTGGGCGGCTGCTTTGCCGGCATGAGCCGTGGACGTGGCCGCTTCGGAGACCGCACTCCCGAGTCCGTGGCTCCCGTGACCCTGGCCGCGGCTGCCGGCATCCTGGCCTTTGCCGGCTTGCGAAGCCCCAGCCCCGCCCTGACCACCGCCGCCTCCGTGGCCGCCACCACTGGCTCCCCGGCCGCCAGCGGAGTCGCCGCGGCCGCCACCGCTCCCTGATCCGCCGGCACCGCCACCGTGGCCGCCGTCACCGCCAGCACCGCCTCCTCCGCCGCCGCCCCCGCCCTTCGCATACGCGGCACTGTGATCGGCTTTGCCGAATGGCATGTGGAGGTCGGCGAGGAACGGCACGATCAGCACCGCCAGGCCCACCGACACGAGATACCGAAGCCTCTTCCGCATGGTCCAATCCTCCTCTGCCGTGAAGGTTCCGGACAGCCTTCGGTTCGGTGCCTTCTCGGAGCAAAGGCGGTGCCAGAGCGACCATTCCGTCGGGCA
>JBBIQE010000163.1:0-5642 GCA_037442485.1 Methylomirabilis sp. (SeqCode)
CCAGGATCTCGCCCCAGCCGCGCCGGCGCGAGGGGGGCGTGGCGACGGGGGCGGGCGCGCCCCGCAGCGCCCGCAACCGCTCGATCACCTCCCGCACGGTGAAGCATTCGGCCGCGGCCTCGTCGGGGATCTTGACGTCGAAGATCTCCTCCAGGGCGACCAGCATCTCCACCCGGGCGAGCGAGTCCATACCCAGGTCCAGCTCGAGGTTGTCATCGAGGCCCACGGCCGGCCGCTGCAGCGTCTCCCGCAGGTAGGCCAGGACCCGCCGACCCGCCACGTCCTCCAGCAGGGCCTGGTCCGCGTCCGAGGGCGGTGTTTCCGCCGCACCGGCCGGCTGGGTCCGCGCCGCCTGGAACCGCTGCTGGACCAGGTGCCGCTGGATCTTGCCGAGGCGCGTCCGCGGGAAGCCCTCCTTGACGATCCGGAGGCCCGTGGGGCGCTTGTAGGGCGGAAGCGCCCGTCCCACGTTCTCCATGTCCCAGCGGATGGTCTCGAAGAGGTTGGTCATCCCCTGGGCGCGGAAGTAGTCCAAATCCGGCCGCACCAGCGCCAGCAGACCTTCCACGGCCGCCCCGCCCCGGTCCGAGGTCTGCGGGATGAGGCAGATCTCCTTGATGTAGGGGCTCTTCAGGTAGTGCTCCTCGACCTCCTCGGGATAGACGTTCTTGCCCGAGCTCAGGACAATGACCTCCTTCACCCGCCCCGTGAGGGTGAGGTAGCCGTCCGCGGAAAGGTACCCGAGGTCCCCCGAGAGAAACCACCCCTCCCGCATGACCTCGGCCGTGGCGGCCGGGTTCTGGTAGTAGCCCCGCATGACGTTGGGGCCGCGGATGGCGATCTCGCCCACGCCGTCCGCGTCGGGGTTGACGATCTTCACCTCCACGCCGGGCAGCGGCACCCCCACGGATCCCGGGCGCATCCGGTGGAGCGGATTGAAGCAGACGACCGGCGCGGTCTCGGTGAGGCCGTAGCCCTCGGTCAGGGTGAACCCCAGGGCCAGGAAGTCCCGCGCAATCGCCGGGTCCAGGCGCGCGCCGCCGCTGCACAGGATGCGGAGGTGCCCCCCGAACTTCCGGTGGACCGGGGCGAAGACGATCCGGCCGAGGTTGAGGCCGAGGGGCCGGAGGGCGCCCGAAAGGCGGAGCAGGGCCCGCAGCAGCAGCCGGAGGAGAAGGGGCCGCCGGCCCATCTCGCCGAAGATCCCCGCGTGCAGCATGTAGAAGAGCTGCGGCACGCCCACCAGGAGGGTCACGCCCGTCTCCTGCATGCAGGCCACCAGGTCCGGCCCCTTCAGCGAGGCGGGGAACGTGATCCGGGCGCCGGAGCAGAGGAGGATGAGCTGTACCATGAACGGGAAGGCATGATGCAGCGGGAGCAGCGCCAGGAGATTATCCTCGGCATGCACCAGGCCGAATTCCAGGATGCTCCGCGCGTTGGCCAGGAAGTTCGCGTGGCTCAGCATCACGCCCTTGGGCGTGCCCGTGGTTCCCGAGGTGTAGAGGATCGAGGCCAGGGCCTCCTCGGTCACGGCCGGCAGGGCGGGTGCCTGCGTCCCCTCGTGCCGCCGGAGGATGTCGCGAAACGCCAGCCTCCGATGGGTTGACCCGTCGGCGTCCAGGTCCACCACCCGGAGCGGTACTCCCCCGGCCCCCTGCACCGCGAGGAGGCGCGGCGCCTGCCGGCCGGAAGCGATGGCCATCCGGCAGCCGGCGTGCGAGAGGAGGATGGCGAGCTCGGCATCGCTCGACTGCACGTCCAGGGGCACGGCGGTGGCGCCGGCGGCCGTCACGCCGAAGTAGGCCACAATCCACTCCGGGCGGTTCTCGCTGAGGATGGCCACGCGATCGCCGGCCGCCACCCCCGCGCGCAGGAGCGCCGCGGCCAGGGCGCGCGCCTGCCGCGCGACCTCCCCGTAGCTCAGACGGCGATAGCCCGTCCCCTCCCTGATCTGCAGGGCCAGCCGGTCCGGCTGCCTGGCCGCCACTTCCTCAAAAGCCTGGAAGAGGTTCACCGCGGCCCCGCGCCGGTCGTCCGGGTTCCATCCGGTTTACGCATCGTTCAACCCGGGGGTGTAGTGCCACTGCAAAACGGACCACCGGGCCTGGGCCGGCGACCTCCGGTCTGCCCGGTTGTCCGTCGTCGGTTTGACACGTGAAAATCCGCCGGGGGCTTCACACGTACCGGCCGATCCAGTCCAGGCTCACGCGGATCGCGCGATCCCGGTGGGCCGGATCCGTGAGCCGGTGGTTCCCGCCCGGGATGATCTCGAGCCGCCGGGGGTTCAGGGCGGTCTCGTACAGCCGCCGGGCATGCTCCACGGGGACCAGCTCGTCCTGGTCCCCGTGGACGAAGAGGCAGTAGCGCCTCCCCACCGGCGCCCGGAGGTGCCGGCCCGACTTGAGCTCGGCCACGAAGGCATCGCCCAGCCCCTGCGCCCGCACGGCCTCGGGCCGCTCGGCCAGATCGTCCAGGGTCGCCGGGGTCGCCCAGACGGCGACCGCCTTGACCCTGAAATCCCGGCGGGCGACGAAGAGGGAGACGTAGCCTCCCAGGCTGCTCCCCACGAGGGCCACGCGGCCGTCGAGAGCGGGGTGCCTGCGCATCGTCTCGACCACGGAACCGAGGTCGGCGATCCGCTCACCCACCGTCGTCTCCGCCAGGGCTCCCCCGCTCTCGCCGCAGCCCCGGAAGTCGAACCGGCACACCGCCAGGCCGGCCCGGCTGAACGCCTCGCCGATCCGGACGTACTTGTCGCTGTCCTTGGAGCTCTGGAGCCCGTGCGCCGCCACCACGCAGGGGAAGCGCCGCCCGCCCTCGGGCAGGTGGAGGACCGCCGCGAGACTGACCCCGCCCGCCGGTATCGCCAATCGCTCCTGTGCCATCCGGCCCTCCCGCTCGTCGCTTGGCGCCGCTCCTCAACCGGCGGCGGCCGGGTCGCCTTCCGTCTTGGCCACGGCGACGTTGACGAGGTTCTCGTGCAGCGTGCTGCACTCGCCCAGGTCGGTCAGCCGTTGCGAGGTCACCCGGTTGATCCCGCGGCCGCCCGGATGATGCTTCGCCCACCAGATGGACTCGGCGACGAGAACCCCGGGCGGAACGTCCTCCGTCAGCTCGGCATACAGGAGGCAGTCGCCCCTCCGGCTGGAGACGCGGACCAGGGCCGCCTGGACGATGCCGCGGGAGGCCGCATCGGTCGGGTGGATCTTGAGGCGGGGCCTCCCTTCGGACTGCCGCATCCGCTCGACGGCGCCGAAGCTGGTGTTGAGGAAATCCCTGGAGGGCGGGGTCATGAGCTGGAGGGGGTACTCCGGCGTCTTCCTCTCGTGGCCCTCCACGGCCGGGACGTACGTGGGCACGGGCGGCAGCCCCCGGGCCGCCAGGCGCTGCGAGAAAAACTCCAGTTTCCCCGAGGGCGTGCCGAAGCCGTGGGCAAAGGGGTTCCCGAGCCGGGGGAAGTTCACGCGGACAGGCTCGCCCGAGGCCAGGCGTTCCCACGCGATCCCCTTGAGGCAGGGGTGATCCACCGCCAGGAGATCCCGGATGAGCTGTTCGGCCGTCTTCCGAAAGATCGGCTCGGTGAAGCCCAGGCGCGCCGCCAGGGCCTGGAAGAGTTCCAGGTTGGACCGGGCCTCTCCGAGGGGCGGGATCACCGGATGGGCGAGCTGCAGGTAGTAATGGCCGTAGCTCCGGTACAGATCGAGGTGCTCGAAGCTGGTCGTGGCGGGGAGGAGGATGTCCGCGAAGTCCACCGTGTCCGTGTGCATCTGCTCGTGGACGACGGTGAACAAATCCTCCCGGAGCAGGCCGGCGACCACCCTGCCCTGGTCCGGGATGCTGGCCGCCGGATTGGCCTGATACACGAAGAGGGCTTTGACGGGCGGGCGGTCCAGATTGAGGAGGGCATCGCCCAACTGGACCATGTTCACTTCGCGCGTGGGGTGCGGCTGCAGATGCTCGGCCTCGATGGCGGCGAAGTTCACGGGGAACGCGCCGAAGCTCTCCCAGAGGGCCCCGCCCCCCGGCCGCGCGAAGGCGCCGGTGAGCCCCGGCAGACAGGCGATGGCCCGGATGGCCTGGCCGCCGTTGCTGTGCCGCTGGAGGCCGTTTCCCACCCGGATGAAGGGCGCCCGGGCCCTTCCGTAGGCGCGGGCCAGGTCGCGGATGGCGTCGGCGGGGATGCCGGTGATCTCGCCGGCACGCTCGGGCGGGAACGCGAGGGCCTCCGCTTTGTAGGCCTCGAAGCCGAACGTGTGGGCTTCGATATAGGGCCGGTCTATCAGCCCCTCCCGGATCAGGACGCAGGCCATCCCCAGGGCCAGGGCCGCATCCGTGCCGGGCCGCGGCATCAGGTGAATGTCGGCCAGCCTGGCCGTCCGGTTCCGGTAGGGGTCAATGACGACGAGCCGCGCGCCGCTTCGCCGCGCGCGGTTGACAAAGTGCAGGCCGTGCAGATGGGTGTGGACGGCGTTGATCCCCCAGAGGAGAACGAGGTCCGAGTGCCCGATCCCCTCCATATCGGTGCCGACGCACATCCCGTAGGTGGCCAGCCATGCCTCCTCGGCGGCCGTGTCGCAGATCGTCCGCTTGAGGCGGGAGGCGCCCAGGCGATGGAAGAAGGCGTGACCGGCCTTGCGCATGACGAGCCCCAGGGTCCCTCCGTAGGAGAAGGGCAGGATGGCCTCCCCGCCGTATTCCCGGCCGATCGCCTTCAGGCGATCCGCGATCTCATCCAGGGCCTCGTCCCACGAGATGCGCGCGAACTTCCCTTCGCCTTTCTTCCCCACCCGCCGCATGGGGGACCGCACGCGGAGCGGGGAGTAGATCCGCTCCGCGTACCGGTGGACCTTGTGGCAGAGCCCCCCCTGCGTGAACGGGTGGCCGGGATCCCCGTCGCAACCGGTCACCCGCCCGTCCTCGACCGTGGCCAGGATGCTGCACGTGTCGGGGCAATCATGCGGGCACACGGTCCTCCTGATTTGCCTGGTCATCTCGACCTCGCGGAGGGTGGCCCTCGGCGGTCGGCGCCCGGGGGGGAGAGGAACCGCCACGGGGTCAGGAGCCGGTCTTGCCGGCAGCGTTCCGCCGATCGCGCTACTCTGTCAGCTGGATCCGGAGATAGAGATCGCCGGGGATGCCCGTCTTGCCGACCAGCCCCTTGCCCCGCAGCCGGAGCCGGGTCCCGGCGCGCACACCCGGCGGAATCGTGACGATGACCTCTTCGATCTCGGCGCCTCGGGCGAAGCGGAACGGCTTCTTGGCCCCCCGGCGGGCCTCCTCGGGCGTGATGGAGAAGTCGTGCCGGAGGTCGGCCCCCCGCTCGCCGGCGCCCAGGGCGAGGCGGCCCAGCCGCCCCAGGCCGCTCAGGACGCCCTGCAGGGCGCGGCCGAGCCGGGTGAACAGCCCCGGCTGCTTTCCTCTGTCCGCCGCGCGCTGGCGGAGCCAGGGCCCCGGGTACCCTCCGGGTGGCTCGATCCGACGGCCGAAACCGCCGGAATACTCCCGGTCTGCGCCCTGCCGCCACATGAACGGCCCGCCGAAGAAGATTCCCCCGAAGACGATCCCCCGCCCGCCGAAGAACACGTGCCGGACGAACCCGTCGTCGAAGCGGAAGCCCATGCGCTGGAATTCCCGCGTGAGCT
>JBBIQE010000164.1:0-5589 GCA_037442485.1 Methylomirabilis sp. (SeqCode)
ACGTGGGAGCCACCCGCGCTCTGATCGCTGCTGGTCTCTGGGCGCTGCTCCAGGTGCCACCGGACCTCCCCATGCCACCCCTGCCCGAGGAGGCCCCAGGCCTCGCCGAGGTGGAGGGGATGTATCGGGCCATGGCCGAAGCCCTGCAGACGGCGGACGCCGGCGCGCTCCGCCGGCTCAGCCACAGCTCGCGGCGGCATCTCCTGCCCAGGACGCTGGCCCCGCTGCCGCCGGACGAGGCCCGGCAGTTCGCCTTCTGCCGGCCAACCCGACCCGTGCTGCGGACGGGGGAGGAGGAGATGGCCTACCTCCTCGTATGCGAGGCGGCAGGAGAACGAGTGGAGCAGTTTTTCCATCTTCGCCGGGATCATGATGGGGTCTGGCGGATCCTTCCCTGAGGAGAGGAAGCTATGCCTTCGCGCTTGCACATCTGGATGCTCCGGCTCCTGCTCACCGCACTGCTCTGCGGGAGCAGTGGCCTCGCGCCGGCCAGGGCCGAGGAGAAATGGGGGCCCTTCCGGGGGAAGATCGTGGATGCGGAGACCGGGCAGCCTATCCAGGGGGCTGTGGTGCTCATGATCTGGCTCAGGCTCGTGGATGTCCTGATCGCGACCAAGACCGAGTTCTACGATGCCCGCGAGGCGGTGAGCGGCCCCGACGGGACGTTCGAAATCCCTCGGCTGAACCCGCCGTTCTTCCGGTTCAATATCGTCACCTACGGTCCGAAGATCTTCGCCCCAGGGTACGCCGAGGAGCGGTGGGTGGTGACCCCCCCCACCGGCGAGGCGCTGATGGATCCCACGGTAATCGAGATGCGGCGGCTGAGGACACGGGAGGAACTGCTTCGGAAGAGTCGGTCACGCCCAGGCGAGGTGCCTGACGACCGCATGCCGGAGTTCATCCGGGCAATCAATATCGAGAGGATGATGCTTGGCATGGATCCCATCGGTCCAAGGGGGGAGCCATCAAGATGAAGAGTATTCTCCAGGGAACGGGAATCGCTTGCGCCATAGGGATCCTTTCGGTCCAGGTCTGTAGTGCTCTCAACGAACCAACCCATCGGGTGGTCAACGAACAAGCAGCAACACGATCGCAAATTGAGAGCATTGTAAGGGAGCAACTCAGCTTCGGAAATGGGCTGGATCAGAAGTTCCAAGGAGCCACAGTACTCCAGTGGTTGCGTGAAGGTGGCGCTCGCGGGTTCGCTTCTGGTATCCGGTAGACGGCACACTTGAGGGAAAGGGAACAATGCAGTGCTGTCCAAATTAGCCGGGAGCCACGAGGGGGCCTCCTGTGTTTTCAAGGGGTTTGGGACGGGTTCGGACGCTTGGCCAATTTGGGCCTCCCGATCTGCTGTCCAAGTTAGACGACCTCGGCCAGCACCAGTTGCTCTGGCTCCGCAACAACCGGGGGCCCGGTGAAGGGCTCATTGAGCCAGGCCCAGAGATCCCGGTGGGTGAAGAGCTGGAACTGGAGCAGGGCCACGAGATTCGACAGGGACCAGCCCAAGGTGGACTTGAGCTGGAGGGACTTCCGGAGCAGCAGGGCGATCAACGCCGTCCAGATCTGAGTGGGGAGGGCGTTGGCGCTCGTCCCCACGAAGGGCTTGAGCTTCAGGTGCTGCTTCAAGGCCTGGAATCCGCCGGAGGCGGACCAGCGGTCTTTGTAGATCCGCGCAAGGGTCGTGGCCCCGAAGGGGAGGTGGGTGGTGAGGAACACGAGGGGCTCCCCCGTGTCCGGATCCTCGACCTCCACCCGGCGGAGGGGGTAGGGGCCCTTCGCGGGCGCCCCCGTCCCGGTGAGCTCGATGAGTTCCTCCCTGACAATGCTGCCCGTCTCGGGCACCTCCCGGGTCCCGACCACGCGGTAGACCGCGTTGTCCGTGAGGCGGGTCCCGAAGAAGACCCCCGCGAGGGTGAGGGTGGCGAACCAGGCGGAGTCCACGTCGCCCCGGTCGATAGCCAGGATGGTGCCGGGGGCGCAGGTCAGCGTCTTGGCCACCGTCACCTCGTGCTGTTTGCCCTCGGTGATGACGGCATACGCGGGCAGGTACCCGTCATGATCGAGGAGCCAATGGAGCTTGACCGCCCCCTTGGTCCGGCGGAAGGTGGCCCAGTCGAAGAGCGGGGCGCAGAGATCGATCACCGAGGCATCCAGGCTCACCAGCTTGTGCTTGACCCGGAACGTCCGGCGCCCTTGGGCGACCGCTTGACAGCGCCCGAGCAACTGGAAGAACACCGTCTTGTGGAGGGTCCACGGCCGGTGCTCATTCGCGTAGGCCAGGGTGGAGCGCTTGGGGGCGGTGATCCCCAGGTGGCTGAGCTTGCCCTCGCCGCAGGCCAGCCCTCCGCAGATCTCCCGGAGGGACTTCGCCCGGCCGAGCTGGCAGAAGAGCATGGCCCCGAATCACGCCACCGGCGTGAGAGGCGAAGCCGCGGGCGTGCCGTTCGGCCTGCGTCTCCTTGACGGCCTTCTCAAAGTCGAGGCGCGAGAAGAGCTGGAGGAGCTGGCTGAACACGCTCATGCACCGATTCACTGTTGAGCCTCCTTTCCGGCTGTGAAGTGGGACACCCATCCATTCCCACCATAGCCGGGGGAGGCTCAACTTCCCAAGCTAATTTGGACAAGAGTGGCTCTCTCCAGTCTTTCACGTTACAACCCCTGCTTGGCCAGGGCTCTTTCCTCTTTCGGATCGAGCTTCCCAGCTTCCCTGAAAAGGCACCGCTTCCGGGAGCGCTCCAGTTTCTCCCGCACTGCGGCCTTGATCGCCTGGCCTCGATTCTGGTATCGGCCTTCTGCCACCAAGCGATCAACCTGGGCGAGCAGATTTCGCTCCAGCGTGACAGATACCCTGATGGATCTCATGTTTTTTGAGACCCGCACCTTCCCGAAGCGACGCCAAACCTTCGATCCCCCAGTGATGTCTGATTACTGGGGGTCGTGGAGTACCGAGAATATGGGCCATTTGTGAGTCGGACTATCGCACAAGCCCCCGCTTAGCGTCAAGGGAAGGGATTCATCTCCGTCTGAGGCCAATTGGGCGATCGCAGACGGTCAGCGAGGCGCATATTTCCTCGCTTTTGGCCCCCAAAGGCGAAATGGCCCAGACGAGACGGTCCGGGCCGTTTCTGTTGGGGGGTAGGAACGCTCACCACCGCATCCGGACGCGGTAGTTCACCGTGCTCTTGCCGTCCTGGGGCACGGTGACGACGTACTTCAGGGTGTGGGCCTCGACCTTGTCGTAGGGGTGGCTGCTCTTCACCACCTCCCGGTCGCCCGGCACCGGCTCGATGATGGTCACCCGCACGTCCTCTTTCTTGTGATTGCAGATCCGCACGTCCCACTCGGTCTCGTAAAGGCCCGGCGCGATCTTCCGCCAATCCCGCTGAGTGCGCTCCCCCACCACGTCGAAGGCCTCGCCCATCTTGACCTTCACCTTCTCGTCCTTCGGCGTGTGGTCAATGGTCTCGGCCCGGTCGGCCAGCATCCGCAGGGCCAGGGTGAATGCCCAACCCTGGTAGCCGCGCACCCGGATCTCGAAGGCTCCCGGATCCCCTCTTGCGCCCGATCCACAGCGCGGCCTCCTCTGCGGTCGCCGGGGTCGGCACTGACGCTGGGGCCTCGGCCTCCGACAGGCTTGGACCTCTCCGACGCGGCGGAAGCTCCCTGGCTGCCGTGCCACCTCCATTGCCGGAACGATCCCCCCGGCCGGACGGCCAGGCGCTCGAGAAACCGGCGCATCCCAGCGTCGAGAGACCCGCCAGGACCGGAAGGCGGCCGGGGAGGAGCCATCCGCCGGCCTGCCATCGCGTCTCCGGCCACTCGGCCCGGGGGGCGCCTGCGTTTTTTGCTTGCAGCCTTTCTTGCGGTCTGCTAACGTCCGCCCAGTCAAATCTGACCGTGCGGTCGAACATGACCAAAAATGCACCCCCCAGACCACATGGGCGAGGCCGTTTCCAGGCCGAACCGGACGATTCGGCGCCGGGCGCAGAATTTTGAGAACCTGGTCCAGGCCGGGCTCACCGTCATCGGACGGCGGGGCCTGTACGAGACGACCGTCGAGCACATCACCGAGGCCGCGGACGTCGGCAAGGGGACCTTCTACGCGCACTTCCCCTCCAAGGAAGATCTGGTCCATCACCTGGTTCGCCACGGCTTCGACGAGCTGATCGCGGCCGGCCGGGCCGAGGCGCCGATCGGTCGCACGCCGGCCGAGCGTCTCGCCGGACTCATCCACGCCCAACTGCGCGTCCTGAGCCGGCGCCGCGATCTGGTCATCCTGCTGCACCAGGTGCGGGGTCTGCTGATCCTCCAGCCCGAGGCGCGGCAGCGGCTCCGGCGGGAGTATCAGCGCTACGTGGAATTTCTGGCGGAGGAGTGCCGGCAGCTCCTGGGACGGCCACGGCTGAACCCGGGAGAGGCAAAGGATCTGGCCTGCGCCATCGCCGGCTTCGTGGCGGGCACCCTCTCCTTCGAGCTGCTGGTGCGTGGCGGCCGGGGCACGCAAGGTGCGCCGACGGGACCGATCAAGGCCTTCGCCTCGGGCGTGGTCGCACGCTACGTGCCGACGCGGCGGCCGGGAAACGGGAGCCGCCCCCGCTGAGGGGGCCTTTGCCTCCCAAGGAGGGTGAAAGCGGACACGGTCGAATGGGGGGGTGATCGGTCCACGTCCGCCGGTCCGGTCACGGGTCTTTTTTCCTTGCAGGGGTGGGCGGCTTTGAATATGCTGGCGCCCGGTCTTGTCTAAAGGGGGACGATGACCGCGGACATGCGCCTGGCGTCCAACCGATCCAGAAAGGAGGCATTCTGATGCGAGAACGATTCAACATGCGCATTCTCTTCACGGTGGGCGTCCTGGCCGGATCTCTGGCGCTCCTGGGCTGCCCGAAGCGGCCCGAGGTAACCCAGGCCGGCCCCGGGGCCGTGGGACCCAGCGCCGCAGCCGCGCCGAGCGCCCCGGCCGCCCCCCGGCCTCAGACGGGTGAAACTCCGGTGACCCGCCCGACTCCGCCAGCCGAGACGGGCGTGCGACCGGCTCCCGCCGCCCCCGCCGCCCCCAGCGCGGCGGTCCCCGCGGCCTCCCCGTTGAAGGACGTCTTCTTCGACTTCGACAAGAGCAACATCCGGGACGATCAGAAGGCTGCCCTGAACGAGAACGTGGCCTGGCTGAAGTCCAACGGCCGGGTGAAGATCACCGTCGAGGGTCACTGTGACGAGCGCGGCACCGCCGAGTACAACCTCGGCCTGGGCGAACGCCGCGCCAAGGCGGTGAAGGATTACCTCGTGGCCGCCGGGATCGCTGCCGACCGCATCGCCACCATCAGCTACGGGAAGGAGCGCCCCTTCGTCCTCGGCCACGACGAGAGCGCGTGGAAGTGGAACCGCCGGGGGCACTTCGTGATCACGGGGCAGTAAGCCGTCTCCGCTCCCGAATTCCCCACCGCCGCCTGTCCGCTTGCCGGGGACAGGCGGTTTTGCTTTTCCAGGGGCCGAGAGACGGGAGGTGCGGAGGGGCAGAGGAGGAGAGGGGCAGAGGAGCAGAGGAGGGGAGCAGGAGTCCGAAATCCCAATTCCGAAATCCGAAATTGG
>JBBIQE010000165.1:0-5413 GCA_037442485.1 Methylomirabilis sp. (SeqCode)
GCCAGGGTTCAACATAGACTCAGCCTGCACTGAAGTGGCGTCGGCCGTCATGCCCGCGGGCAGAGATCCGGAGAAAGCCCCGGCGAGAGACGGAGGCGTGTGAAGCGCCCTCGGCCGGGGCCTAGTCTTTCCGGCAGGGCGCCCTCGTGGGAGAAGGGAGGATTGGCGATGCGACGACGGTGGGCAGTGACGATGGTGCTGGCGATGGTGGCCCTGACCTGGGCCGGCGCCGCGGCGGCACAGGTGAAGATCAAGCTGTGGCACGCCATGGCCGGGGCGCGCTACGAGGCGATCACCAAGGATATCGCCGCGGGCTTCAACAAGCTTTACCCTGACTATGTGGTCGAACCCCTGTTCACGGGGAGCTACGCGGAGACCGTGACCAAGGGCATCGCGGCCATCCGGGCGGGCGATCCGCCCCACATCCTCCAGGTGTACGAGGTCGGCACGCAGACCATGATTGACAGCGGGGCCATCATCCCGGTGACGGAGGTCGTCAAGCCCGGCGACATCAAATGGGAGGACTACTTCCAGCCGATCATGAACTACTACACCGTCGGCGGGAAGCTCAACTCCATGCCCTTCAACTCCTCCACGGCGATCCTGTACTACAACAAGGATGCCTTCAAGAAGGCCGGGCTGGATCCCGAGAAGCCGCCCGTGACCTACAAGGACGTCGAGGAGATGGGGAGAAAGATCATCGCCAGCGGGGCGGCCCGCGCCGCCATCACCTTCGGCTGGCCGGCCTGGATGTTCGAGCAGGCTTTTGCCTACCACAACCAGCTCTACGCCAATAACGAGAACGGCCGCAAGGGCAGGGCGACGCAGGTCCTGTTCAACGGCCCCTTCGGGCTGGAGGTGGTCAGCCGCTGGAAGCAGTGGGCGGATGAAAAGCTGCTGATGTACGGCGGCCGGGAATATGCCCCCAACAAGGCCTTCCTCTCGGGCGAGGTGGCCATGCTGCTGCAATCCACCTCGCAGGTGAGCACCATCGAGCGGGCGGCGAAGTTTGCCGTGGGCACGACGTTCCTTCCCCGCCTGGAGGGCAAGCCCCAGGGCAAGTCCGTCATCGGCGGCGCATCGCTCTGGGTGCTGAAGGGCAAGGGCCGCTCCCCCCAGGAGCTGGACGCCATCGCCAAGTTCTTCAAGTACATCGGCCAGCCCCAGCAGTCGGCCAAGTGGCACGAGGACACGGGGTATTTCCCGGCCACCCACGCCGCGGAGAAGCTGCTGCGGGAGCAGGGCTGGTTCAAGAAGCACCCGAACTTCGAGACGGCCTTCAAGCAGATCCAGATGGGCCCGGACACCCCGGCGACCCGCGGGGTGTTGCTCGGCAATTTCGTCCAGATCCGGGACATCACCGACACGATGCTGGAGAAGGCCTTTAGCGGCAAGCTGAGCCCCCAGGCGGCGCTGGACGAGGGGGCGCGCGAGGCCAACAAGGTCCTCGACGAGTACAACCGCCTGCAGAAGTAGGGATCCGGATTCCTGGCGATGGAGGGGAGATTCCCGAACCGCAGACTCCCGTACCTGCTGATCCTCCCCTCCATCGCCATCGTCAGCCTGTTTCTGATCTTGCCCTCGCTCCAGGCCCTTTACCTCTCCTTCTTCGAGGTCTCTCCCTTCGGCAACAAGCTGCTCTTCGTCGGGTTGAACAACTTCCGGGAGATCCTGACGTCGGAGGCCTACCAGTTCAGCCTGCGCCTCAGCGTGATCTTCGCCGTGGCCGTGGTGGTGCTGTCCATGTCCGCCTCCCTGGGGATGGCGGTGCTGGTGAACAAGCCGCTGCGCGGGATCGGGCTGTATCGGACCTTCCTCCTCTGGCCCTACGCGCTCTCGCCGGCCGTGGCCGGCATCATCTGGGCCCTGCTGTTCGAGCCCTCCAGCGGACTCATGACCTACCTCATCCGGCTCACGACGGGGCTGTCCCCCAACTGGATGATGGCGCCGAACTACGCCCTCTTCGTGGCCATCCTGGCGGCGGCCTGGAAGATGCTGGGCTTCAACATCGTCTTCTTCCTGGCGGGGCTGAAGGGCATCCCCGAGGAGATGGTGGAGGCGGCCCACGTGGACGGGGCGTCGCCCCGCCAGACCTTCTGGCGGGTGGTCTTTCCCATCCTCTCGCCCATGACCTTTTTCCTGTTCGTCATGAACTCCCTCTACGCCTTCTTCGAGGTGTTCGGCCTCATTGACGTGATGACCCAGGGCGGGCCCGGCGGGGGCACCGAGATCCTGATCTACAAACTGTATCGGGACGGATTCATCAGCATCCGGTGGGGGTACGCCTCCGCCCAGTCCGTCGTGCTGTTCATCCTGGTCAGCGTGTTGACCCTGCTCCAGTTCCGCTATGCCGGCCGGCGAGTCTTCTACGCGTGAGGCGGGACGGGCATGATGCACCGAATCTCCGGGCCCAGGCTGTTCGGCCAACACGCCCTGCTCCTACTGTGTGTGGCCATCACGTGCTTCCCGGTGGTGTACGCCCTGCTGGTCAGCACCTTCGACTTCCAGCAGGTCTTCGTCTACCCCCCGCGCCTCATTCCCGGGGTCTCCCTCCTGGAGAACGTTTCCCGGGCCTGGGGCAAGGTCAACCTGGGCCGACTGCTGGCCAACAGCTTCGTCATCGCGGTCTCGGTCGCCTTCGGGAAGATCGTCCTGTCGGTGCTGGCGGCCTTCGCCTTCACCTACTTTCGGACCTTTCCCGGAAGGAACCTCTTCTTCGTGGTCATCCTGATCACCCACATGCTGCCCCTGCCGGTGCGCATCGTCTCGACCTTTCAGCTCATGGACAGCCTGGGGTGGGTGAACACCTACTACGCCCTGACGATCCCGTTCTTCGCCAGCGCCACCGGGACGCTCCTGTTCCGCCAGTTCTTCCTGACGGTGCCCCCCTCGCTCTCGGACGCGGCCCGGATTGATGGGGCGGGGCCGATGCGCTTCCTGACCCGGATCCTGGTGCCGCTCTCCTACAACAACCTCACGGCCCTCTTCATGGTGGAGTTCGTCTACATGTGGAACGAGTACCTGTGGCCGCTGATCGTCACCACCTCGAACGAGATGCGGGTGGCGCAGATCGGCATCAAGATGCTCGTCGCGACCGACGCCCAGGCGGAGTGGAACGTGATCATGGCGGGCGTTATCCTGGTCATGCTGCCTCCGCTGGTGATCCTCCTCGCGCTCCAGAAGCATTTCATGCGGAGCGTGACATTCGGGCAGGAGAAGTGATATCGTGACGGGGAGGCGCAGGGGGAGGGTCGGATGAGCGGGGCGAGCCGAGAGGCGGGAAAGGGGAGGCGGAGCGGGGCTGGTCGTTCTTCACGTGTGCCGTTTCACGTTTCACGGGGAAGATGAGTCGGCCGTCATGATCCACAAGGCACAGCAGGTTCAGCATCAGGGTGGAGGAGGCCGCCGCGGCCGGCACGATTTCTTCGGCCACGGCGATCGCATCCGAGCGGCGCTGATTCGGCGCCTCCCCCGGCAGCCCGTGCGGGCGCTGGACGTGGGCACGGGGTTCGGGCGGAATGCGGTGTTCCTGGCGCGGCATCTGCCCCGCGGCAGCCACGTCTGGTCCGTGGATCCCTCCGAGGATTCCCTGAAGATGGGGGAGGAGGCGGTGCAGAAGGCCGGCCTCGCCTCCCAGGTCTCGCTGCTGCCTGGCACGGCGGAGCGGCTGCCGTTCGCGGACGAGGAGTTTCACCTGGCCATGGGGGTCATGCTCTTCCACCACCTGGTGGAGGTGCCGCCGGCCCTGCGGGAGATGGCCCGGGTGATCCGGCCGGGAGGGAAGCTTCTCGTCGTGGACTGGGCGCCGACGGCGCACCTGCTGCCCTTTGCCATCGAGCACCGGGCCGAGGATTTCTTCACGGCCCACGCGGTGGACCAGATGCTCCGGGACATGGGGTTCCATCCCGGCGGGGAGCGCCACCCCATGTGGTACGTGATCGAGGCCGTAAAGGAGTGAGGCGCCACCCCCTTCCTGGCGTCGCTCGATCCTGATGGGGCCCGGTTACTCGCCGGTACCTGGTACCGAGGCTGGGCGAGGCGGCGGGATTTACGGATGCGGGGCGTGAATTCTTCGACGGGCGGACGGCGGGGGGAGGATGCGGGGGCGCCTGGCCCTGCCGCGCGGCTGCTCAGGCTTGAGGCGGCCGGGGGCAGGGTGCCCCTGGTCGGCGGCTGCAAAAACCGCGCGTGCGGCGCCCGGACGCCGAATCCGCCGATCCGCTACCACCCGAGCGACCTCGCGCTGCGCCGATACCCGAAGGGCCGGCAGCGCCACTCCTGCGCCCTGCTCGCCCCAAGCCTCGATCCTCGGGCCGACGCCCGGGAGCCCCGCTGAACCACCGCCCGCAGCCCCGGGAGCGCTGCCTCCCTCGCCCGGCGAGGCCTGCACTCGGCGCCCTGCTGGAGAAACCGAACACCCTCCTGTGCAGAATCAATGAGTTAGCCCGGGTTCGGTACCAGGTACCGGCCGGTTACCAGTCCGCCGCGACCCGCGCGGGTCCGGAAATTTTTCGATTGACTCCAGCGGGCGTCTATGGTTGGATGTCGACACTCGACAATTCTACCCTTCCCCCCGGAGTGCTCCGGTGGCCCGCACCTCGCAGCATCTTGGCGGTCAGGACGCGCAATCCTCCCCCCGGGAGCGGACGCTTGCCCTGCCCCCCGTCCGGTACCGCAACATGGCCGAGCAGATCGCCACGGCCCTCCGGCAGGGGATCGCCAACGGCAAGCTCCGCCCGGGGGCCCGGCTGCCGGAGGTGCAGATCGCCCGGGAGATGGGGACCAGCCGGGCGCCCCTCCGCGAGGCGCTGATCCAGCTCGAGCGGGAGGGGCTGGTGGTCAGGCGGCCGAACCGCGGGGCGTTCGTGGCCGACCTGACCGAGGAGCTGGTACGCGAGGTGGCCAGCCTGCGCGGGGTGCTGGAGGGCTTTGCCGCCAGCCTGGCGGTAAAGCGGTTGACGGCGGAGGACTTTGCGCGACTCGAGCGGATCCTCAAGGAGATGCACGCGGTGGCGCGCCGGGGGGAATTCCCCCGCATGGTGGAGTGGGACTACCAGTTTCACGAGTACATCATGCGCGCCTCGGGCCACCGGCTGCTCTACGAGACGTGGGTGGGGATGGACCGCAAGATCCGGGTGTACTTGTCGGCCACCAACCTGATGTACGCGGACATGAAGGCCGTCGTGGATGGCCACCTGCCGATCCTGCAGGCCCTGCGGCGGCGCGATCCCCGGCGTGCGGGCCGGGTCATGGGGGAGCACATGGGCGAGGTGCTGGACCTGTTCCTGACCAAGGTCATGCCGAAGGAGCGCCGGCAGGACGGGACCGGGTCGGAGGCGCTGCGGCAGGCCAAGCGGGCGCGGCGCCTGGCGGTGGAGCGGCTCGGGCGGTCGGCAGAGCCGCCAGCCGCGAG
>JBBIQE010000166.1:0-4944 GCA_037442485.1 Methylomirabilis sp. (SeqCode)
CGTCGAGGGCATCGGCCCGATTTCCAGTCGGCCTAGGCACGTCACTCAACCAGCCCCAATACGATGTGGAGAATAGACCCGCCGGGCCGCAAGGCCTGGCGACTACTTGCGTCAAGTGCATAGGCCGAATTTCCAATGACCAACCGACAACCGGCCAAGGAAAACGGCATGCCGAGCACGATCGACCTCCGGTCGTCCGGTGTCGGCCTCCGGCGAAGGAATTGCCGGTTTCAGGCCGTTCCCGGGGGCGTAGTCTACCGCCCTTGGCCTGAAACGCAACCGGAAAGGCGAACGCGATCGTCCCGCCCGGCTGCCCGGCACGCAACCCGGGCGCGACAAAAGAAAAGCGGCGCCACTCCGGCGCCGCCTGTTCACCCCTGGCTTTGCTCGGCCGGCTATTTCTCGACCGGATGCCCCTTGGCCACCCAGTCAATGATCCCGCCTTCCAGGTTGTAGATCTTGGTCAGCCCCACGGCCGCGGCCACCTCGCAGGCCACGGCGCTGCGAATCCCCTGGGCGCAGTAGAACATCACGTTGTCGCCGTTCAGGTACTTCCGCGGGGACAGGAGCAGGGTGTTCAGGGGAACCAGGGTGGAGCCGGGAATGCGCCCCTCGTTCCACTCGCTGGGTTCCCGGACGTCAATCCAGGTGGCCTCCCCCCTGTCGTAGATCTCCTTGGCCCTGGCGGTGTCCACCCGCTCGAATGGTTCCTTCATCTGCTGCTGCGCCATGGTGTCACCCCCCTCGCCTTCTCGCGCTCGGTCCCGATCCCGCATCTGCCGGAAACATCTGGGATCCCATCCCTCGTGTATCTGGATGGTACTGGAATAGCTCTGTGGGGTCAAGACGAGAGCCGCTCCTTTCGTCGGTCGGGAGCGTCGACTCCGTGGATTCCCCCGCCGAGGATGATCTGCTCGCGACAATGCGTCCCGCCTCGGCAACCTCCCGATGCGGAATCTCGGCCGGGCTGGGATGCGGGTGGCGCTCTCCGTCGAACCGGAGCGGGGGCGAACCTACCAGATCGGGGGAGCGCCCGGGCCGGCTCCCCAGGAGGTCTCGGAATGCCCGGCGGTTTCCCGGCGGGCCGGAAGCAATCCTGGAGGCCCGATCGAATCAGGACAGGGCGAGGATTCTTCGCTTTGTCACCCAGGCTCCAGTCTTTCCTTGACTTCCCGCCAGCGCGTCTCATACATTCCCCGTGACAGCCCATCCGCACCCGACCGAAGCGGCGCGACCGCCGGCGCGCCGATCCGATATCCGCCACAGGCAATTCCTTCCGCAGGCAGCGGCCTGGCGCAGCACGAGGGGGTGCGCCCGCGCGATGCCCAAGCGACCCGTGTTCTCCAGCCTCCGGTTCAAGATGACCTGCGGGGTGATCCTCATCCTCCTCGCCGTCATGAGCGTCGTCTTCTCCTTCCAGTACACCTGGTTCCGGCGCGAGATGATCGCGCGACTGGGGCTGTCGGCCACGCCGCTCAGCGACGTCATCAAGGGCAGCCTGAAGCACGCCATGGCCCGGCGCGACCTGGATCAGATCAACCACATCGTGGCCAACGTCAGCCGCCAGAAGGGGGTCCTCAAGGTCTTCGTCGTGGACAAGCAGGGCATCATCCGCATCTCGCCGGATGCGGACGAGATCGGTCGGCGCCTTCCCCTCGAGGACGCCACCTGCCAGATCTGCCATCGCCTCCAGCCCGAGAACCGCAGCCAGACGGTCATCTTCCGGGGCCGCGGCCCCGACCGCGTCTTCCGCAACGTCAATCCCATCGCCAACGAGCCCGACTGCTACGGCTGCCACGGCAGCCGGGACCGGATCATCGGCGTGCTCATCAGCGACTTCTCCATGGCCGAGGTGGACGCGCGCCTGGCCACCACCTTCCGGGAGATGCTGCTCTCCTTGGGCATCACGCTCCTGGTCACGGTGGCGACCATCACCTTCACCCTGAACCGGCTCGTCATCGGCCGGCTGGAGCGGTTCGTCCGGGCTACCAAGCTGCTCGGCAGCGGCCGCCTGGACCAGCCGGTCGAGGCCGAGGGCGGGGACGAGATCGGCGAGCTGGCCGCGTCCTTCAACGAGATGCTGTGCAATCTCCGGCGCGCCTCCGAGGTGCGCCAGCGGAAGGAGCTGCTGGAGAACGTCCTGGAGACGGTCAAGGAATCCATCATCGTGTACGACCCCGACGGCGCGATCCTCTCCTTCAGCCGGGGGGCCGAGGACACCTTCCGGATCCCCGCGGCCGACGTCCTGGGCAAGACGTGCCGCGTCCTCGGGGAGGGGCGCGGCGACATCCTGGAACGGGCCCGCGCCCAGGGCCCCATCACCGAGGAGGTCCGCCTGCGCAGCCGGGACGGGCGATACTTCCCGGCGCTCATGTCCGTGGTGCCCCTGCGGAATGAGGACCGCCGTCTCCTCGCCCTGGTCGAGATCACCCGGGATCTGACCGAAGAGCGGCTCAAGGAACGGCTCCAGCAGCAGCTCATGCAGTCGGAGAAGCTGGCGGCCACAGGGCAACTGGCGGCCGGGGTGGCCCACGAGCTGAACAACCCGCTGGGCAACATCCTGCTCTACGCGACGCTCTTGCTGGAAGAGCTGCCCCCCGCCGATCCCCGGGCGCCCGGCCTGCGCCACATCGTCGAGAACACCCTCCGCTGCAAGGGGATCGTCAAGAGCCTGCTGGATTACGCCAAGGAGTCCGAGACCCACATCAGCCTGCAGGATCTCAACGAGATCGCGCGAAGCTCGGTGCAGATGCTGGGCAACGAGATGCGCCTGCGGGACATCCGCTGCCAGCTCCGCCTGGAGGCGGACCTGCCCCGGGTCGCCTGCGACAGGAACCAGGTGCTCCAGGTGCTGGTCAACCTGCTCCAGAACGCCATCCAGGCCGTGGAGGATCGGGGGGAGATCCGGGTCGAGACGGCCCCCGGGGAGGAGGGGCGAACCGTCCGCGTGCGCGTCACCGACAACGGACCGGGAATCCCTGCGGAGCTTCTGCCCCGCATCTTCGACCCGTTCTTCACCACCAAGCCGGCGGGTACGGGCCTGGGACTCTCCATCTGCTACGGGATCGTGGAGCGGCACCACGGCCGCATCTGGGCCGAGAGCCCGGCGGGGGGAAACGGCGCGGGCGCCGCCTTCACCGTGGAGCTGCCGGTGGGCTGATGTCTCAGCCCCCCTCCTGCCCTCCCCCCGCGCTGGGGGAGGCCAGGGGTGGGGGCCGTGGCGCCCTGGCCTCATGCCGGTTTGTATCTTTGACGGCTGCTCAGCGGACACGCGACGGGAGGGGGGACATGGGCAATCACCGAAACGGCCGGGCCGCCCTGCAGGGCCGGCGCATCCTCCTCGTGGACGACGAGGCCGACACCCTCGACGCCTGCACCCAGATCCTGCGCAAGGACGGATGCCTGGTGGAGACGGCCACCTCGGCCCAGGAGGCCGTCCGGCTCCTCCACGCCCGCCCCTTCGACCTCGCCATCACCGACCTGAAGATGCCCCAGGTGGACGGCCTGGAGCTGCTCAAGGCCATCAAGCGCATTGATCCCGAGATGGCCGTGGTCATCATCACCGGCTACGCCACGGTGGAGACGGCCGTGGCCTCGATGAAAGAGGGCGCCTACGACTACATCCCCAAGCCTTTCACGCCCGACGAGCTGCGCCTGGTGGTGCGGAACGCCCTGGAACGCCAGGAGCTGGCGGGCGAGAACGCCGACCTGCGGGAGCGCCTGTCGGCGAGCCGGGAAGCGCTGCTCGTCGGGGCGAGCCCCGCCATCCAGCGCGTCCAGCAGTTGATCGCCCGGGTCGCCGAGACCGACTCCACGGTCCTGATCCTCGGCGAGACGGGGACGGGCAAAGAGCTGGTGGCCCGCGCCATCCACGCCCGCAGCCGCCGCGCCGCCGCCCCGCTGATCACCGTCAATTGCGCCGCCCTCCCGTCGGAGCTTCTGGAAAGCGAGCTGTTCGGCCACGAGCGCGGCGCCTTCACCGGCGCCATCCGCCGGAGGCGCGGCAGCTTCGAGCTGGCGCATCGCGGCTCGCTGTTCCTGGACGAGGTAGGGGCCCTCGCCCCCGCCCTCCAGGTCAAGCTCCTCCGGGCTCTCCAGGAGGGTGAGGTGAGCCCCATCGGGAGCGAGCGGAGTCTTCGGGTGGACGTCCGGATCCTCGCCGCCACGAACCGCGACCTGGCCCAGGCCACGCGGGAGGGGACCTTCCGGGATGACCTCTTCTATCGCCTGAACGTGGTCCCGATCCAGACCCCGCCTCTGCGGGAGCGGAAGGAGGACATCCCCCTTCTCGCCGAGCATTTCCTGGCCAAGTATGGGCGCAAGCTCCAGAAGCGGGTCCGCGGGATCACGCCGGCTGCCCTCGAACTTCTGTTGGCCTACGACTGGCCCGGCAACGTGCGCGAGCTGGAGCACAGCGTCGAGCGCGCCCTCATCCTGAGCGAGGGAGACATGCTCGACTGGGAGAGCTTCGCCCACCTCGCCCCCGCCGCGCGTAGGGCCCGTCCCGGCCTGCCCGGGGCGCGGCGCCCGGCCGGCGCCCTCGCCGACCCGACCGAGCTTCCCAGCCTGGAAAAGGTGGAGCGCGACTACATCCTGGAGGTCCTCCAGGCGACCCGCTGGAACCGCAAACGCGCCTCCGAGATCCTGGGCATCAGCACCGTCACCCTCTGGCGCAAGGTGCAGGGCGAGCGGACCGAGCAGTGAACCGCCCCTGGTTGCATTTAGCTCCTCCTCAGACTCGGATCTTGAGTCTCCGACCGTGTGAGCGGCACCCTTCAGTAGGGTCGAAAAAAACAGGCGTGCATTCGCGGCGCTTTCGTCGAGGATTGCAATTGACGGGAGGACCATACACTCCCCTGAACGGGTCGGCAGCTCACCATTCGAGTCAAGCCCATTTTTAGTTGAAATTCCGAAGCGGCTCCTACCATGGACTTATGCAACTCG
>JBBIQE010000167.1:0-4796 GCA_037442485.1 Methylomirabilis sp. (SeqCode)
GCCAGGCCCGGGCGCGGCTCGGCGGGGTGGGCTGATCGGACCGGGGGGGCGGCGAGGCCATGGACGGGCGCGGACTCGCCGCCCTGGGAAGGCGTCTGCAGGAGGCGGATCCGATCTCCGGGCAGGATCGGCCCGCCCGTCCCATTGCCCAGTCCGGTAAGGGCAGTCCCCGACGGCGGGGGCACGTCCAGGAGATTTTCGGACCAGTGACGATGGTCGGTGGCCGGTGATTCCCAGCGCTCGGCGCCAGGCGCTATTGGCCCGTCAGGGCCAGCGCAGCCAGCAGGATGTTCTTCACCCCGGTCGGGATCGGGCCGGTCTCGATGTACTCGTCCAGGCGGTGTTCGTTCGCCCCCTCGGTGATGGAGAGGCACACGCCGGGGATCCCCATGGAGAGCGGCACGTTGTGGTCCGTGCTGCCGGGCTCGGTGACGGTCTGGAGCCCGAGGGCCCGGTGGACGGCCAGGCACGCCTGCACGACGGGATGATCCGCCGGGATCGCCCCGGCGGGCCGGTCGCCCACCAGCTCCAGCCTGACCTGACCCTCCCCCTCCCTGGCCGCCCGATCCACGATGGCGAGCACCCGACTCTCCAGGTCTGCCAGAGACTTCGCGTCAATGGAGCGCAGGTCCACCAGCATGTCGGCCTCGGCCGCGATGGTATTGACCGTGGTCCCGCCGTGGATCACGCCCACGTTGTACGTGGTCTTGGGATCCGTGGGCACCTCCAGACGGCAGATCTCCGCAATGGCCCGGCCCAGGATATGGATGGCGCTGGGCGAGCCGAAGTGGCCCCAACTGTGCCCGCCCCGCGCGGTGTAGATCACCCGGTACCGGCGGCTGCCCACGGCCACGTGGATGATCCGGTTGACCTTCATGCCCTCCACGGCGATGGCGGCCGCCACCCTGTCCTTCACGGCGGCCATGAAGGCCTTCATCCCCCTGAGATCGCCCAGCCCCTCCTCGCAGGTGTCGCAGGCGAGATGGAGGTCCCCGCCGGTTTTCACACCGGCGGCATTCAGCGCCTCCACCATGGCCAGAAGGCCCGCGATGGCCACGCTGTTGTCCCCGATCCCCGGCGCCAGCAGCCGGCCGCCCTCGCGCTTTACCCGCACGTCGGTCCCCCCGGGGAAGACCGTGTCCAGGTGGGCCGCCATGGCCAGGCCGGAGCCGGCGCCGGAGCCCGGCCGCCGTCCCCGGACGTTTCCTGCGGCGTCAATGGTCACCTCGTGCAGGCCCAGCGCCTCGAAGCGACCCCGCACGTAGTTGGCCCGCTCCCCTTCCTCGAAGGTCGGCGCCGGGATCTCGCAGATCCGGATGGCCTCTTCTACCACCCGGGCCGCGTGGGCATCCACCCAGGCCAGCGCCTTCGCCACGGCGGCATCTCTCATCAAGGCGGTCACGTCCATGAGCGGGTCGATGGCCCCCTTCCACAGGGCCGTGAGCAGGGGGGCCTGCAGCTCGTTCCAGCCCGGATCGGCATCGCGCCCCGAGGGCGCTGGGCCAGCATGAGCAGGGAGGGCGGGCAACCCCCCTGCCCCCCTGTCGGGTCGGAAAGGGCGTCCCCCTGCGGGCGCAGGCAACATACCAGGACCCGCAGGCCAGAGGCAAGTCGCCCGGTACGCCAACCGCGAGGAGGTTGCCTCATTTGTTCTCCCTTTGCCCCCTGGATGCTTGACAGCGCAGGCCGAGTGGCGCCATCCTCGCGGCGCCTGCGGAGGCGCGTAGCCGCCCAGCGGGACCTGGGCCCCTGCAGCGTCTCCAACCGCAAAGGAGTCCGGCATGCTTCAGACCCCAAAATCGACGCGCGGCATGGTCGTCGCGCCCCACCACCTCGCCGCGCAGACCGGCCTGGCGGTGCTGCGCGAGGGCGGCAACGCCCTCGAGGCGGCCGTGGCGGCCGCGGCGACGATCGCCGTGGTCTATCCCCACATGAACAGCATCGGCGGGGACAACTTCTGGCTGGTCGGCGAGCCGGGATGGGAGCCGGTCGGCATCCTCGCCTGCGGGGGCGCGGCGCGACAGGCGACCGTGGCCTTCTATCGCGAGCGCGGCTGCGGGGCGATCCCGCCCCGGGGACCGCTCGCGGCCAACACCGTGGCGGGGGCGATCTCGGGCTGGGAGACCGCGCTCCAGGCGAGCAGACGATGGGGGGGCCGCCTGCCCCTGTCCCGGATCCTGGCGGATGCCATCCACTACGCCCGCGCGGGCGTTCCCGTGACGGGGAGCCAGTACCGGAACACGGCGGCCAAGCTCGCCGAACTGAAGGACGTCCCCGGCTTCACCGCACAATTCCTGGCGGGCGGAGCGCCGCCGGCCGCGGGCTCGCTGTTCCGGCAGCCCGCGCTGGCGGACACCCTGGAGCGACTGGCACGATCCGGCCTGGATGATTTCTATCGGGGCGAGATCGGCGCGGCCATCGCAGCCGACCTCACGCGGCTCGGCAGCCCGGTTGGGGAAGCGGACCTCCGGGCGCACCGCGCGGTGGAGACGGCACCGCTTCGCGTCGCCCTGCGCTGCGGGACTGCGTACAACCTCCCCCCGCCGACGCAGGGGTTGGCGTCGCTCCTCATCCTGGGTATCTTCGATCGGCTCGCCTGCGCCGAGGCCGAGGGCTTCGCCCACCTGCACGGCCTCGTCGAGGCCACGAAGCAGGCCGTCGGGATTCGAGACCGCGTGGTCACGGATCCGGCCTACCTGGAGGAGGACCCGGCGAGCTTCCTCACCGAATCCGCCCTGGCAGAGATGGCGGGCCGCATTCGCCCGGACAGGGCGGCGCCCTGGCCCGCCTGTCTGCCTGCATCGCACAGGCAGGCGCCGACGCAGGGCGGGGATACCGTGTGGCTGGGGGTGATTGACGCGGCGGGACGGGCCGTCAGCCTGATCCAGAGCATCTACTGGGAGTTCGGCTCGGGCGTGGTCCTGGGAGGCACGGGCATTCTCTGGCAGAACCGCGGCGCGAGCTTTTCCCTGGCGGAGGGCGCCCTGAACGTCCTGCGCCCCGGCCGCAAGCCGTTCCACACTTTGAACCCCGCCATGGCGAAGCTCCGCGACGACCGGGTGATGGTCTATGGGACGATGGGGGGCGAGGGCCAGCCCCAGACCCAGGCCGCGCTGTTCACGCGCACCGCCCTGTACGGGCAGGAGCTCCAGGCCGCGGTCACGGCCCCGCGCTGGCTCCTCGGCCGGACCTGGGGCGCCCCGAGCACGAATCTCAAGCTGGAGAGCCGCTTCGATCCCGGCCTCATCCAGCGGCTGCGCAAGGCCGGCCATGACGTCGAGGTCGTGGGGGACTTCAGCGACATCATGGGTCACGCCGGCGCCATCGTCCGCCATCCCTCCGGCGTCCTCGAGGGCGCCGCCGATCCCCGCGGCGACGGCGTGGTGGCGGCGTTTTGAGGCGCACCTCTCCACCGGCCCCGCATTCCCTCGCGGCTCTCCCTATCCCATGAGAGAGCCGTGCAGGCGAGGGTGACGTTCGGCGCCGTAACCCCGGCGGGCCCTGGCCCGACCGCCTCGGACCAGCCCCACGGGCGTCGGCATACCGGCCCGCGGGTCGGGGTGAGGCATCCGGCGGACTGGTGGCGGCTGCCAAGGGAGATAGAGCTATGGAGTGCTTCGGGAAAGCCCTGCAGGCCTTCGCCAGCACCCAGGCCACCCCGCCAGCGTCAGAGCCTGCCAGGATAGCTTACCCGTGATCGAACCCAGGCGGTGGTTCTTGCACCGGCTCTCCGAGAGGAGGCGCCATGAACACGCCGGATGAGATTCCGAGGCGCCTGCTCGTCGCCATCGGCGGCAACGCCATCCATCCCGCCGACAGCATGGGCACCGCCGAGGAGCAGCTCGCCATCACCGCGGCGACGGGCCGCGCCCTCCTCCCCCTCATGGAGCTCACGAACGAGCTGATCGTGACCCACGGCAACGGGCCGGTCGTGGGCAAGATCCTCCTGCGCCAGGCCGTGGCCCGGCACCGGGTCGTGCCCATGCCGCTGGACATCTGCGTGGCCCACAGCCAGGGCGGCATCGCCTACCTGCTGATGCAGGCGTTCGAGAACGCCCTGCGCGAGGCGGACAACCCGCGCCACGTGGTGTGCCTGCTCACCCAGGTCGAGGTGGACTCGGACGATCCGGCCTTCCAGAACCCGACCAAGCCGGTCGGGTACTTCTACACCGAGGAGGAGGCCCGCGCTCTCACCGAGGAGCTCGGCTGGACCCTGCGCGAGGATGCCGGCCGGGGCTGGCGGATGGTGGTGCCCTCACCCAGGCCCAGGCACATCGTGGACATCTCGCTCATCGAGGCCCTGGCGAAACGTGGGACCGTGGTCATCGCGGGGGGCGGGGGCGGCATTCCCGTGGTGCGCGGTCCGAAGAAGGTTCGCCGCGGGGTGCAGGCCGTCATCGACAAGGACCTCACCTCCGCCCTCATGGCGAACGTGCTCAAGATTCCGGTCCTGATGATCCTCACCGCGGTCTCCCGGATCGCCATCCATTACCGGACGCCGCAGCAGCGGGAGCTGGATCGCGTCACCCTCTCGGAGATCCGGCGCTATCAGGCGGAAGGCCATTTCCCTGCGGGAAGCATGGGCCCGAAGGTCGAGGCCGCCATCCGGTTCCTCCAGGGGGGCGGCCGGCGTGCCATCATCGCCCACCTCAACGAGGGGCTCCCGGCGTTGCGGGGCGAGACGGGGACCCACATCCTGCCGGATGGGGCCTGAGCCGTGAGCCAGCCCGTAGCCTCCCCGGCCAACGTCGCTCCCGGCGCGCTGCCGGCCGCGCGCCTGACCCTGGTCGGCGAGC
>JBBIQE010000168.1:0-4636 GCA_037442485.1 Methylomirabilis sp. (SeqCode)
CGCCCTCGGTGCCCGCGCCGGCCCCGGCGCCGGCTGCGCCCCCGCCGCCGTCCCAGCCGATCCAGCAGGTGCTCCTGCCCCCCGAAGAGGTCTACAAGAACGCGCTGAGCGACTACACCAAGGGGGACTACGATCTGGCCATCACGGGCTTCCGGACCTATATCCAGAACTACCCCAAGACCAGCCTGGTGCCCAACGCGCAGTACTGGCTGGGCGAGTCCTACTACGGCCAGCGGAACTACGCGCAGGCCATCGCGGAATTCGAGGTCGTGATCCGGGACTACCCGGACAGCCCCAAGGTCCCCAGCGCGCTGTTCAAGCAGGGGGATGCCTACCTGCAGCTGAACGACCTCAAGGGCGCGACGGCGGCGCTCTGCGAGCTGACCGAACCGAAATCCAAGTACAGCCGGACCCGCGAAGCGCAGCTCGCCCGGGAGAAGATGCGGGAGCGCAACCTCCGCTGCCGCTGAGACTATCCTCGCCAACCTGACACGGCCCGCCCCCTCCCAGGTCGGGGGGGCGGGCCGTACTGTTTCCCCCGGGTCCCTTTCCCGCAGAGCCGGGACACCGGGTCAGGCCGACAGCAGCGCGCTCAGGTCGTGGATCTGCTTGCGGAAGGCATCCTCGCCCGCGATCTTCCGCTTGACCTTCTCGCAGGCATGGATGACGGTGGAGTGGTCCTTGCCGCCGAAGCCGTCGCCGATGTCGGGCAGGGAGGCCTTGACGATCTCGCGGCAGAGGTACATGGCCACCTGGCGGGGCAGGACGATGGACTTGTTTCGTCCCCGCGAGCGCAGATCCTCCACGCGCACGCCGTAGAAGTCCGCCACCGCCTTCTGGATGGAGGGGATGGTGGGCAGCCGCTGCTGCTCGGCCGTGAGGTCCTTCAGGACCTCCTGGGCCAGCTCCAGGCTGAGCTCCCTCCCCGTGAAGGAGGCGTGGGCCACCAGCCGGACCAGGGAGCCCTCCAGCTCCCGAATGTTGGACTTGGCGTGCTTGGCGATGAAGAGGGAGACCTCGTCCGGCAGGCGCACCCCCTCGGCCTGGGCCTTCTTGCGCAGGATGGCCGCCTTGGTCTCCAGATCGGGCGGCTGGATGTCGGCGATGAGGCCCCACTCGAACCGGGAGCGCAGCCGTTCCTCCAGCGTGGGGATCTCCCGGGGCAGGCTGTCCGAGCTGATGACGATCTGCTTCGACGAGTCGTACAGGTCGTTGAAGGTGTGGAAGAACTCCTCCTGGGTCCGCTCCTTGCCGGCGATGAACTGGATGTCGTCAATGAGGAGGAGATCCAGGCTGCGATACCGGTTCCGGAACTCCACCGTGGCGTCGAAGCGGATGGCGTTGATGAGGTCGTTGGTGAACTTCTCCGAGGAGACGTACGAGACCTTGATCCGCGGGTTGCGCTGCAGGGCCAGGTGGCCGATGGCGTGCAGGAGGTGCGTCTTCCCGAGGCCCACGCCCCCGTAGATGAACAGGGGGTTGTAGGCCTTGGAGAGCTGCTCGGCCACGGCCAGGCAGGCGGCGTGGGCGAACTGGTTGCTCGATCCGACCACGAAGGAGTCGAAGCTGTACTTGGGATTGAACTGGGCGGCGGGGTCCCGGGGCCGGCGCGCGGCGCGCGGCTGGGCGGGCTCCTCCCGGGCGAGGGCGGCGGGTGCGTCCTCCTTCTCCGGCAGGAGGAGGACCACCTCCACCTTGGTGAACATGAGATCCTCCAGCGCCGAGCGGAGGAGGCCCAGGTAGTGCTCCTCGAACCATTCCTTGAAGAACCGATTGGGCAGCAGGACGTGGATCCGGTGGTCCTCCACGGCCCCCAGGCTGAGGGGACGGAACCATGCCTCGAAGCTCTGCCGGCTGATTCGGTTCCGGATGACCGACAGGGCCTCGTCCCAGAGTTCGCGCGCGTTCGCCGACGACACCGTCCCTTTCATACGCCTTCCTCCGAGCAACTTATCCACAGCCCGTCCAACGGCCTAACTGCCCGAGAATCCTGGATGAGTGCAGGCTTCGGCCCGTTCAGTCCGCTTCCAGAGCGGCCTTGGGGTTATCCACAGACTTGTCCACAGGTGTGGATAACCAGAAACCCTCATTTTTTTAGGATGTTCGGGGATTTGTCCCCAGGTTGTGCAACCGGGAAAGGAACACGGAAATGTGTGGAACATATTGAAAATAAACACTTTTCAGGATTCCCCGGCCAGCGAGGCCACCCTTGTAGCGCAGCCCAGAAGACGTGTCAAGCCCATTTTTCTGAATTTTTCTGAGCCGATCAGCCAGCCGATTTTCTCCAACGTTTCCGGCTACTTGTACGGGTCTCCAAGATCCGCGGCCACGGCCCGGACCGCTTTGCGGTCCTCTCTGTCGCGGCCGGGATCGAGGGCGGAGGCATCCCGCGTTCCCATTTGCCTTGACAGCCCCTTTTTGACTGACGTAGAGTGAGCCCCACTCGACGGCAGAGGATCGGCGCGGATGCCGAAGGCCGGGGTCGCCGGTGGGCTGCCGTCCAGGTCGGGAGGGCCGAGATTGATGCGCTGGCAGTTGGTCGGTGGTTTGGTGCTCATGCTCCTCCTGGGGCTTACGTCCCGGACTGGCGCGCAGGCGCCCATCCGGATCGGCGAGATCAACTCGTACACCGGCATCGCGGCCGGCTTCACCCTCCCGTACCGGCAGGCGGTGGAGATGGCGGTGGACGAGGTCAACGCCGCGGGGGGGCTCCTGGGCCGGCGCGTGGAGGTGCTTTTCCGCGACGACAAGGGCAATCCGGCCGAGGCGGTCAAGCACGCCCAGGAGCTGGTGTTCGGCGAGAAGGTCGCCCTCCTGGCCGGAACGTTTCTGAGCAACGTGGGTCTCGCCGTCTCGGACTTCGCCCGGCAGAACAGGGTCCTCTTCGTCGCCGCGGAACCGCTGACCGAGGCGCTCACCTGGTCCCAGGGCCACCGCTACGTCTTCCGCGTCCGCCCCAACACCTACGAGCAGGGACGGATGCTGGCGGAGCGGGCGGCGAAGCTCCCGTACAGGCGGTGGGCGGTCATCGGTCCGAACTACGAATACGGCCATCGGGCCTGGGAGACGTTCTGGGCGCGCCTCAAGGAGCTGAAGCCCGAGGTCGAGCTCGTGGGCGAGCATTGGCCGACGCTGGGGAAGATCGAGCCCGGGGGATACGTCGCCGCCCTCCTGGGCCAGCAGCCCGAGGCCGTGTACGTCTCCCTCTTCGGCAGCGACTGGATCGCCTTCGCCCGCGAAGGCAAGAGAAGGGGGCTGTTCCAGCGGGCCTTCTTCGTCGGCATCCTGTTGGGCGAGCCGGAGTACATGGACCCGCTGAAGCTGGAGGCCCCGGAGGGGATGCTGGTCACCGGCTATCCCTGGTATGACATCCGAAGCCCCGCTCACAAGGCCTTCGTCGCGAGCTTCGAGAAGCGGACGGGCCGCAGCCCGGTGCAGGGCAGCCTGGTGGGCTACCTCACCTTTCTGTCCATCTTCGAGGCCATCCGGAAGGCGAAGGACACCCAGACGGAGAAGCTGCTGAGCGCCCTGGAGGGCCTGAAGGTTGAAAGCCCCATCGGGCCCATCACCTACCGGCCCTTCGACCACCAGTCCACCATGGGGGCCTGGGTGGGGACCACGCGGCTCGACAGGACGCGCGGGGTCGGGATCATGGTGAACTGGGAATACGTCCCCGGCGAGAAGGTCCTTCCCTCCGAGGCCGAGGTGCGCAGGATGCGGGAGGCCGCTCGCCCGGTCCGGTAGTCGCGCGGGCGAGGCGCCCAACCCCCAACCCCTGTCCTCACCCCATTGCATGTCTCTCTTCATCGTCCAACTCCTGACCGGACTGGCCAACGCGATGTTCCTGTTCCTCGTGGCCTCGGGGCTGTCCCTCATCTTCGGGGTGACGCGGGTGATCAACTTCGCCCACGGCTCCCTCTACATGCTGGGGGCGTATCTCACGATGACCCTGACCAGGATGCTCCCCCTGGGCCCTGCCGGCTTCTATGCCGGCGTTCTCCTGGCGGCAGTGGGGGTGGCCCTGCTGGGCGGCCTCATCGAGGTCTGCCTGCTGCGGCGCATCTACCAGGCGCCGCCGCTCTACCAACTGCTCCTCACCTTTGCCGTGGTCCTGCTGATCGGGGACGCCGTGCGGTTCTTCTGGGGCACGGAGAACCGGACGGGACCCAGTCCCCCCGGCCTGGGCGGGTCCGTGCCGATTCTGGGGCAGGGCTTCCCGACATACGACCTCGCCATCCTGCTCCTGGGTCCCCTGGTGGCCCTGGCGCTCTGGTGGCTGCTCTATCGGACCCGGTGGGGGATCCTGATCCGCGCCGCCACGGCCGACCGCGAGATGGTCGGGGCGCTCGGGGTGAATCAGGCCTGGCTCTTCACCGGCGTCTTCGTCCTGGGGGCGTTCCTCACCGGCCTGGCCGGGGCCCTCCAGGTGCCGCGGGTGGCGCTCACCGTGGTCATGGACACGAGCGTCATCGTCGAGGCCTTCGTGGTGGTGGTCATCGGCGGCATGGGGAGCGCCTTCGGGGCGCTCCTGGGGGCGGTCCTGATCGGCGTCCTCCAGGCCTTCGGCATCCTGTTCCTTCCGCGGACGTTGCACCTCGCCATCGTCTTTCTTCTCATGGCGGCCGTCCTCGTCCTT
>JBBIQE010000169.1:0-4450 GCA_037442485.1 Methylomirabilis sp. (SeqCode)
CCCGCGCCCTCCCCCGAGGCGGCCGGCCTCCTCCCCGTGGTCTCGCCCATGGTCGGCACCTTCTACCGCGCGCCGGCGCCGGGCGCCGAGCCCTACGTCAAGGAGGGGGACCTGATCCAGAAGGGGACCGTGCTCTGCATCATCGAGGCCATGAAGCTCATGAACGAGATCGAGTCCGAGGTCAAGGGCCGGATCGCCAAGATCCTGGTGGAGAACGGCCAGCCGGTGGAGTTCGGGCAGACGCTCTTCCTGGTCGAGCCCGCCTGAGGCGGGCCCGCGGACGGACCGCACCCGTCTCGTGGTCGGCCCATGCACCTGAGACAGGCTGGGCCGAGATGGGAAGGGCAGAGCCCCTCCGGCGACATGGTGTGGGATTTGGATGCCGCCAGGGCCGAGGCCTATCCCGTGTTTTCCAAGGTGCTGATTGCCAACCGCGGCGAGATCGCCGTGCGGATCATCCGGGCCTGCCGGGAGCTGGGGATCCGCACCGTGGCCGTCTTTTCCCAGGCGGACGCCGATGCGCTGCATGTGCAGCTTGCGGATGAGGCGGTGTGCATCGGTCCGCCCCCGGCCGCGCAAAGCTACCTTCAGGTGCCGCGCATCATCAGCGCCGCGGAGATCACCGGCGCCGAGGCCATCCATCCGGGATACGGGTTCCTGGCGGAGAACCCGCAGTTCGCCGAGGTGTGCGAGCGCTGCGGCATCCAGTTCATCGGCCCCCCCGCCTCCAGCATCCAGGCCATGGGTGACAAGGCCGCGGCCCGGCGGATGGCGGCCGCCCACGGCGTTCCCGTCCTGCCGGGCACCGAGCATCCGGTCCGGGATCTGGAAGAGGCCAGGCGGGCCGCGCGGGAGATCGGCTACCCCGTCATCATCAAGGCCAGCGCCGGCGGCGGGGGAAAGGGGATGCGCGTGGTCGCGGCCCCCGAGGCGCTGGAGGCGGCCCTGGCCACGGCGGCGGCCGAGGCGGCCGCGGCCTTCGGGGATGCGGGCGTGTACCTGGAGCGGTTCCTGCCCGATCCGCGCCACGTGGAGATCCAGATCCTGGTGGACGGCGGGGGGCGTGGCATTCACCTGGGCGAGCGCGACTGCTCCATCCAGCGGCGCCACCAGAAGCTGCTGGAGGAGGCGCCGTCCCCGGCCTTGACCCCCGCGCTGCGCCAGGCCATGGGGGAGGCGGCGCTCCGCGTGGCGCAGGCTGCCGGCTATCGGAACGCGGGCACGGTGGAGTTCCTGCTGGAGGGGTCGGGGGACTTCTTCTTCATGGAGATGAACACCCGGATCCAGGTGGAGCATCCCGTGACCGAGATGGTGACGGGGCTGGATCTGGTGAAGGCGCAGCTTCGCATCGCGGCCGGCGAGCCCTTGCCCCTCGCCCAGGAGCAGGTCCGGCTCGCCGGCCACAGCCTGGAGTGCCGGATCAACGCCGAGGACCCGGATCGGTTCCTCCCCTCGCCCGGCCGGGTGACGAACCTGCGGCCCCCCGGGGGGCCCGGCGTGCGCCTGGACAGCCATGCCTACGTGGGCTACATCGTCCCCCCCCACTACGACTCCCTGCTGGCCAAGCTGATCGTGCATGGCCGCGATCGCGACGAGGCCGTGGCCCGGATGCAGCGGGCGCTGGATGAGACCCTGATCCAGGGCGTGCAGACCACCATCCCGTTCCATCAGAAGGTGCTGCGCCATCCGGACTTCCTCGCCGGGAAGACCTCGACCCGATTCCTCGAACGGCTGCTGCAGGAGGGGTGAGAGGGCGCGGCCATTCGGAGGACGGAGGGCGGAGGTCGAAAGGATGCCGGAGCAGTGATGCGGGGCCGCCTGGAGCTGTGCGTGATCACCGATCCGCACCTCGCTCGCGGCCAGGAGCATGTGGCGATCGCCCGGGCGGCCCTGGCGGGCGGGGCGGATATGATCCAGCTCCGCGACAAGGCGGGCGACCTGCGGGCCCTCCTGCACCAGGCGCGGGCCATCCGGGACCTCTGCCGGGCCGCCGGCGCCCTCTTCATCGTGAACGATCGCCTCGACCTGGCGCTGGCCGCACGGGCGGACGGCGTCCACCTGGGCCAGGAGGACCTGCCGGCCGAGGCGGCGCGCCGCCTCCTCCCCCCGGGGGGCATCCTGGGGGTCTCGACCCACACCCGCGAGCAGGCCGAGGCGGCGCGGGCGGCCGGGGCCGACTACATCGGCTTCGGCCCGATGTTTCCCACCGGCACCAAGGAGACCGGGTACACGCCCCGCGGCCTGGAGGCGCTCCGCGAGATCCGCGCGGCCGTGCCCCTGCCCATCCTGGCCATCGGGGGCATCACCCTGGAAAATGTTGCGGCCGTGATCGCCGCCGGGGCCACGGCGCCGGCGGTCATCTCGGCGGTGGTGGCGGCCCCCGACATCGCGGCCGCGGCCGCCGAATTCCGGCGGCGGATCCTGGCCGCCAAGGGACCCGGAGGTGCGGCCGCCTCCGATCCCGCCTGACGCGGAGGATTGGGGTTGACACCCCTCTTCCGGCTATGTGATGCTTGCCGCAGGGTTGTCGGGTCGGGCGCGGCGCCAAGCTGTCCGCCGCCCCGGGGTCGAGAGGCCAATCGGAGCGGACGTCATGAAAGCGGCACGTCCAGTCCCGGAGGGGGGATGGGGCCAGGCAGGTCCTCGGCCGGGCCGCCCGAGGGTGCGACAGCGGCACGGGTAGTGACCGAGGCGAGGGGTGGGCTCCCGCATCGAATCCCTGTCGGTTTGGATCGCCACACACATCTCAGCAGGAGGAGGGTCGGGCGATGAAGGCGCTTCGGATCGTTTCGCTCGTCGCGGTGGGGGGCCTGCTCATTGCTCTTGCGGCCGGTCCGGCGGCGACGCCGGCCCTGGCGGCAGCCGCCAAGGTCATCAAGGTCTACGCCAGCTGGCCGATGCAGGGGGCCATGATCCCGGAGGGCACGGCCATGCTGAATGCCGCCAAGATGGCGCTGGAGGAGGTCAAGGGGCAGGTTGCCGGCTACCGGATCGAGCTGGTGTTCCTGGACGATGCCTCGCCGACCACCGGCTCGTGGGACGGCACCATCGAGGCGAACAACGCGCAAAAGGCCATCGCCGACGAGCAAGCCCTGGTGTACTTTGGGACCTACAATTCCGGCGCGGCCAAGATCTCCATGCCCTTGACCAACAAGGCGGGCATGGCGCAGATCACCCCCGCCAACAGCTACCCCGGCCTGACCAAGCCCGGCTATGCCCCCGGCGAACCGGGCATCTACCGCCCGACCGGCAAGGTCAACTACTTCCGCACCTTCGGCGCGGATGACTTCCAGGGGGCCTCCGGCGCGGCCTGGGCGAAATGCCTGGGCTTCAAGAAGGTCTACATCCTCGACGACCGCCAACTGTACGGCAAGGGCATCGCCGACGTCTTCGAGAGCCACGCCAAGAAGATCGGGCTGAGCGTCGTCGCCCACGACGGCGTCGAGTCCGTGAACATCGACTTTCGGGCCCTGCTCACCAAGGTCAAGGCCTCCGGTGCGGACCTGGTCTACTTTGGCGGGCTGGTGGATTCCGGCGGTCCTCAGATCGCGCAGCAGATGGACGCCCTGGGCATGTTCAAGGCCGGCGTGAAGCTGCTCTCCGACGACGCGATGTATTCCGACGCCGTTCCCAAGGCGGTCAGCCCGGAAATCCTCAACGGCAACCTCTACGTGACCTTCGCCAGCCCGGCCCTGGATCAACTGCCGACCGAGGTGGGGAAGAGGTTTTACAGGAACTACAAGGCCAAGTACGGCGGGGATCCCATCGGCTGGTCCATCTACGCCTACAACGGCATGTTGGTGATCCTGGATTCGATCAAGCGGGCGGCGCCGAAGCTCGACAAGGCCACCGATGTCACGGCCAGGCGCGCCGCGGTCCTCGAGGCCATGCGCGCCACCAAGGGGCTGGAGGGGGTTTCCGGCAAGATCACCTTCGACGCCAACGGTGATCCCACGACCTACCTGATGTCCGGGTTTCTGTTCAAGGACGGCAAGTACGTCTGGCAGAGGAACATCAGTGGCGACATGACCTGCAAGTAGCCGTCGCGGACGCTGGTCTTCCCCTGGCGACGCGCAGGCCGTCGCCAGGGGAAGCCATCCGCACCCTCGCGAAGTGCCCCGTGTCGCAATTGCGGGAACGTATCCGTTCGTGGGGAGCTGGTCGAGGCGCGAACGGAGCGTTCGCCCTTCGACACGCCTGTCCGGCGTTCCCGCCGAAGGGCCTGTCCCGACCAGAGCCGAAGGGCTCAGGGCGAAGGGATTCGTGACCGTCCCGTCAGAGGGAATGGGGTTCGATGACCCAGACTGAACTCTTCATTCAGCTTCTCATCAACGGCGTCACCATCGGCTCGTACCTGGCCTTGATCGCCCTGGGCTACACCATGGTGTACGGCATCATCGAGCTGATCAATTTCGCCCACGGCGACGTGTACATGCTGGGTTTCCTGATC
>JBBIQE010000170.1:0-4271 GCA_037442485.1 Methylomirabilis sp. (SeqCode)
CGCCGGGGCCCTGGCCCTGGCGCGGGCCGGCGCCCACGTGGCGCTGGTCAGCCGGACGCGCAGCCAGCTCGAGGAGACGGCCGCCCTGGTGGAGGGGCTGGGACGGAAGGCGCTGGTGGCGGTGGCCGACACCCGCAGCGCCACCGAGATCGAGGCGACGGTCCGCACGGCGGTGGAGCGGTTCGGCCGCATTGACATCCTGTTCAACAACGCCGGGACGAACGTGCGCAAGCCGGTCGTGGATATGACGGAGGAAGACTGGCACGCCATCATGGACACCAACGTCAAGGGCATCTTCCTGGTGGCCCGTGCCGTGGCCCGCCAGATGGTCGCCCAGCAGAGCGGCTGCATCATCAATATGTCCTCGATGTCGGCGCTGACGCCGGAGCGGGACAAGGTCGTGTACGCCAGCAGCAAGGGGGCCGTCACGCAGTTCACCAAGGGGCTCGCCCTGGAGCTGGCCCCCCACGGCATCCGCGTGAACGCCATCGCCCCCGGCTACATGCTGACGCCGCTGGTCAAGGGGTACCTGGAGGCCGACGCGGAGCGGTACCGGCGGATCCTCCAGCGGATCCCCTTGGGCCGGATCGGCCAGCCGGAGGAGATCGGCGGGGCGCTGGTGTTCCTGGCCTCGGATGCGGCCCGCTACATCACGGGCGCCATCCTCGCCATAGACGGCGGCTGGACCGCCTGCTGAGGCCCGTGCGGTTCCCGGATCACGGCGGCGCGGTGCGATGAACATCCGAGACATCCTGCGACGGCAGCAGCCGTGCTTCAGCTTCGAGTTCTTCCCCCCCCGCACGCGGGAGGCCGGGGAGCAGCTCTACAAGACCATCGAGGACCTGGTGCCGTTGCGCCCCTCCTATGTCAGCGTGACGTACGGGGCCGGCGGCTCCACGCGGGAACTCACCCACGAGCTCGTCATCCGGATTCGCGAGCACACCCACCTCAGCGTGGTCGCCCACATGACCTGTGTCGGCGCCACGCAGGAGGAGATCGGCAACATCCTCCAGGCATACCAGGACCACGGGATCGAGAACATCATGGCCCTGCGGGGGGATCCCCCCAGGGGCGAGGCTGCCTTCGTCCCGCCGGCGGGAGGCTTCGCCCACGCGGCCGACCTAGTGGCCTTCATCCGTCGCCACTTCCCCGGGATGGGCATCGGGGTGGCCGGCTTTCCCGAGGGGCATCCCGAGACGCCCAATCGCCTGAAGGAGATGGAGTACCTGAAGGCCAAGGTGGATGCCGGGGCGGATTACATCTGCACCCAGCTCTTCTTCGACAATCGGGACTTCTACGATTTCTGCGAGCGGTGCGAGATTGCGGGCATCCGGGTCCCGATCATCGCGGGCATCATGCCGGTCACGTCCCTCAAGGGGATGGCCCGCATGGCCGAGCTGGCCCTGGGGGCCAGGTTTCCCGCCCGCCTGACGAAATCCCTCGTGCGGGCCAAGGACGACGAGTACGTCGAGCGCGTGGGCATCCACTGGGCGACGGAGCAGGTGCGGGACCTGATTGACAACGGCGTGCAGGGAGTCCACTTCTACACCCTGAACCGGTCCAAAGCCACTTTGCGGATCTACGAGACGCTGGGCCTGAAGCACGTCGCGGCATCGGAGGACGAGAAGGCGGCGCCTCGACACGGCCTTTCGGGAGGAGAGGAGTGAAGACTCGGCGAAGGCGGAAGAGCTGGGTTGCGGCGTCGGGAGGCGTCATCCTCGCGGGGTGTCTCCTCGCCGGAGTGTGGGGGTGGGCCGGCGCCGCAGAAAAGGAGAACGGGGTGAACCAGCCACTGTATGCGACCTTCAAGACGAGCCTGGGGAACATCGTGGTCCGGCTGTACGAGGACAAGGCGCCCAAGACGGTGGAGAACTTCGTCGGGCTGGCCACGGGCACGAAAGAGTGGACCGATCCCAAGACGGGGCAGAAGGTGAAGCGCCCGCTCTACAACGGGACGATCTTCCACCGGGTCATCCCCAACTTCATGATCCAGGGCGGGGACCCCCTCGGCCGCGGAACAGGCGGGCCGGGCTACAAGTTCGCCGACGAGTTCAGTCCCGATCTCCGGCACAACAAGGCGGGCATCCTCTCCATGGCCAACGCCGGCCCCAACACCAACGGGAGCCAGTTCTTCATCACGCACGTCCCGACCCCGCACCTGGACAACCGGCACTCGGTCTTCGGCGAGGTCGTGCAGGGGCAGGAGGTCGTGGTGGCGATCGGGAACGTCCCCCGCGGGCCGAACGACCGGCCGCTTTCGGACGTGGTGCTGAAGGAGGTCGTGATCTCCCGGGGGAAGCCGTAGGGGCGACGCCGCCCGGAGGCGCCGCCCAGCCCGGCACGAGCCCACGGGAGGCCCGAGAGGCCTCGAGGCGCGCAACGAGGTTCGATCACTCTTCCCGGGTCTGCTCGCCCCGGTCCCGTTCGCGGTCAGGCCACAGCCTGGGGGACCGGGTCGCGAGAAGCCTGGCGCGGGGAGCCGTCCGGAAGATTCCCGGGGTCCCTCCAAAGAAAGTTGTTGCTTCCGGCCTCTTGGCTGTGGTATTCAGCCAAAGGTCTGGTCAACAGGATATTCGACCAAATCCGGCTGGCGGTGCAGGGCCGGCCGCCGGATTCCGAGGCGGGGGCCGGGAGGGGATAACACGCCCGTCGCTCTGGGCGCAGGGGGAAAAGGAGGGGAGGCCATGCGAGAGCAGACTCGAAGAAGGTTCCTCAAGACAGTGGCGGTGGGGGCTGCTGCCCTCTCGGCGCCGGCGTTCCCACGGATCTCCCGGGGCGCCGGCAAGCTGAGCCTGGCTCTGTGGGACCACTGGGTGCCGGGGGCCAATGGCATCCTGGACGGCATCATCCAGGACTGGGCCAAGGCTAACAAGGTCGAAGTCTCCATCGATCACATCACGACCATCGGTGACAAGCTCCAGCTCACGGCGGCGGCCGAATCCCGGGCGGGAGCGGGCCACGACATCATCGCCTTCCTGACCTGGGGCGGGACGGAGTTCAAGGACAAGCTCGAGCCAGTGAACGATGTCGCGGATGCCATCCAGAAAAAGTACGGGAAGTATGATGAGGTTGCCACCTACCTGAGCTTCCAGGACGGGAAATGGGTGACGCTCCCCTCTCCCATCGGGTCCCACGAATACCCCCTGGAGACCCGCATGGACCTGTGGAAGAAGGACGCGGGGATTGACGTGGTGGACCTTTTCCCGGCCGACGTGAAGAAGCGCAACAAGGCCAAGGTGGATTCCTGGGACTGGAAGAAGTTCCTCGAGGGGGCGAAAAAGGTCCACGCCGCCGGCTTCCCCGTCGGGGCCTCCATCGCCGAGAACACCGACTCCAACGACTGGCTCTGCCCGCTCTTCCTCTCCTTCGGATCGGTGGCGGTCAACGAGAAAGGGGACGTGACCATCGAGTCCGACGCCACCCTGGAGGCCCTGGAGTATCTCAAGGAGCTGACCAAGGTGATGCCGCCGGACATCTACGGCTGGGACGACGCCAGCAACAACCGGTGGTTGATCTCGGGCAAGGGCTCGGCGATCTTCAACCCGCCCAGCGCCTGGACCGTGGCCAAGCGCGACCGGCCCGAGGTGGCGGCCCAGGTCTGGCACCATGACTGTCCGCGGGGCCCCAAAGGACGCTTCCGGGGCGCCCTCCCGTACACCTGGGGGATCTGGAGCTTCTCCAAGAACAAGCCGGCGGCCAAGGAGCTGCTGCTCTACCTGTCGCAGAAGGAGCAGCAGTGGAAGCTGATCGTCGCCTCCCAGGGCTACGACATGCCCCAGATTCCCGCCTTCAAGGAGCATCCCATCTGGACCGAGATCGAGCCGCCGAAGGGAGGCCAGTACAACTATCCCGTCCGGGGCGACGAGAAGGTGATCGTCGGCGGTTGGCCGGCCAAGCCGGACCTGGCAGTGCAGATCTACACCCGCTACCCCATCCCCCACCTGGTCTCCCGGGTGACCCAGAAGGGAGAAAACCCGAAGGACGCCATGAAGTGGGCGGCCCGGGAACTCGAGTCGTACAAGCGGCGGTAATCCGGTCTCGGGCGTGTCGCGCGGGACCCCGGCCACGTGTTCGGGGTCCCGCGCGGGCAGAAGCGAATTCGGGCATGGCCCATGGCAGACAGCGTTCGTGAGGGCACACTCGCTCCGGCCTATCCTCGGCCGGTGGCGGGACTGCCAGCCCGCCTCGCCCTCTGGCTGCGGTCGCGCTCGGCGGTCGCCGTGCTCATGTCGCTGCCCCTGATGGTTCTCATCGGCGGCCTCATCGTCTAT
>JBBIQE010000171.1:0-4240 GCA_037442485.1 Methylomirabilis sp. (SeqCode)
CCCGTCAGCTCCACCTCGATCTCGTTGTACAGCCCGAGGGCCATCCCCAGGGCATCGAAGCCCGGGCCGAGATTGGCCGTGGATGCCGGCACCCGCACGCACACCTTCCTTCGACCGCTCATGTCCCTGCACCATGACGATCCCGACGTCCGGGCGAAATTCGACCGGGTGGTCCCGCGCGAGCTGGAACGGGTCCAGGCCGTCATCGAGGACATGATGGAGCTGGCGCGGTCGAGCGCCCTGCAGCTCGAGCCGACCAATCTGAATGAAGTCCTCACGCAGGTGCTGGAACTGTACGAGACCCAGGCCGTGGCCCAGAACGTGAAGATCTCCCGGGAGTTCGGCTCGGACCTGCCGGTCTGCATGGCCGACAAGAAGCGGCTGCACCGGTGCTTCAGTAACCTTGTCGCCAACGGGATCCAGGCCATGGCCCAAGGGGGCGATCTGCGGGTGGAGACCTGCACGGTGCCGGCGGGCGTCATCTCCGAACTGCGGGGGGACGCGGCTGTTCATGGCGCCCCGGACGGCCCGGCCGTCCGCGTGGTCATCTCCGACACGGGGCAGGGCATCCCGCCCGAGCGCCTGCCCCGGATCTTCGATCCCTTCTATACCACCAAGGAAAAGGGCCTGGGCCTGGGGATGGCCATCACCCACCGCATCATCGAGGACCACAAGGGAACCATTGACGTGCAGAGCCAGGTGGGCCTCGGCACGACGTTCACGGTCCACCTGCCCGTCGGCACCTAGGGTTCGCATCAGGTTTATCCCGAGCCGCTCCACAATCGTCCCCACCTCCAAATCCTGCCATTTGCAACCGTAGATAAACGCTGATGAACGCAGAGAACAAAAGACTGAATGAAGTCTCCGGGAGAATAATCGGGGCCGCGATGAAGATCAGCAATCCCCTCGGCAGCGGCTTCCTGGAGAAGGCGTACGAGAATGCCTTGGTTCATGAGCTGCGGAAGGCAAACCTCAGAGTCGCACAGCAGCACTCGACGTCGGTTCATTGTGATGGAGTGGGGAGTAAGCGGCCGATCTTCTGGTTGAGGACGCGGTCCTGGTAGAGCTGAAGGCCGTGAAGGGCCTGGATCAGGTGCACATGGCCCCATGCATGAACTACCTCAAGGCAACCGGCCTGCGCCTGTGCCTCCTGCTGAACTTCGGCCAGCCGAGGCTTCAGATCAAACGCCTTGTCAGGAACTTTTGACAGCCTCTGCGGTTACCCGCGTGGATCTGCGGTGGCTGCAGGGTGCGCGTCGCCGAATTCCGTTGACAGCGCAAAGACGCGGGTTGTATTTTCCGCCTGTTTTCGCCTGGCCATGGAGACCGAAGCGACCATCCGCCTCGACCACGTCACCAGACGCTTCCCCCTCGGCCCGGAGGGTGCCTTCACGGCCGTCGAGGACGTATCGTTCCAGGTCCACCCGGGCGAGTTCGTCTCGGTAGTCGGCCCCTCCGGCTGCGGGAAGTCCACGCTGCTGGGGATGGTCTCGGGGCTGCTGCCCCCCAGCGCCGGGCGCATCCTGGTGGAGGGGGAGGAGGTCACCGGCATCAACCGGAAGCTGGGCTACCTCTTCCAGCGCGATGCGCTCTTGCCGTGGAAGACGGTCCTGGAAAACGTCGCCCTGCCCCTCGTCTTCCGCGGGTGCAGTGCGCGCGAGGCGCGGACGCGGGCGTGGGCCTGGATCCAGCGGGTCGGCCTGGCCGGATTCGAAGGCTACCACCCCCACCAGCTCTCCGGGGGGATGCGCAAGCGGGCCTCCCTGGCCACGACCATGGTCTACGAGCCCGACATCATCCTGATGGACGAGCCCTTTTCCGCCCTGGACGTCCAGACCCGCAACCTCATGGAGAACGAGCTGCTGGAGATCTGGGCGCAGGAGCGGAAGACGGTCCTGTTCATCACCCACGACCTGGAAGAGGCCATCGCCCTGTCGGACCGGGTGATCGTGATGACCGCCTCGCCCGGCCGCGTCAAGGGCGCCTACGACATCCCCCTGGGCCGCCCGCGCTCCGTCACCGAGGTCCGGTTCCACCCCGCCTTCGGCGCCTTGTACGAGGCCCTGTGGAAGGACCTGAAGGACGAGGTCCGGGTGAGCTATGAGAAGAGCCGGCAGCGGGCTTGACATCTTCGCCTGGCGTGTCGCCCTCCTGGCCGCGTTCCTCCTCCTGTGGGAGGTGGGGGTCCGGCGGGGATGGATTGATCGCTTCTTCGTGAGCCAGCCCAGCCACCTCTTCCGGCAGATCTCGGCCTGGCTGGCCAGCGGGTACATCTTCCGCCACCTCTGGGTCACGATGGAGGAGATGCTCCTGGGCTTCCTGGCCGGGACGCTGCTGGGGGTCCTGATCGGCTTCCTCTTCGCCTTCACGCCGAAGCTGGCGCGCATCTTCGACCCGCTCATGGTCCTGCTGAACGCCCTGCCCCGCGTGGTCCTGGCCCCGCTCTTCGTCCTGTGGTTCGGCCTGGGCCTGCTGTCCAAGGTGGTCATGGCCGTCTCGCTGGTGTTCTTCGTCGTGTTCTTCAGCACCTATACGGGGCTGCGGGAGGTGGACCGGGACATCGTGAACAACGCCCGGATCCTGGGCGGGTCGCGCCGCCAACTGATCCAGCACGTCTACGTCCCCTCGGCCATGACCTGGATCTTCAGCTCGCTCCGGACCAGCGTCGGCTTCGCCCTGATCGGCGCCGTGGTGGGCGAGTACCTGGGCGCCAGCGAGGGGATGGGCTGGGTCATTGCCTACGCCGAGGCTCAGTTCAACTCCACCCAGGTGATCGCCGGCCTCATCGTGCTCATGGCCGTGGTGGCCCTGATGGATTTCGGCTTGAAGCGCCTGGAACAACACTTCTCGCACTGGAAGCCCTCGTGAGGGGGGCCACAAAGGAGGGGACATGCGGAGCGTACTGTGCGTGGGACTGGCCGCGGCCATCGTCCTGGCCGCGGGGCAGGGGGGCTGGGCGGCGGAGCGGGAGAGGGTGGACTTCGGCGTCGGGTCGGCACCCGGCGCGTCGGTCTACATCCAGGTGGATCTGGCCAAGGCCCTGGGCTATTTCGCGGAGGAAGGGCTGGACGTGAACCTCCAGCACTTCAAGGGCGGCGCCGTGGCGGGCGCCGCGCTGGTGGGCGGCTCCACCGAGGTCTCGGCCAATGCCATTGACCACGTGATCAAGGCGAAGCAACAGGGGAAGGAGCTTCGGTACATCGTCTCCTTCACCCACCTGCCGGGCACGCCGCTCGTCGTCAATACGAAGTACCGGAACGAGATCAAGAGCCCCAGGGACCTCAGGAACCGGCCCGTCGGCGTGACCGCCCCCGGATCGGCCACGGACCTGCTGGCCCGCTACATGATGGCCAAGGAGGGTGTCAAGCCCGAGGAGATGAAGATCATTGGTGTGGGAACCAACACCATCATTCCGGCCATTGAAAACGATCAGGTCGTGGCGGCCGTGGGTGTGGACCCGTGGGTGACCAACCTGGTGAAGCGGGGGAAGGCGTACCTGCTGGTGGATCTCCGGACGGAGAAGGACACCCGCGCCCTCTTCGGCGGGCCCTACGAGTTCACCGGGCTCCTGGCCCGGCTGGATATCATCGAGAAGCGGCCCGCCATGGTCCAGAAGGTGGTCAATGCCCTCGTCAAGGCCAACAAGTGGATGGCGGCCAATCCCGTGGAGAAGTGGGCCGACGCCCTGCCGCCCGAGCTGGTGGGCGACCGGGCCGCCTGGATCGAGTCCTTCAAGGCCTCGAAGGAAACCTTCACCGCCGACAGCCTGCCCACCCGCGAAGGGGTCCTGAGCGTCCTCCGCACCTTCGAGGCCGTCGGGCAGATCCCCAACGCCACCAAGATGGATCCCGACGGGCTGATTGACGTGCGCTTCGTGAAGAAGGCCTCAGCAGGCAGATAAGTCGTTCGGCTGGTCGGCGGTTCGGCCGTTCCATTCTCCTCGAACGGTCGAACTGCCGAACGCGTCAGAAGAGATGGAGGCCGTCCCGATCAATCGCCAGAACCTGGGCCCGGGCCGTCACGGTCGCCCTCGCCTTCCAGCACGCCACCATCCGCGCCCCGATGTCCTGGCCGTCCCCGGTGGTGAGCGCCAGGAGCGTCGGCCCCGCTCCGCTCAGGAAGCAGGCCAGGGCACCGGCCCGCTCGCCCTCCACCAGGACCTCTTCCATGCCCGGCACCAACGGGGCGCGATAGGGCTGGTGCAGGCGATCCCGCGCCGCCTCGCGCAGCAGGTCCAGTC
>JBBIQE010000172.1:0-4211 GCA_037442485.1 Methylomirabilis sp. (SeqCode)
GGACTCACGATGGCGTTCTGCATTCTGGTCTCCCTGCTCGTCGCCTTCACCCTGACCCCCATGATGTCCAGTCGTTGGCTCTCGGTGGGCAAGGGAGGGGGGCATTCATCCAAGGATTCCCGGTTCTTCCGCGCTCTGGACACGGGTTACGAAAGGCTCTTGCGGTGGGCCATGGCCCACCGGTGGGTGATCGTCACCGCCTCGCTGGTGGCACTGGTCTCGATCGTGCCGCTCTTCGTGGCCGTCGGGAAGGACTTCCTGCCCAAGAACGACGAGTCGCAGTTCGAGGTGTCGGTCCGGACGCCGGAAGGCACGACGCTGGAGCAGACCGAGCTGGTCGCCACCCGGATCGGGCGGGAGGTGAAAAGGCTCCCCGGGGTCGCGTACACGGTGGTCCTGGTGGGGAACGACGAGCGGCGCACGGCCAATCTCGCCACAGTCTTCGTGAAGCTGCAGGACATCGGCAAGCGCCAGGAGTCCCAGTTCGCGATCATGGATCAGGTGCGCAAGGTGGTCCTCCCAAAGTTCGCCGGCGAGCAACTCCGGACCAGTGTCTCCCAGGTCGCGGCCATCTCGGGCGGGGGCATGGCCAACAAGGAGATTGCGTTCTCCATCAGCGGGCCGGACATCCAGAAGCTGGCCGAGTACTCGAAGCGCCTGACCGCGGCCCTCTCGAAAGTGCCCGGGGTCGTGGACGTGGACACCACCCTGATCCTGGGCAAGCCCGAAATGTCGGTGGAGCTGGATCGAAGGAAGGCGGCCGAGCTGGGGGTCCAGGTGGCGGATGTCGCCGACACGCTGCGGGTCATGGTGGGCGGGCGCAAGATCTCGACCTACAACGAAAACGGCGAGCAGTACGAGGTCCGCGCCCGCGCCCTCCCGCGCTGGCGCACCGACGCCGAGGGGATCAGCCAGATGGCGGTGCCCTCGGTGAAGCTGGGAACCGTCAGCCTGGACAACGTGGCCCGTTCCAGGAGTCCCAGGGCCCCTCGCAGGTGGACCGCCTCGCCCGCCGGCGGATGGTGACCGTCAGCGCCAACATGCGGAACGGCTACGACCAGCAGTCGGCCCTGGATGCCCTCTGGAAAGAGGCGAGGGCCATGCATCTCGATCCCGCCTACCGGGCCGGGACGACGGGGACGTCGCGGGAGATGGGCACCGCGGCGGTGAACTTCCTGATCGCTTTCATCCTCTCCATCATCTTCATGTACCTGATCCTGGCGGCCCAGTTCGAGTCCTGGCTGCATCCGGTCACGATCCTCCTGGCCCTGCCGCTCAGCGTGCCCTTCGCCCTGCTGTCCATCCTGATGTTCCGGCAGTCGCTGAACATCCTGTCGGCCCTGGGGCTCCCGGTCCTGTTCGGGATCGTGAAGAAGAACTCCATCCTCCAGATCGATCACACGATCGGCCTGCGCGCCCAGGGGATGCCTCGGGAAGAAGCCATCATCCAGGCCAACCGCGACCGCCTGCGTCCGATCCTCATGACCACCCTGGCGTTCGTGGCGGGCATCCTGCCCCTGCTCGTCTCGGGCGGTCCGGGCGCGGGAAACAATCGCGCCATCGGCTCGGTGATCGCGGGCGGCCAGTCGCTGGCGCTCTTCCTCACGCTGCTGGCGACGCCGGTCGCCTACTCGCTCTTCGACGATCTGGCGGTCCGGCTCGCGCCTCGGGCCTGGCTGGCGCGGCTGTTCCAAAGAAGGACTCCGGCCCCGGCGGTTCCCGAAATTCGCCAGGGGTGACCGGACCCATGGGCATCTGCTTTTGGCTGTCCGAGGGGGACGGGCGGTTCCTATCCGGTCCCGGCACGGCCTTTCCCTCGGAGCCGCCGGGTCCCGCTCCCCTGCTCATCCGGCGTCGTCGCGACCGGATAGGTCACGGACTCGCCCTCGACGCGGGCCCAGGGGGTGAGCAGGTGCGGCTGCGTGCGGGTCGCGCTCAGGATGTGCTCCACGCCGACCCCCCGTGCGACGAGGGCATCCGCGATCAGCGAGCGGTGGCAACGCCAGGGCACCGCCTCGGCGCACAGGATGGCGACCCGCTCTTTGCGGGCCCGCTCGATCAGCGCCTCTATGTTGGTTGCAAACTCTGGCGTCTGCATGTAATCGGCGAAGCCCCGGAACGAGTCGTTGCGCCAGGCCGTATTCGCCGAGTCGGCCCGTGGGTGCCGGAGGCCGCCGAGACCCGGCATGTGGGTGTAGCGGATACCCGCGGCGGAGAGAGCTTCGGGCAGGGTCTCGCGATTGAACTGTGGATTGTGTCGCGAGCGCGGTACGGTGCGGACGTCCACGAGCCGCTTCACGCCGTGGCTCCGCAGCATCTCGAGGAACACGGGAAGCGTCCGGGTCGAATGGCCGATGGTGAGCACCACCGGCGGTCCCTCGGGCTCGTGCTTTGTCACAACCCGCTTTCCTCCTCCCGCGCCGACCCGCTCATGCATGGACATCTCTTGGATCCCCGCCGTGCTCATGAAACCTTCGAGTCACTGCGACGGGCGAAAAGAGCGGAGGGAGGTATCCACTTCGCTCCCGTTGCGCATTGGATGTCAACCTCATGGTCCAGGCGCGGTCCCATCGGGTCGTCATTCCGGCGCACGCCGGAATCCAGAGATATGCCGCGGCGCAGGTTGCTCTGGACTCCGGCTTTCGCCGGAGTGACAGCATGAGACCTGATACGCGAGCGACGTGGATCCCTCCAAAGCAGATAATTGCCCAGGTTCAGGCACACCTACCCGCACCCTCCCCCCAGCGTGGGGGAGGGGGGGAGGGGGGCGTGAGAGGAAAAGCGCGCGCATCCACCTACCGGCACAGCTCCGCGCCCATCACCACGTCGAAGTCCACCCCTTCCCACCGGTTGGCCTCCAGCCAGAGGAGCGTGAAGCGGACCGTTCTCCCGGCGGATAGCGCCTCGGTGGGCAGGTCGGCGAAGTGGACGCCCAGCCCCGAATCCACGGTCTGCGTGTCCTGCACCGTGCGCCAGCCGTCCGCGCTCCAGTGGACGAGGGCCGGGGCCAGCACTCGATGCGCAGCCGCTTTCCGGCGGGGATGCCGCGGCACTTGTGGTTGAACCGCCAGAGGTGGAAGAGCGACCCGGCGTTCTCCTCCTGGTAGCGCTGCACGGGTTGGGGCGGCATGTCGAACACCCGCCCGTCCCGGAGCGACCGCAGGAGCTTGACGTATTCCGCGTGCGCCCAGACGAGCGGCATGGCCGACCCGGAGGGATGCCCGTTGCGCAGCTCGCGCTCGGGAATGTCGGCCGCATCCCACACCTGCTCGGGGATCAGCCCGCCGGGACTCGTCTGGGTCGCCATCACCTGGAGCAGCCGCTCCGCCTCGGCCCGATTGCCCCTGGCCAGCTCGTAGTGGGCCCGCTCCCCCGCCAGGAGCGGCCAGCCCCGCCCCGATGCCCGTCCCGTCGAAGGGGCTGCCGTCGGCGTGCTCGCCGTAGCCGTCCAGATTGTACCGGTGCCAGACGGACCCGGTGGCGGTCTCGGCCCTGAGAGTGGCGTCAATGATCCTCACCGTGTTCAGGATTCGCGAATCATCAGCCGCCCGCAGCCCGAAGCGCACTAAGGCCAGGGCATCCGGGCTGACGATGTAGGCCGTGGGGGCGCTGCCCTCGCCCGGGGGACGATTCTTGATGGGGACGAAGCCCTGCGCCGGCGAGGCGGCCTCGGCCACCTCGGCCGGGGCGATCCGGACGTAATACCCCTCCACCCCGAGCTGCCGGGCCAGCTCGGTGCCGGTGACGTACGTCCACCGCTCGACATTCGCATTCCAGGCGTCGGCCGTCTCCCGGAGGTATCTGGCCGCCAGCCCTTCCCCCGCCTCCTCGGCGAAGTCGGCGGCGGCGAGGAGTGATGCAACCTCCACCGCCAGCGTGAAGGGCGAGTACCCGCCGTCCTCCTCCCAGCGGTCCTGCTGGGTGACAGGACCGTTCCTGACCAGGAAGCTCGCGGCGCGCCGGACCATCGGCCAGGGGTCCAGCCCGTCGAGCGCCTTCATCCGCCGCAGGGCGTCCGCCAGAAGGATGGGGAACCCGGCCTCGTCCATCTGGATGCCGGCCCAGTAGGGTGTGCCGTCCATCCACATGTTCTGTGGCCAGTGGCCGTCCGCCTCCTGCGTGGCCATGAGGTAGAACAGGCTGTCCCGGGCGCTCCGCCCGTCCCCGGCCGCCAGCAGGCCTCCCGCGCTCTCCACCAGGTCGCGCGGCCA
>JBBIQE010000173.1:0-4088 GCA_037442485.1 Methylomirabilis sp. (SeqCode)
GCCAAAGGAACGCCCAGGTCACACTTGGCACGGGCTCGCGGGCACCAGGCGCTAAGCCGACCTTCCTTCCCCACCTGCCGCGGGAGGAGTATAGGCTCGCAGCGGCCCATTTTCATCTGTCGTGGTGCGCGTATGCGGTCATGACCACTTGGCGGTGAGGAGCAGTGCGACGCCTGCTGTCCTTTCGCCTGCGGCGCTTCCTGACCGTGACGGAGCGCGAGCAGATCGCGGCCGCCCTGGCCGAGGCCGGCCGGCACACGCGGGCGCGCATCGGACTTTCCATTGACGAGCGGGCGGCTCGCGATCCCCAGGCCCGCGCCCGTGCCCTGTTCGAGCAGTGGCCGCTCCCCGAGGACGAGCGGCCCACCGCCGTCCTGGTCTACGTCTCCGCCCCCAGCCGGAGCTACGCCATCGTCGGGGGCGAGGCGGTGCAGCAGCGGGCCCCCCAGGCCTTCTGGGAGCTGGTGGACCGGGACCTCCACCACCACTTCGAGGAGGGCCGCTACTGCGACGGGATCTTCAAGGCCATCGCCCAGGTGGCCCGGGAGCTGCAGCGCCACTTCCCCCGTCAGCCGGAGGCCAGCCCCGAGATCCCATCCTCGGCACCCGCGAATCCCCCGAGCACTCCTGACCGGACACGCCAGCGCGAGTGAAGGACCGCCACGACGACCACCCGCGGCTTCGGCGGAAAGCCACGGACGCCGCAACGCCCCCTCCGCTGGGCGGCAGGGCGGCCTCAGTAGGAGTTGATCATCTCCTCGACCCGCGGGTCGGTGGGCTTGAAGGGGTCCTTGCAGAGGATGGTGCGCTGGTAGCGGTCGTTGAGCTTGAGGTAGGACCAGCCCACGTCGTAGGACTTGTTCCGCTCGTTGGCGAACTTGATGAAGTCGGCCCGGATCTTGGCCCGCGTGCTCTGGGGGGGCGTCACCATGGCCGCGTCGATCTCGGCGTCGGTGAACAGCCGCTCCACGTGCCCCTGCCGGCAGAGCGCGTTGTACAGCCCCCGGTCGCGCCGGATGTCGTGGTACTGCAGATCCAGCAGGCTGATGCGCTGGTCGTCGAAGCCGAGGCCCTTCTTGGCCATGTAGGAGGCGATGAGCTCCTTCTTGATCACCCAGTCGAGCTCCCGGGCACAGCTCATGGGGTCCTCGGCGAGCCGGTCCAGGACCGCCTGCCAGCGCTCCAGCAGGTCGCTCACCTGGGGGGAGAGCTCGGCCGTGGCGTAGTACTCCAGGGCCAGCTCCAGGTACTCCCGCTGCAGCTCGATGGCGGAGAACTCCTTGCCCCGCTTCAGCCGGACCTTGCGCCGGCAGGTGGTGTCGTGGGAGATCTCCTTGATGGCCCGCACCGGGTCCTCCAGGGCGAGGTCCTTGCGGATCCAGCCGTCCTCCACCATGGCCAGCACGATGGCGGTGGTGCCCACCTTGAGGTAGGTGGTCACCTCGGACATGTTGGAGTCGCCCACGATGACGTGCAGCCGCCGGTACTTCTCCTCATCCGCGTGGGGCTCGTCGCGGGTGTTGATGATGCCCCGCGAGCTGGTGGTGGCCCCCGAGATCTCCTGGTAGATGTGCTGGGCCCGCTGCGAGATGTAGTAGTGGTTGCCCAGCCGCGTCTTCAGGACCTTGCCGGCCCCGGCGAAGATCTGGCGGGTGACGAAGAAGGGGATGAGCTGCTCCGCCAGCTTGTGGAAGTTGACCCCCCGCTCCACCAGGTAGTTCTCGTGGCAGCCGTAGGTGTTGCCCACCGAGTCCGTGTTGTTCTTGAAGATGAAGATGTCGCAGTCAATCCCGTTCTCGTGCAGCTTCCGCTCGGCCGCCAGCAGCAGCTCCTCGATGATCCGCTCCCCGGCCTTGTCGTGCAGCGTGAGGTCGCGGGCGTTGTCGCACTCGGGGGTGGCGTACTCGGGGTGGCAGCCGGTGTCCTGGTAGAGGCGGGCGCCGTTGCGGAGGAAATCGTTGGTGCCGCGCTGGCGGGAGACGACCTTCTCGAACAGATACCCCAGGGCGCTCTCCACCGAGAGGTTCACCCGCCCACCGACCGAGGAAGAGATCAACCCGTATTCGTTCTCGAGACCGAAGATGCGCCGTTGCATGGCGGCCGGGAGCCGCCGGGTTCAGGCGGCCCCCCCTCCCTCCTCTTCCAGCAGCTCCCGCAGCTCCGCCTGGGAGAGGCGGCGGAACTTTCGTCCGGCCCGCTCCCGCTCCAGGACCGCCACCTCCAGGTGGGCGGCGCTGACCTTCTGGCTGGCGGCCGCCTCCAGACCCCGGGTGGCCAGCCGCAGGGCCTCCTGCAGGCTGAGCCCGTCCCGGTACTTGTCCCGCAGGAACAGCTTCAGCTCCTCGGCCTGGCCCCCGATGGTGGCGTAACCCTTCTCGTCGGCGATGCTGCCGTCGAAGGCGATGCGGTACAGCTCGTTCTCGGCCGGGCCCTCCCCCACCTCCAGGACCAGGATCTCCACCTCCAGCGGCTTGATCTCCATGCTGAAGATGTTCCCGATCACCTGGGAGTAGGCGTTGGCCAGGGACTTGGCCGTCACGTCCTCCCGTCCGTAGGCGTAGCCCTTGAGGTCCGCGTACCGGATCCCCTCCTTCCGGAGCCGCTCGAACTCGCTGTACTTGCCGGCGCCCGCAAAGGCGATCCGGTCGTAGATCTCGGAGACCTTGTTCAGCGAGGCGCTGGGGTTCTCCGCCAGGATCAGGACCCCGCCCTGGTACTCCAGGGCGACGATGGATTTCCCCTTGGCGATGCCCTTGCGGGCGTACTCCGCCTTGTCCTGCATCATCTGCTCGGGGGAGACGTAGTAGGGCAGGGGCATGACGCGCTCCTCGCCTCAGGGAATCCGGCGCGCGTTCATGATCGCCTCGCACAGCGAGGCCACGCGCTCCTCGGGCACATCCCGGATGCCGGCCCGCGTCACCACCTTGACGCTGGGAAAGATCCGCCGGACGAAATCCGGCCCGCCGGTCCCGGTGTCCTCCTCCGCGGCGTCGTACAGCGCCTCCACCGCCAGGCGGACCGCCTCGGCCTCCTCCATCCCCGGCCGGTACAGCTTCTTCATGGTGGCCCGGGCGTCCTTCCCCCCCGAGCCGATGGCGTAGTACTCCGCCTCGTCGTAGCGGCCGCCGGCGAGATCGTACTTGTAGATCCGGCCCTCCCCCCGCTTCAGATCGAAGCCGACGAAGATGGGGACCACCACCAGGCCCTGCATCGCCAGCGGCAGGTTGGCGCGGACCATCTGGGCCAGCTTGTTGGCCTTGCCCTCCAGGCTGAGGCCCATCCCCTCCAGCTTCTCGTAGTGCGCCAGCTCGGTCTGGAAGAGCCGGGCCATCTCCAGGCAGGGGCCCGCCGCCCCGGCGATGGCGATGGCCGAGTGCTCGTCGGCGGCGTACACCTTCTCGATCCGCCGCGAGGCCACCTGGTAGCCCTCCGTGGCCTGGCGGTCCCCCGCGATGACCACCCCCTCCCGAAAGCGGAGCGCGAGGACCGTGGTTCCCGCCGGGAGCGGGGGCGCCGCCTCGCGCGCCTCGGGGCCCTGGGCGGCGAACTGCGGCAGGAGCGTGGGCTCCTGCCGCCGCAGCAGATCGAAGAAGCTGGATCCGGGGTCGGAATGGCTGAAGGACAGATTCACCGGCCGCCCACCTCCTATGCCGCCAGCCGCTCCAGGAGCTCGGCCACGCTGTCCGATCGCTCCAGGATCTCGCCCACCAGCTTCCGGGTGCCCCGGGCGGGCTCGGTCATGGGGATCTTCTTCACCGTGGCCTCGCCCGTGTCCAGGAGGATCGAACTCCAGCTCGCCCCGTAGATGTGTGCGGCGAACTTCTTGAGGCACGTCCCGCGGAAGTAGGCCCGCGTGTCCGGGGGCGGGGCGAGGATGGCCTCCCGGATCTCGGCGTCGGTGAGGATCCGGTCCACGTACCCCTCCCGCTCCAAGCGGTAGTAGAGCCCCTTCTCCGCCCGCAGGTCGTGGTACTGCAGATCGAGCAGGCTGATGCGCTGGTCGTCGAAGCCGAGGCCCTTCTTGGCCATGTAGGAGGCGATGAGCTCCTTCTTGATCACCCAGTCGAGCTCCCGGGCACAGCTCATGG
>JBBIQE010000174.1:0-3977 GCA_037442485.1 Methylomirabilis sp. (SeqCode)
CAGCGGGTCCAGTTCATCACCGAGCGGGCGGTCCTCACGATCACCAGGGAGGGCCTGGTGGTGACGGAGGTGGCGCCCGGCGTGGACCTGGAGCGGGATGTCCTGGGGCAGATGGCGTTCCGGCCGCGGGTCTCCCCGGACCTCCGGCTCATGGACGAGCGGATCTTCCGGGAGGGATTGATGGGGCTCGGACGACCGCGCTGAGGAGGTGGGGCCGGAGCATACGGGGAGCGCGATGCGAGGGGAGATCGCGTGATCCCAACAAATTGAGCCCAATCGTTACAGGTAAGAAAGCATCATTCCCCCGGGCTACATGGAGGCCGTCCCGGCCATCATCGTGTTCACCCCGATGGTGCTGCCCATCGGCAAGGCGCTGGGAGTGCACCCGATCCACATGGGCGCGATCATCGTCATGACGATGGCCATGGGGCTGCTCACCTTCCCCTACGGGCTCTGCATCCTCATCGCCTGCGCGGTCTCCAAGTTCCCGGTGTCCAAGGTGCTGGGGATCCTGTACGTCCTGATGATTCCCATCTTCCTCATCCTCCTGCTCTCCGCCTTCTTCCCGCAGATCGTCCTGATCGTCCCGCGGCTGCTGGTCCCGAAGTGGGTCTAGGCGCGCCGGAGCGGACGGGTGGCGCCGACTCCTCTTCGCCCGCCCTGGCCTGAGCCTGCCGCCCGGCCGCCTCGCCCGGGCCCGCCCCCGGGGGGTCGGCGCGTGGCTGTCTCATCCGTCCTTCGTCCGCTCCTCCCGCTCCTCGGGGGGCCTGAGGCGCCGGAAGGCGGCCAGGAGCAAGAGGTCGTAGGCGATCTTGAGGCCGCCGGCCACGAAGAAGAGGCCGCTCATCAGCGCCGGGTTGCCGAGGAGCAGGCCGGCGAACATGGGGGCGAGCGAGGCGCCCACGGTGCGGGCGGTCCCGGTGATCCCCGCGGCCGCCGACCGCTCCTCTGGCTTCACGATGGCCATGGTGTAGGACTGTCGCGTGGGCACGTCCATCTGCGAGATGCTGAACCGGACCAGGAGGACCAGGATCGCCAGCGGCAGGGTGGGCATCAGCGGGACGAAGATCAGCAGGATATTGGACGGCAGGTGGGTGAAGACCATGGTGTTCACGAGGCCGATCCTCCTGGCGATGGCGGAGGCGGCCAGGGCCGAGACGCCGGCCAGCAGGTTGGCGCCGAAGAAGATCATCCCCAGCATGGCTTCGCCCGCGCCGAACCGTGCGTGGAACCAGTAGGCCAGGATGCTCTGCAGGACGAAGCCCCCGGCGAAGGCGTCCATGGCGAAGAGGGCGGCCAGCCGCAGCACGACGCCGCCCGAGTGATGCAGGCCCAGCCGCGATACCGGCCCTGGGCCAGGGCCCGGTCGCTCGGGAGTAACCTCCACCGCCGGACTCAGCCGCCAGAACAGCACCGCCAGCACGATCCCCAGCAGGGCGTAGCCCGCCAGGACGAGGCGATAGCTGTCCAGGGGGGTCATCCCCCAGTCCTGGGCGAGCTTGGCCAGCCCCCCGCCGGTGAGCGAGCCGGCCGCGGTGGCGAACGAGCCGACCAGGTTGTACCAGGCGAAGAGGTGGGTGCGCCGCTCGCTCCGGACGAGCTGGGACAGGGCCGACTGCTCGATGGCGAGGAACGGCCCCACCTCGTACCCGCTGGGGCTGATGACGCCGATGGTCGCGGCGACGAGCAGGACGAGGAAGTCGCGCGTGGCGATGAAGGCCAGGCCGGCCCCGACGAGCAGGAGCGATCCCAGGATCAGCATCCGGCGCCGGCCGAGCCGGTCGGCCTGCGTGCTGATCCACAGGGAGATAGCGGTGTCGCCCACCAGGGTGAGCGTGAGGAGGAGGCCGATCTGCGCCTCGTCCAGGCCCAGCGCGGTGAGATACAGGACCAGGACGACGGCCAGGAAGCCGTAGCCGAACATCCGGGTGAGACGCGCCCCCAAGAGCAGATAGCCGTCGCAGTCCAGGTGTCGCAGGGGCAATGGCAATGGCGTCACTCGGCGCAAGGCGTGCAACGCGTCGGGCAGAGGGCGCCTTCGGCATCAGGCAGGGGAGCGTCGCACACCAGGGAAGGAGATGCAGCAACGCAAAACCCTCCGGCCCATGACGGACCGGAGGGTTTTGCTGCCCGGCCTCGCCTCGACGACCTCCGTCGCCGGCGCCCCCTCCCGTCGCCGACGACGGAGGCTGATGCCGCCCTTGCCCAGGGCAAGCCACCCGGACGAGGTCCTTCACGCGCGGATCAGGATGCCGTTCTCCCCATCACCACCTGGGAAATCCCATGATCGTCAACCGGTTGTCCACGCCGAGGACCCCCGGCTGGGCCGCCGCGACGCGGCCGGCCACCTCCCGGCTCTCCGGCGATTCCACGATCCCCTCCAGCTCCAGACGACCGCTGCGGCAGGTGATCTTCACATTGAGCCGGCTCGTCCCCGGATCGGCCTTCAAGGCCGCCCGGACGCGCGCGGCCAAGGCGTTATCCTGCAGGGCCGCGCGGGAGGCGGCGCTGGCCTGCCATTCAGGCCGGGCCAGGACCTGGCACAGCAGGTCCGCCGCATCATCCTCGCCGAATCGCTCGGTGGAAAGGACCAGGTCGTAGAGGGCTGGATCGTTCCACTCCACGTCGAAGAACTGGCGGATCCGGGCCCGGATCCCCTGGTCGGAGCGTTGCACGCGGATTCGCGCCTCCTCCGGGCCGACCCCCAGACTCTCGGCGACCCGTCGGATCCTGATCTCCCTCGGCGCACAGATCCGGACCCGCAGCGCGTGCGCCACGCCGCGCAGGAGCAGGGTGGACCAGCGGCCCATGATCACGACGTCATCCTTCAGGGCGGCCTCCAAGACCTCGGCCGCCACGTAGGCGAAGTGCCGCCGGGCGGCCTCGTTCAAGCCGTCCCACACGGCGGGTTTCGCCTCCACGGTGGCGATGAGGTTCTCCTCGGCTGCGTCGTAAAGCTGGGCCGCTTCGGCGATGATCTGGTGCCGGACGAAGGCATATCCCAGCCGCCGCGCGACCTCCCGCCCGATGGCGGTCCCCAAGCTTCCCATCTCCCGGGTCACGGCCAGAATGGACATGCCTTCCCCTCACGCATCCGCGGGGGCAACCTGCCTCACGTCCCGTCCAGCCGGAGGGCTGGGGGCCTTGCCCAGCCGGCGGCGGATCGCCTTGATGGCAGGCCAGCAGAAAAACAGAATCGCCACCCCGTTCAGCACGCCCGCCAGGGGCCGGTCGAAGAAGATCCAGGGCGATCCCTGGGACATGATCAGGCTCTGGCGGAAGGCCGATTCGGTGAGGTCCCCGAGGACGAGCGCCAGGACCAGGGGGGCCAGGGGGTACTCCAGCTTCTTGAAGAGGTACCCCACGAGGCCAAACAGGAGCATGTACCAGATGTCGGCCACCCGGTTGTTCACCGCGTAGGCGCCGATGGCGCACACGAAGACGATGCTGGGCATCAGGATGCTGAAGGGCACCCGGAGGATGGCCACGAACACGGGGATGAAGCAGAGCACGATCAGGACCCCCAGGGCGTTGCTGGCCCAGATGCTGGCGATGAGACCCCAGACGAAGTCGGGGTGGTCCTTGAACAGCATGGGGCCGGGCTGGAGTCCCCAGATCATCAGCCCTCCCAGCATGACCGCGGCCGTGGGGGATCCCGGGATGCCGAGGGTGATCATGGGCAGCATGGCGGAAACCCCGGCCGCATGCGCCGCCACCTCCGGCGCCACCACGCCTTCCAGGGTCCCGGTGCCGAACTCCTCGGGGTTCTTGGAGAACTGCTTGGCGAAGCCGTAGCTCATGAACGAGGCCGGCGTGGCCCCTCCCGGCTTGATCCCCATCCAGGCGCCGATGACGGCCCCCCGGATCAGGGTCCGCCAGAGGCGGGGCATCTCCTTGATCGTGGCCAGGATCACCCGGGGGGACATGCTGGGGGTGACCCCCTCCATCTTCAGCCCCTCCTCCACCGTCAGGAGGAT
>JBBIQE010000175.1:0-3973 GCA_037442485.1 Methylomirabilis sp. (SeqCode)
CAGGTGCGGGAGCGGACCCGGAAGACCTGACGGATGAGTCGCACGGCCGCGGGATTGCCCTGGGGGCGGACGGCGCGGGCGTACTGGTTCTCCACCTCGGCCCGCCCCGCCTCCAGCTGCCGGATGCACCGGAGGAGGCCCTGCAGGATATCCACCGGCTCGAACCCGGTCACCACGATGGGGACCCGGTACCTTCGGGCGATGGGCCCGTACTCCGCCGTGCCCATCACGGTGCAGACGTGCCCCGCGGCCAGGAAGCCCTGCACGCGGTTTCCCGGCGAGGCCAGAATGGCCTCCATGGCGGGAGGGACCAGGACGTGGGCGACGAGCATCGAGAAATTCGCCAGCCCAAGCTCCCTGGCCAGGAGGACCGCCATGGCGCTCGCGGGGGCCGTGGTCTCGAAGCCCACCGCGAAGAAGACCACCTGTCTCCCGGGCTGCTCGCGCGCGATCCTGACGGCGTCCAGGGGCGAGTACACCATCCGGACATCCCCCCCGGCCGCCTTGACGGCGAGCAGGTCCCGGCTGCTGCCGGGGACGCGCAGCATGTCCCCGAAGGAGCAGAAGATCACCCCGGGGCGCGAGGCGATCTCGATCGCCGCATCCAGCGTCTCCACGGCCGTGACGCAGACCGGGCAGCCCGGCCCGTGGACGAGGGTGATGCCGGGGGGCAGGAGCGCGTCCACCCCGAACTTCACGATGGCATGGGTCTGCCCGCCGCAGACCTCCATGATGGTCCAGGGCCGGGTCGTGGCCCGACGGATGGCCTCGGCGCATCGCCGGGCGGCGCCGCCGTCGCGGTACTCGTCGAGGAACTTCATGCGGCGCCCGGCCCCTCCCCCTCCGGTGCCCCCATCTCCGTGAGGTCCTCCAGGGTGCGGGCCGCCTCCTCCTCGTCCAGGATGCCGATGGCCAGCCCGGCGTGCACGATGACGTAGTCGCCGACCCGGGCCTCGGGAACGCAGGCGAGGCTCACCTCCTTCAGGAGGCCGCCGAAGCGCACCTTGCCCGTGCGCAGGAGGGGCTCATCGCCCGCGACGCTCACCAGTTGTCCGGGGACGGCGAGACACATCGGCCTTCCTCCAAAGCGCGGGATGCGACCACGATCTGGCCCAGGGCGATGCCGCCGTCGTTGGGCGGGATGCGCTGGTGCCAGTAGGGACGGAATCCCTCGGCCCGCAGGCGACGGACGGCCCGCTCGGTGAGGTAGCGGTTCTGGAAGCACCCGCCGCTGAGCACGATGCGCTCCTCGCCGATCTGGCCGGCCACGGCGACGATCCCCTCGACGAGGGCGTTGTGGAATTTGCCCGCGATCCAGGCGACCGGCACCCGGTCCCTGGCGTCGGCCAGGATCGCCCAGAGCAGCGGCTCCCAGTCCAGGAGGAGGGCCGAGGGGCCCTGGGCGATCCGGACGGGGTAGGCCTCGTCCGCGCCGATGCCGTTCTCGGCCCATTCCAGGGCCATGGCGGCCTGGCCCTCGAACTGCGGCCCGAGGTGAAGCCCCAGGATGGCGGCCACCCCATCGAAGAGCCGGCCCACGGCCGAGGTGCGGGGCGTGTTGATCTTCCTGGCCAGCATCCCCTGCAGGATGCCCCGCTCGCGCGGCGAAAAGGCGGCCACCGGCGCCAGCTCCTCCATGGCGAAGAGGGCATCCCCGAACAGCTCGTGGAGGAGGCCGATGGCCGTACGCCGCGGCTCTTTGATGGCCTGCTCGCCGCCCGGGAGCCGGAACGTCCGGAGGTGGGCCACCCGCTCCCACCTCGCCCCGGAGACCCGCAGGAACTCGCCGCCCCAGACCGTGCCGTCCGGGCCGTAGCCGGTCCCGTCCCAGGCGACGCCCAGGCAGGGACCCTCCAGCCCATTCTCCGCCATGCAGGCTGCGACGTGGGCATGATGGTGCTGGACGCGCACGACGGGCGGCCCGGCGCCGAGGGCGAACTTGGTGGAGCGGTAGTCGGGATGCAGGTCGGCCGCGACGATTACGGGGCTGAGATCGTAGAGCGACTCCAGGCTGCCGATCACGCCGCGAAAGGCGTCGAAGGCCTGGACGGTCTCCAGGTCGCCGACGTGCTGGCTGACGAACACCTCGGCGCCGACGGAGGCGGCGACGGTGTTCTTCAGGTGCGCCCCCACGGCCAGGACCGGGGGGAGCGGCCGCCCCACCTGGATGGGGAGGGGGGCGTAGCCCCGCGCGCGGCGCAGGATCAGCTCGCGCCCGAGGAGGATGCGGACCACGGAGTCATCCACGTGTCGCGCGATGGGCCGATCGTGCACGAGGAAGCCGTCCGCCAGGCCGGCGAGGCGCGTGACGGCCTCGCCCTCGTCGGTGCAGATCGGCTCCTCCGACAGGTTGCCGCTCGTGGCGACCACGGGGAAGTCGAGCTCGCGCAGCAGGATGTGGTGGAGCGGGGTGTAGGGGAGCATCACCCCCAGGTACGGGTTGCCCGGGGCCACGGCCGCGGCCACGGGTTCGTCGGCGGGGTCGGGGCGGCGCGCGAGGAGCACGATGGGGCATTCCGGCGAGCGGAGCAGGCGTTCCTCCAGCCCGGAGACCCGGCAGAGGGCCCGCACCGACTCGACCGAGGGCAGCATCACGGCCAGCGGCTTCTCCTGGCGGTGCTTGCGCCGGCGCAGGCGGAGGACCGCCTCCTCGTTTCTGGCATCCACCAGCAGGTGGAAGCCCCCGAGGCCCTTGAGCGCCAGGATGTCGCCGGCCCGGATGGCCTCGGCCGCCCGCCGCAGCGCCTCGTGGCGGGTGGCGAGCACGTTCCCCCTCTCGTCCCGCAGCTCCAGATGCGGCCCGCAGGCCGGGCAGGCGTTCGGCTGGGCATGGAAGCGCCGGTCGCTCGGATCCTCGTACTCGCGCCGGCAGGCCTGGCACATGGTGAATCGGGCCATGGTGGTGTTGGGCCGGTCGTAGGGGAGGGCGGTGAGGATCGAGAAGCGGGGGCCGCAGTTGACGCAGTTGATGAAGGGGTAGCCGTACCGCCGGTCGGCGGGATCGAAAAGCTCGCGCAGGCAGTCCGGGCAGGTGGCGATGTCGGGGAGGATGACGGCGGTGGCGCTGCCGCCGTCGTCGCTCTCGCGGATGGTGAATCCGGCGTGGCCGGACGGATCGAGGAAGGAGGCCTCGAGGCTCTGGATGGAGGCGCGCGGCGGCTTCTCCTTCTCCAGCCGCAGGAGAAAGGCGTCCAGGTCCGGCCGCTCTCCCTCCACCTCGACGACCACCCCGTGGGGCGAGTTCCCCACCCAGCCCGAGAGCGAGAGCTCCCTCGCCAGCCGGTACACGAAGGGGCGGAAGCCCACCCCCTGGACTGCGCCGCGCAGCCGGAGGCGAAGACGCGCGCGTTCCCTGGTGCTCGCCATGGCGTTCGGCACACCTCTCGGGGCAATTCTCGGAGGGGGCGCGCCGCCGGGAACTATGCCGGACCGTGCGCGTGCGACGACCGCGCAGGATGGCCTGGCCTGGCCTGCCGGCGGTCTTCGAGGCAGGCATACCAGTCGGCCATCCCCTGGCCCGTACGCGCCGACACCTCGAGGATGGTGGCCTGAGGGGCGACCCGGCGGATGTTCCCGAGGGCGGCCTCGCGGTGGAACCCGACGGCCTGCGCGAGGTCCATCTTGTTCACCACGACCACCTGCGCCGTCCTGAACATGACCGGGTACTTGAGCGGCTTGTCCTCCCCCTCGGTGACCGAGAGAAGCACCACCCGCAGACCCTCTCCCAGATCGTAGGATGCCGGGCAGACCAGGTTGCCCACGTTCTCGATCACCAGGACATCCAGCCCGTCCAGGGGGAGCCTCTCCATCGCCCGGGCGACCATGTCCGCCTCGAGGTGACAGAGGGTTCCCGTGCTGACTTGGACCGTCGGGATGCCGCGGGCGCGCAGCCGCTCCGCGTCGGTGTCGGTCTCGAGGTCTCCGGCGATGACGCCGACCCGCAGGCGACCACCCAGATCCGCCACCGTTCGTT
>JBBIQE010000176.1:0-3964 GCA_037442485.1 Methylomirabilis sp. (SeqCode)
GGCGTGTCGTTCAATGAAGGTGCTCATAATGCCGATCAGTCTAGCGCACTGCCTCGACACTTACCACGGATAGTTCGGGAACCCATCCCCTGTTTGGTTCCGGCTATGCCGGGTTAGGGGCTCTGACAATTTGCTTTCGCCGGCTCAACGGAACAATCGAGCCTGGTCCGAGAACCCGCTCCACGCCCTCTCAGCTCGGCCCAATCTCCGACACGAGACCCTGCCAGTCCCGAGACAGGCAATCGAGTCACCACTCACCCTCACTCCCCTGCTTCGCCGCCGCCCGGCCGATCGAAGACCTCGGGGTTCACCGGGTGCCTCGGCCGCTCCCCGCGCAGGACTCTCAGGATGTCCTCGGCTGCGCTCTGGGCCATGCGCATCATGGCTTCCTCCGTCACGCCCGCGACGTGCGGCGTGAGGATCACATTTGGAAGGGCAGCCAGCGGGTGATCCGCCTGGAGCGGTTCGTCCACCACCACGTCCAGCCCGGCGCCGGCCAGCCGACCGCTCCAGATGGCCTCCGCCAGCGCGGCCTCGTCCACGATCCCGCCGCGGGCCGTGTTCACCAGGATAGCGGTCGGCTTCATCCGCGCCAGGGCGGCAGAGCCGATCAGGTTGCGCGTCTCCGCTGTCAGGGGGACGTGAATCGAGAGGAAGTCGGCCTGGGCCAAGAGGGCCTCCAACTCCCGGCACCGCTCTATCCCCTCGGGCCACGGATCCCGATACGGGTCGTACCCCAGGACGCGCATGCCCAGACCACCGGCTGCCATCCGCGCGAGGCGTCTTCCGGACTCGCCGACGCCGACGATCCCGAGGACCTTCTCCCAAAGCTCGATCCCCTCGTATGCCTTCTGCGTTCGAAGCCTCGCGAGGGCAAGGTCCCGGTTGGCCTCGCCGATTCGTCGCGCCACCGCCAGGAGCAGCGCCAGGGCGTGCTCCGCCACCGACGGCGAGTTGGCCGTCGGCGTATTGGTGAGGACCACGCCGCAGGCCGTGGCGGCAGCCACGTCAACGTTGTCGTATCCCACCCCGTGCTTGGCGATGATCCGCAAGTGCTTGGCCCCCCGGATGATCTCGGCCGGCAACCGCACCGTGCGGACGATCACCCCTTGCGCCGCCTCGAGGGCCTTCGCCAAAGGCTCCGCCTCGGCACCAGCCCAAGCAACGGCCTCGGCCTCCGCGGCCAGGAGATCCCAGCCCACCCGATGGATGGGTTCGGTCACGAGCACCTTGGGCTTCATAGGGAACCCTGCCTCTCTCGCCCGAGTCTCGCCATCACTTCTCGACGACGCCCAGCCCCTTCAGGACGTCGCCCAGCTTCAGCATGTCGAAGATGAACTCGCCCTGCCTGATCCGCTCGCGAACCTGTTGCTCCTTGGCCAGGCCGGCCTTGGCCTTGGCCAGGATGTCGGCGGCCTGCTCCTGGGGGATCACCACCACGCCGTCCCCGTCCCCGAGGATGATGTCCCCTGGCCGCACGGCGACGCCTCCGCAGCTGATGGGCACATTGATGGAGCCGGGAGAGTCCTTGAACGGGCCCATGGGCAGGACGGCGCGGGCGAACACGGGGAAGCCCATGGCCGCCAGCCCCTCCGCATCCCGGGTCGCGCCATCAATGACGATGCCGGCGATAGCATGGATCTTCATCGAGTAGCCCAGCAGGTCGCCGAACACCGCCGTGTCCTTGTAGCCTCCCGCATTGACCACGATCACATCGCCCGGTTGGGCCAACGTTGCCGCCTTGTGGATCATGAGGTTGTCGGCCGGATACGTCCGCACGGTGAAGGCGGGCCCCAGCACCTTGGCGCCCGGCCAGACCGGCTTGATCTCCGCCGCCATGCTGTTGCACCGGCCCATGGCGTCCGAGACCACTCCGGTCGGGATACCCTCGAAGCCCTTCACCACAGCCGGATCGGGTCGGTGAAAATCGCGCACGATGACGTTCATGAAGGCCTCCCGCGTTGTACACAGTTCAGGGTGTGGAGGGGAAACAGGATCTGCACCTCTCCGATACGCCTCTCCCGCGCAACGCGCAACCGGATTGTCCCGAACGTATTCGAAAGGATAGGAAGGGCAGACGTTTCACGGGGACCCAAGAAGCGAGAAGGAGGGAAACCTCATCTGGCACCTATCCTGCTTCCTGAACGGCTGTGGCCCCGTGCCCTGTAGCGTTTCCGACCGCTCCGAGAGGAGGGCAGACGCCATGTGGTGGACCTGGATGGCTGTTGCCGGCGCGTTGCTCCTGGGCATGAACCTCGGGGCGTTGCTGATGGGGATGCTGGCGGCGGGGCGCCAGGATGAGTGAGACCCCCTGGATGCAGCCACCTGAAGGCATGCGCGCCCCACAGCTGCCCGCGCCCCGTCACCGGGTGACGGCCCGCCGTCACCCTCGGTGCCGCTCGGATCGCCGGTAGAACCGGCTGCCTGCCCTCATTCCGGGCAGCAGTCGTTGCCGTCCCCCTCGCCTGTCTGCCGTCCAAATCCTCACCCGGGCGGAGCCCCGCCAACTCCCCAGGAAAAGCCGCTCTCGCCCGCCCCGGAGATTCGCCTTGCGGATGTGTCGGTGCTGGTCCTATCTTTCAGGGCCCATGGAGGCTTGAGCATGCCCGAAGAACAGTCGCGGCGCCGCTTCCCCAGGTTCGCCGTTCACCTGCCCTTCCTCTATACGACCCCCCCTGCCGCCCCCGCCGCCGTGGGAGCGGGTTGGACGCGGTCGCTGAGCGACGGGGGCGCCACCGTGGAACTCTCCGAGCGCCTTCGCCTCCAGGCCCCGCTGGGCCTGCGCCTGCAGACTGACCGAGGCACCATCGAGGCGGAGGCACAAGTGGTCTGGAGCGGGGGCCGCGCGCCGGATACGGGCGGTGTCATTCATGGCCTGACCTTCACCCAGATGGCTCCGGATCAACTCCTGATCCTGCACAGCTTGTTTCGACCCCTGTCTATGATGCGGTACACCGGGATCCGCCTGCCCCTGGACCTCCCGGTCACCTGCCGCCCCGAGAACCCGGCCGGCCCCCCGATTCAGGGACGGACGGCCAATGTGAATCGAGGGGGACTCCTCCTCCGTCTCCCGCGGCTCCTGCCTCCGGGGACGAGGCTGGAGGCGACACTCCACGCGCCCGCGGGTCCTCTGAGCGTGGAGGGCGCCATCGTCTGGGTGGAGCCACACGAGATGTGGACGCCGGGCGAGTCCATCGGACACGGGCTGCGGTTCACCAGTATCGACTGGTCCACGCTGCACTCCCTTGGCCTTCTCCTCGTAGAGGTGCTCCGCACCTCCTGACGGGAGTACCAACGCAGCCCCCCGCCGGCCCTCCGCGCACTCAGCATCGGAGGAAGAGCCCGCCTCGACAGGGCGAAAGGATACCAGACGTCATCCGGAGGAAGGCGCACGGCGGAGGAACAGCCGTCATGGTGGGCGCTGGGGCCAAATGGGAAGGCTGACGCAATGCAACTAAGGAAGCAACGTCCCCTTGTCCCTGGTGCCGAGGTCTGAGATTCGAGGCAATAGGAAAGAGGTGTCGGAGGCGTGTGGGAATCGAACCCACTCACGGATTCCCCCCAGGAGAATCAATGAGTTGCGAGAGCCCATTTTTCCGGTCACACCCTGGGTCACCTTTTTGAGGGCTTACCGGTTCAAAGACTCCCCGGCATCCCTCAGAGACTTCCCGTCTTGTCAAGCCGTCTTTGCTAGGGGCCGCATTGAGAGAACGTGCTCTGCTGGCAATGCTTCGATCGCCGACTCTGGAACGGTCGTCACGGCGACCGTCTCCCCGAAGGCGTTGAAGACCTCAAGGGAATACCCGTCCTCGCCCCCAGGAACAGGATGATGGTCAACCACCGTGGCAAGGTCACCCTTCTTCAGGCCATCCTCGGGTATGCTCGTGCAAGGACGACTTGCGTGAAAAGTGGAAACTTCATGGCTCTGCTCTCCCGAGCGGAATTAGGGTGATGAACTTCAGCA
>JBBIQE010000177.1:0-3937 GCA_037442485.1 Methylomirabilis sp. (SeqCode)
AGCAGCAGGTAGAAGTAGAGGAAGGACAGGAGGATGGTCCGGGCCCGGGGGGAGATGAGCTTGTAGCTCAGGCCCCCCATGGTCAGCCCCTCGTTCCGCATGGCCAGCATGGCGGAGGCGTAGTCCTGGACCCATCCGATGAAGAATACGCCCAGGATCAGCCAGAGCAGGGCGGGCGCCCACCCCCATTGGACCGCGACGATAGGCCCGACGATCGGCCCCAGGGCCGCAATGGATTTGAACTGGTAGCCGAACAGCACGCTGGAGCTGGCCGGCATGAAGTCCACGCCGTCGTTGTAGAGCTTTGCCGGGGTGGCCTTGGTCGGGTCGGCCTGGATCACGGACCGGTCAATGCTCGAGGCGTAGAGCTTGTATCCCAGCCAGACCGCCACGATGGCCACCACTATCACCAGACTTCCCATGTTTGCCTCCTCCCAGGAACCTGGGGTTCACTGGTTGCAGGTGGGGCGATCCCCCTCTCGTTTTTCTTCGTGGCACGCGCGGCAGCCGGTTGCTCTTGATCACCCCCTTTCCCGGTGGGATCGCATATGGCAACGCGACGCGTGCGTCGGGTGCTGCCCGAGGGTAGCCGTCCAGCATGGGGAGCCTGTACCGAATAGTACAAATGCTATCCCCGATCCCCGGAAAAAGTCAAGCCGGTGCGAGGAGCCACGCGAGGAGTCACGGCCGACGGGAGCGGGAAAAGCACTTGACGTCCATAGCAAGGCGTGGCATAAAGACGCAGTCGAATAGCGATGGAGTTCGCGGGTCCCCGCCGTATCGGCGAGGGTGATAACTCCTACTGGCGTTGCCGGTAGGAGTTTTTTATTGGAGGCTGCCGGTGGATCTGGACGGGGCTACCCAGGCGATGGCGACTCCTCAGGCGGGCCTGCGCACGCACCCGCGGGAGGCGCTGCTCGATCTCTTGGAACGGATCGCACGCGCCCTCGAGGCAGCCGGGCGGGATGCCGAGCCCGCCCGGGCCGTGGCCCGGCGTGTGCAGGAGAACACGTTCGACATCGTGGTTGTCGGCCAGTACAAGCGGGGCAAGACCACCTTCATCAACGCCCTGCTCGGCGCCGACCTTCTGCCGACGGCCGTGGTACCCCTCACCAGCATCGCCACCCGGATCTTTTATGCCCCCCGACCCGCGGCGCAGATCCGGTTCCTGGATGGCCGCTGCGAGGAGGTTCCGGTCGAGGATCTCGCCCTCTACATCACCGAGAGGGGCAATCCGGGCAACGCGAGGGGGGTGGCAGTGGCCGAGGTGGGATTCCCGAGCGAGGCGCTCAAGGATGGGACTATCCTGACGGACACGCCCGGGATCGCCTCGGTCTTCGAGCACAACACCAAGGCGGCGGTCGAGTACATCCCGCAGGCGGATGCCGCCATCTTCCTGGTGAACGCCGACCCCCCCATCAGCGAGGCAGAGCGCGACTTCCTGACCGCGGCCCGGCCCTACCTGGCCAAGCTCTTCTTCGTGCAGAACAAGATCGACCAGGTGAGCCCGGCCGACCAGGAAGAATCCCTGGCCTTCACTCGGCGGGTGATCCAGGGGGCCGTGGGCGAGGACCACATCCTGATCTATCCTCTCTCGGCCCGGCTGGCCCTCGAGGCCAAGCAGACCCGGGACCGGGAGAAGCTCGCACGCAGCCGCTTTGGGGAGTTCGAGCGGGAACTGCGCCGCTTCCTCCAGCGCGCCAAAGGGCAGATGCTCCTCCGGTCGGCGGCCGGGAAGGCCGGCCGGCTGCTGGCGGAGCTCCGCAGCGGGGCCGAGCTGGAGCGAACGGCCCTGGACATGGACCTCCGGGAACTGGCGGCGAAGGCCGAGGCGTTCCAGCGGCACCTGGACGATGTCGAACGGGCGCGGTTCGAGGACAAGGCGGTCCTGCGGGCGCAGGTGGACCGGCTGGTGGCCGAATGCATTGATGCCCGGCTGGAGGCGTTCCAGTCCGAGAATCTGCCGAAGATGCGCGCCGCCCTGGCCCAGTATGCGCGCGAACAGCAGCGGTCCTCCCTCGGCAAGCTCCGCCACGCCCTCCGCGGGGAGGCCATGCGGCTCATCCAGGAGGCGCTCCTCGCGTGGGGCGGTGCCGAAGAGGCCGGGCTGGCCGAGGCCCTGAAGCGGCTCCTCCAGCGATTCACGGAGCAGACCAACGCCCTGCTGGGGAAGATTGCCGCCGACTGCCAGGCGCTCTTCGGCGTGCGCTTCGACCTCTTCGTGCCCGAGGAGGAATTGCCGGCCGACAGCCGCTTCTTCATCGCCGATTGGTTCGTGGCCGACGGAATTGACCTGGCCGTGGGAATCGCCCTGAGCGTCATGCCCCGGGCCTTCGTCCGCCGGCGGATCCTGGCCGAGGTGAGCCGGGGCATGGCCGAGAAGCTCGACATGCAGTGCGGGCGGCTACGCTACGACTTCCTCCGCCGCATCCAGGACCGCGTCCGGGAGTTCACCAAGGCGATGGACGAGCACTTCGTCCGGGCCATCGCCAGCATCCGGGAGGTCGTGGAGCGGAGCCTTGCCCTCCGCCGCGACCGCGAAGAGGCCGCCGCCCTGGCGCGGGGCGAGGTGGCGGGTCGGCTGGCTGGCATCGCCGGGATGGAGGCCGACCTGGCCGCCATCGCGGCCCGGATCGGGGGAGAGGCATGAGCCGGCTCCGCGAATTGGCGCAGGACATCCGGGCGATCCTGCGGCCGCCCGGCCCCTCGTCGAAGTACATCACGTACTTCCAGCTCCTGGACGCCTTCAAGCAGGAAGGGTGCCCGGTCTGCGCGCGCCTGGAGGAGGGGGCGGCCAAGGCCCTGGACGGCCTGATGTACGAGCAGGTGAACGATCCCATCACCCGGGACCGCCTGCTCGAGTCGCACGGCTTCTGCAACTGGCACGCCTGGATGCTGCCCAGCATTCAGAACAGCGCCCTGGGCGTGGCGCTGATCTACCGGCACCTCCTCGAGGAGACGCTGACGCATCTTCAGGGCGCCGCTGGAGCGATCCGGCCCCGGGGGCGGTGGCGGCGCGTGGCGGGCCGGCTGCTCGGTTTCAAGGAGCAACCGCTGCCGATCCTCGACTGGCGGCGCGGGAAGACCCGCTGCTACCTGTGCACGTTCGCCCAGCGGGCGGAATCCGACGACCTCAAGACGCTGCTGGACTTTCTCGGCGAGGCGGAGTTTGCCGAGGCCTTTGGCAATTCGTCCGGGCTGTGCCTGCCCCATCTGTGCGCGGCGATGCGGATCGGCCGGGATCATCCCCAGCTCCCTGCGCTCATCGCTCTCCATCACGCGCGCTGGAAGGACCTGCTGTGGGAGCTGGAGGAGTTCGCCCGCAAGTTCGACTACCGCTACGCGGACGAGGCCAAGGGGCGCGAGAGCAGCAGTTGGCATCGCGTGCTGGAGCTGTTCGTGGGCCGGGTCGGCGTCTTTGGGCCCGAGCGTGCCGAGGGCCCGATCTCCTCGGCCCCGCCGCCCGCGCTGCCGGTGCCGGCCGAGACGGCGCCGGCGCCCGCGGCGGATGCGGGGTGGCAGGCGGAAGTCGAGAGCCTCCGCTTCGAAAACGAGAAGCTGCACCGGCGGATCGAGGAATTGCTGGGCCGGCGGGAGGATGACCGGCGGACCCGCCAGGCCCTGGAATTTCAGGTGCTCAAGCTGAGGGCCGATCTCAAGGCGCTGGCGCTGGACCTGGCGGCGGCCCGCCGCGGGAGGCCCGGCCGGCCCCGCGGAGCCGGCCGGCCGGCGACCGAAGGGGGTGAGCGCGCCTAACGCATCCTGCCGGCGGATGGAGCCCTGCCGAGGTCCGCGGGATCTGTCGGACGCGAGCCGTCCCAGGGTGGGACTGATGGCTCCACCCTGGTTTTTGCGCGCCCGGCGCGCAACAACCAAGCTTGGGGAACCAAGAATTTCTTGGTTATTGCGTGCGAGCGCAAAAACCAGGTGGGAGGTC
>JBBIQE010000178.1:0-3716 GCA_037442485.1 Methylomirabilis sp. (SeqCode)
CAACGATGTCGTGGCGTTTGAGAGCTACCTCCTTCGATGCGCGGGGCCGCGTCGCCCCGCGGGTGTTCGCGTGATCGTGCCCGAATAGCCCAGCCTGCTACCGCCGCCCGCGCAAGCCGGCTGCGGCACGCACCCTCGCTGCCGGCGTATGCGCCTTGCCGGGGCTCTCCGTATGATGTATATTACGATGTAGCTCTTGGGAAAGGCGGTGAGAACCGATGCCAGAGATGATTCGCAAGCAGGTGTACATCGAGGCGCGCCAGGAACAGCTCCTGAAGGCGCTGGCGAAGGATCTGCACGTGACCGAAGCCGAATTGATCCGGCGAGGCATAGACCGGGGCCTCGACAGGATGGCGGGCGTCCGGCCCGATCCGGCAGCATGGGGCGAGGCGGAAAGGTATATCCTCGCCCGGATGCGACGGGGAACGGTCAAGGGGAGGCGCCGCTGGACGCGCGAGGATCTGTATGGCCGATGAGATTCTCGTGGACACGAATGTGCTCGTCTATGCCTACGACCGCGCGGACCCCAGAAAACAGAAGCGGGCGCTGGAGACTTTGCGGCGCCTGGCGGTCGGCGGCCGCGGGCGGCTTTCAGCGCAGATCTTGGGCGAATTCTTCCGGGCAGTCACCCAGAAGATCCCCTCGCCTCTGAGCCCCAGCGACGCCTACTCCCAAGTCGCGACGCTGATCCGCGCTTTCTCTGCGCTCCCAATCACGCCCCTGATTGTCCTCGAGGCGGCCAGGGGGGTGCGGGATCACCGCCTGAACTACTGGGACGCGCAGGTGTGGGCGACGGCCCGCCTGAATCAGATCCCGCTGGTGCTGAGTGAGGACTTCAAGGACGGCCTTGTCCTGGACGGGGTTCGCTTCGTGAACCCATTTGCCCGAGACTTCGACCTTCGACGGTAAACATGGCTCTTGGTGACAGCATTTGGTCTTGGACAGAAACACCCCCCTGGGGGGTATTTGTGTCACATGCCAAAAGGGCTGCGAAAAATCGAGGTCTCCTTCGAAGAACCGCACCTCACACACTTCGCCGGGATGTGCCTGATCCAGTGGTTTTGTCAGAAACTGGGGCTGCGACGACTGCTGCAGCGACACCTCCGGCCGGCCCCACGCTGCCGCGAGTACCACCCGGCCGACATGATCCTGGCGATCCTCTACGCAATCATTGCGGGGATGGATCGAGTCAACGAGACGCAGATCTTGCAGTACAACGGCGCCTTCCAGAAGCTCGTGGGGCTGCACCGCTTCCCGGGCCAAACCGCGATCCGGCGCTTCCTGAAACGCCTGACCCCCCCCACACATCCGGCAGATAGTCCGCATCCACGATCTGATGCGGCACCGCCTGTTCGACCGGCCCCACCCGCGCACCAGTCTCGTCTTCGAGCTGGATTCCACGGTGCTGGTGGTCTACGGGCGGCTGGTCGAGGGCGCCCGGGTCGGGTACAACCCCAAGAACCGCGGCCGCCGGTCCTACCATCCGCTGCTGGCGTTCGAATCCCGCTTCCAGGAGTTCTGGCATGGGTCCTTCCGGCCCGGCGATGCCGGGACCTTCACCGGGGCCGTGCCCTTCCTGAAGGTCTGTCTGGCCAAGGTCCCCCCGCACCTGCCCCGGTCGCGCCTCCGGTTTCGCCTGGATGCGGGGCTCTACAGCCGGCGGACGGTGGAGTTTCTCGACGGGGAACGCTACGGGTACGTGATCGTGGCCAAGGGGTACGAGCCGATCAAAGTCCGGGCGCAGGCCTGCCAGTTCACCCGGCTCCGCACTGGCTGGGAGGTCGGCGAGTTCCAGTGCCAGCCCCCAAGTGGACCCAGCCCCGCCGGTTCGTGGTCGTCCGCCGGCCCATCCCGACGGATCCGGTCGAGGCGAAACAGCTCACCCTCTTCAAGGACAAGAAGTACGTGTAGCACGTCTTGGTCACCCACCTCCGGACGAGCGCGTGGCGCGTCTACCGCTTCTATGCCCTCCGCGCTCGGATCGAGAAGCATATCCGCGAATTGGTCTACGACTACCCCCTGGCCAAGATCCCCACCCCAGACTGGCTGCCGAATGTCGCCTTCTTCCAACTGCTGCTGTTCGCCTCCGATCTCGTGCACTACTGCACGCGCCTCTGTCTCCCCCGGCGCTACCGGCACAAGACACTGAAAACGATCCGCATGGAACTGCTGGTGCTGCCGGGTCAACCGGTTCGGTCCAAAAAGCAATACCGGTTGAAGCTGCCAGCGTACTACCACGTCGAGGACGCGTTCTTGAAGGCCCTGGCCGAGATCCAAAAGTTGAAGCTCCCTGCGAAAGCATGATTTTGTCGGCGATCCCATGAGGGCCTCCAACGGGGAGCGTCGAATCTTCACCCAGATAGCGCATCATCGAAGTTCAACAAGTTGTACGCGAAGACCACGAGCTGGAAGGAGGCCCGGTTCGCCTGCCAGTCGCCCGTGGGGATCTTCCCCAAGGCGTAGGCTTCCTTCATCTCGCGGATGAGCAGTTCGGCTTCCGCTCGGTCGTTGTAGAACCGCCACACGTGCAGCGGGGTCAGCTCCAGGTTCGTGACGATGGCGCGGTAGAGGTAATCGCCCATTCGGGACAGGGTCAGCTGCCAGGAGGGCTCCTCGGGGACCGGCCGCCGCACGGCCACGAACCGCCGCGGCCCGGGCCACCCCTGGGGCTGGTAGGAGAACTCGGCGAGGCTCACCGATCTCCCCGCCCGCCGATACCAGGCGGTGGTCACACGCTGTTGGAAGGGCCGGGTCATGCGGGCCACGATGGTGTATCCCGCCTGGCGGGGCTCCAGGGCTTCGATGATCTCGTGGTCGTAGAAGGCGCTGTCGGCACGGACCCGGAGGGTGCGGATGTCCGACGGCGCCTTGGCCCAGGCCGCTTCCCAGAGCGGGACGGTCGCAGTGGCGATGTGGGTGTTGCCGGGGTAATACTCGGCCGCCCAGCAATCCCCCGTCTGACCCTCGACGCACAGCACCGGCATGTAGCTGGGTCGCCTGCGCTTCTTGGGGTTGAAGCCTACCTCGGCCTTTTCCTGCCGGCCGTAGACTGTGAGTACGGTCGAGTCCAGGTCGAGGACCAACGTGGTGGGAGGGCGCGGATGGGAGAGCATCTGCAGCCGCAGGCGGTCGTGCAGTGCGAGGAAGTCGGCCAACCCCGCTTCCCCGAAGCGCCCCAGGAACCGGCGCAAGGTCTGCGGGTCGGGGTAGATCGGCAGCCCGGTGAGGTATTGGAAGACGCCGTGGTGCTTCAGCAGGCGCGTGCTCTCGATCCGTCCCAGGCCCAGACGGATCGGGGATAGGAGCGCGAGCAGGGATTCGCTGAGGCTGTACCGGTTGTTGCGCTGCGTGAGTCCAATCGACCGGGTCAGCAACCGCCGAAGCCCGAGACGATGGAAGAACCGTTGCAGGAGTACCAACCCACCAAAGTGGGTCAGCGTCTGCCCGGAGAAGGAACTTGCCACTTTCTTGGCGCTGGAAGCCATCGGACAAGATACTCACTAAAAGTGATGATTTTGTCCCAGTCCATTCGAAGCACCTGGAACCCGCGACCACGCGGTCGCGCAGCCCTTATCCCTACGTGACAAGTGCCAACTGATTGCCGACACCTGGATGTGCCAACTGATTGCCGACACCGACTGACATGTCGGGAACGACGGGCCCCCTCACCGGAGGCAATAGGGGAACTCGGCGACCAGATCCGCCCCGAGCATCAC
>JBBIQE010000179.1:0-3610 GCA_037442485.1 Methylomirabilis sp. (SeqCode)
ACCTCGACTGTGAGGGTGAGTGTCGCCCCCCGCGCGGGGGCGTGGATTGAAACCACACGAAAAACCCGCGCGACAAACCGCCGCCCGTGGAGAGAAGGGGACGTAGTTCGGATATTTCGGATTTCGAGTTTACCACCCTGCAACCGCCAGCGAGACCCCGGCGTGAAACGAAACGCTGGGGTCATGGCGAGCTGCCGTCTTTTCACCAGCGGTGAGAGGCGCCTCCGGTGGAGGTGGGAGCCGCGAGCGGAGAGCCGAGGGGGTCAGGCGGATTTCCCGGGCGGCCTGTCCACCAGACCCTCGCGGAGGGCGAAGGTGGCGGCCTGCACCCGGTTCTCCAGGTGCAGCTTTTCCAAAATGTTCTTCAGGTGGTTCTTGACCGTGTTCTCGGCGATGGCTAACGCCGCGGCGATCTCCTTGTTGCTCTTGCCCTGGGTGACCAGCTCCAGGACCTCCCGCTCCCGGGCGCTGAGATGGGCGCCGGCCGGGGCGGTCGGGGCCGGCCGCCTGGCCTGGCGGGCGAACTCCGCCAGGATCTTCCCCGCCATGGCCCTCGAGATGGGCGCGTCGCCCTGCACCACGCCCCGCAGCATGGCGAAGAGCTCCTGCGGCTCGATCTTCTTGAGGAGATAGCCCTGGGCGCCGCTCTTGATGGCCTCGAAGAGGTTCTGGTCCTCCTCGGACACCGTGAGCATGACGATCTTGACGTAGGGCAGGGCCTCCTTGATGCGCCGGGTGGCCTCGAGCCCGTTGACCCCCGGCATGAAGATGTCCATCAGGATGACATCCGGCATGAGGTCCCGGGCCCGCTCCAGCGCCTCGCGTCCGTCGCCGGCCTCGCCCACCACCTCGAACCCGCGCTCGCCCGCCAGGATGCTGGCGATCCCCTTGCGGAACAGCGCATGATCATCCACCAGCAGGACCCGAATGGGATTCATGAGCGACTTCCCGCGGCGAGAAACTGACAGCCGATCCGCCTCTCCGAAGGGGTCCGGCGTCCTGCGGACTGGCGGGACAACCGGCCAAGGAGGCGACTGCGGCCAAACGCTCCGGTGTCAGCTGCCCGTTCGCCATTCTCCATTGCCCTAGACCTCTGCCGGAAGGGTGGCCAGGATCCGTGTGCCCCGGCCCGGCCGCGTGTCAATCTCCAGCTTCCCGCCCAGGCCCTCGGCCCGCTCGCGCATCGTCCGCAGGCCGAAGTGCAGGCGATCGCCGGATCCCACCGTCGCCGGATCGAAGCCCCGCCCGTCATCTTCAACGGTCGCCCGGACCCAGGTCTCCTGCCGTTCCAGCCGCACCCAGGCGCGGCTGGCCCCCGCGTGCTTGCGGACGTTCGTCAGCGCCTCCTGGATGATCCGCACGAGCTGGACCTCCGAAGCGGGGGAGAGATGGATGGGCCGGCCGTCCGCCACCTCCAGCTCCACGGCGAACCCGTGCTGGGCGCTGAACTCGTGGAGGTACTCGGTCAGGGTGGGGATCAGCCCCAGGCCGCGGGAGACCATGGTCCGCAGGCCGAAGATGGACTGGCGGACCTCTTCGTAGGCGCGCTCGGTGATGGTTGCCATCTCCCGAAGGTCGTTGCTCACCGCTGCGGATCTGGCGGAGCCCGCGTCCTGCTGGGCTTGGCGGAGCTTCAGGTGCAGGAGGCCCAGCGCCTGGGCCAGACCATCGTGCATCTCGCGGGCGATGCGCTCGCGCTCCTCGAGGGCGGCCAGGCCGCGGACCTCCTCGTACAGGCGGACATTCTCGATGGCGATGGCCGCCTGGGTGGCCAGGCCGGTGAGCAGGTCCCGCTCGGCCTCCGTGAACGTCCTGAACTCTCGACCGCAGACGCAGATCATCCCGATGACACGATCCCCGCAGCGGAGCGGGGCGGCCAGGTGGGCCTGGAGGAACTCCGGCTGGAAGACGCTGCATCGGGGAAGGTGCGAATCGAGAGAGGCGGGCGTAATGGGCGTTCGCCCGGCCGGTCCGCTCCGGCCCGCGGGGGGCGGGCTGACGCGAAAGGCCTCGGTGGGGCCGCTCACGGCCAGGGCCACCAGCTCATCCTGCTCCGGGGTCAGCAGGCAGAGGGCGGCGGCCTGGCTCCTCAGGAGTTCCCGGGCCTTCTCGACCACGGACCGGAGGATGCGATCCAATTGGTGGAGGCTGGAGATTTCCGTCCCGATTCGGTACAGGGCCTGGGTCTCGCGAACCTTCTGCTCCAACTGGTCCCGAGCGGCGCCGAGGTCCCGCTCGCGGGCCTGCAGCCGGTCGGCCATGACGTTGAAGGCGTGGGAGAGCTGGCCGATCTCGTTCAGCGATTGCACCGGCACCCGCTTGTCCAGGTGGCCCTCGGCGATCTCCAGGGCCGCATCGGCGAGCGACCGGAGCGGCGTGGCGATGCCCCGGGTGAAGGCGAGGCTCGCCAGGGCGATCAGGATTCCCCCCACCAGGATGAAGGCGAGGTACAGGCCACCGATGAGCTGCATCATGCGGCGGCTCGACTGGAAGAGCCGGGCCACCTTGGCCCGATGGATGCTGTTCAGGTCCTCGGCCTTTCTCCTCACCTGATGGGAAAGGATGTTCAACTGGGCGAGGTCCATCGGGCCGAGGCGCAGGTTGGGGCCGGGGGCGGCCAGCACGCGGTCCGTCACCGCGCGGAGCTGGTCGGCCAGGCCCTGGAGGTCAGCGAAGAGGGCCAGCTCCTGCTCCTCTTCGGTGAAGCCCTCCCTTTCCTGATGCAGGACCCGGAAGGTCTCCAGGTGGCGGCCGAGATCCCCGTGCAGGGCCCGGACGTCCTCCTTGCGGTCGAACCATCCGAGGGCGTGCATCTGCTGGAGCTCGAAGATGACTTGCTGGAACGTCGTGTGGATCTGGTCGGTGATCTGGATATGAGAGTTCTCCCGGTCCACGGCCTCGTTGATCCGGAAGATCCGCACGGCCAGGACGAGCGAGATTCCCCCCACCAGCAGGACGGCGGCGATGATGACGGAGAGGGCCAGGCTCAGCCGGCGGCTGATGCGGGCGGGAAACTGGGGCGAGTAGGAGGAGCTGTCCATGACGGAGGCCCGAGCCGTTCAAGCCGAGGCCAGGGATGGAGGCCTCCCATTCCACGCATCGGGATGTGCTCACAACCGAGAGTGGCGCCGACGCTACCCAATCCTCCGGGCCGTGTCAACGGGAAAAGCAGGAAGCCGGGGGATTCTGACCGGCTCTTCGTCGCGGAGCGCGACCTGGCGGCCCTCTCGCGCACGTGGACCCGGCGCCGCCTGGTGCACCTGCTCCTCAAGCTGGCCGAGAACCTGGGCGAGCCGGACGCGGAGGGGACGCTCATCCGGGTGCCGATCACCCACGAGACGCTGGCCAACATGATCGGCGCGAGTCGGGTGCGCGTCACCTCCATGCTGAGCCAGTTCCAGCGCGAGGGGCTGCTCACCAGGCAAGGGCGCTTCATGGTGGTTCGGACCGGCCCCCTGAGGGCAGCCCTGGCCCGACACGGGGGCTGAGGCCCCGGCGCGCCTGAACCCTCCGCGCTCGGTCCTCCCGCTTCGGCCCTCCCCTCCGGACCGGCCGTCTCTGCCGCACCATCCGACACTGTTCGGAGGCTGTGTGACTTCGCTCCCGGTGG
>JBBIQE010000180.1:0-3591 GCA_037442485.1 Methylomirabilis sp. (SeqCode)
CCCCGTTGGTGCCGGGCATGGAAGAGGTCCTGGTGGAGGGCGAGCGGGCCGGTGCCCTGGCCTGCTTCCTGAGCGGAGCGGGGCCGACGCTCCTGGCGCTCACCACCGGGGACGGCCAGGACATCGGGGCGCGGATGGTGGCGTGCTGGAAGGCGAGGGCGACCGTGACGGCCCGGGCCCAGGTTCTGGCGATTGATCGGGACGGCCTGCGGCTCGATAGCTAGGAGGCGAGGAGGCTGGGAGGTAACCGCAGATCCACGCGGATACGCCCGGATAAGCGCGGATGTTGCCTCTCAGAAATTCGAGGCAATCCGCTTGATCTGAAGCCCGCGCTCAATGGAAGAGATGAGCTTGCCGGGAATCGTTCCGATTATCCGAAACCAGGTCATTGGGTTCTCGGGACCTGAATTCCTTCTCCAGGATGGCTTGCTTCGGCCATGGTAGGCGCGGCGGTGGTGATCCCGGATTGGGGCCGATGGCAGAAACGGCAAAGAGTTTGGCAGGAACGGCAAGTACTTTCCCGTTGACACCAGCCCTGCCTTTCGATACAAACAGCGGCACCGTACGTGCGCCTGGCTCCTGATCTTGGATGCGTTTCATCCCCCCGGATTCAGCGAGGCGCGCCGATGCTGTCATCGTCTTGTCACATGCAGCTTCGGACTGTCCCCGGACTCGGCCTGCCCTTCGCCCGCCCCGCGTTAGGACGCACACCGGATGGCCAGGCCCCTGTCCGCAGGGGCCGTCTTAACCGAGGTCCCCCTGCACCGCCTCAGACGATCTGGAACCTTCCGCAGGGATCCGCCACCAACAGTCCTCTTCGGCGCAAGACCCGGCACCACGCACCCCCAGGAGGTGCCCCATGCGCTCGACGCCTCGTCACCGCCGGGCGAACTGGTCCTTGGCATTGCTGGGTCTCATCGTTCTCCTTTGGCTGGTCTCCCCGGTCTCTCCGGCAGCATCCTCGCAGCATGGCATCCGAGCCCAGGCCCCCTTTGAGATCATCGCTACCCACCTCCGTGAGCCGGCCGGCCTGGCCGTGGATCCCGCCACCGGCGACCTGTTCATCGCCGAGGCCGACACGGGGGTCATCCTTCGGGTCCAGCTCGGGTCCCCGGGCCCGCCCTACCCGATGCACACGCATGCCACCGGCTTCAGGCGCCCCCGGGGCCTGGCCTGGGACACGCGGGAAGGCGGCTCCCTGCTCGTGGTGGATGAACGGGCTGGCACCCTGAGCCGCATGGCCAGAGATGGCTCGATCACCCGTCTCCGGGATGACCTCGAGAAGCCCCAGGGCGTGGCCGTGGCGGAGGACGGCACCATCTATGTCACCGCGAACGAAGGGGCCGGCTTCAAACTGCCGGGGCGCGAGGAGGGCATTCTCCTGCAGCTCGCCCCCGATGGCTCGACCCCCCAGCTCCTCGCGAAGGGCTTGAAGCGTCCGGCGGGCCTCCGGCTCCTCCCAGAGGGCCGCATCCGCTTCCTGGCTGACCGGTTGCGCACTGAGCCCGAGCGGGAGGGCGGCACTGTCTTCGACCTGACGCCAGGGGAGAGGCCGGAGGTCGTCATCCGCTCGGGCTTCAAACGGCCGCAGGACCTCAGCCTCGACGCCCTGGACGCCACGTACCTCACCGCGGATGGGCAGCGCGAGAACGGCCACCAACAGAAAGGGGTCATCGGCAAGGCCTTCGGGGAGGAGGGCCTCGCCCGCTTCGCCGCGGGCCTCCGCGAGCCCCAGGGCCTCGTCTTCGATCCCCAAGGGAACCTCTATGTGGCTGAGGCGGACACAGGCCGGGTCCTCCGGTTCCGCGCCCCTCCCGCTCCAACGCTCGAAACCCCACCGCCGGCGTTCACGAAAGACAGTACCCTCACCCTGACGGGGACGGCCGAGCCGTATGCGCTCCTTACCGTCCGTGGGGCCATAGTGCCCCTCCCCCCGAGGGCGGATGTTTCAGCCCAGGTGCGTGTGCGTGTCTCCAGCATACGTTGGCGGCCCCGCGCCGGGCTCTTCACCCAGACGCTGGCCCTCACCAACACCGGCGCCACCCCGCTGGCCAGTCCCCTGGCCGTCGTCGTCACCTCCATCACTCGCTCCGAGGTCGCCCTGGCCAATGCCACCACCACGGTGAACAACTCTCCCGCCGTGGACGTCCCCCTGGTTGAGGGCCTCCTGCGTCCGGGGGAGACGGCTCGGGTCTCCTTGACCTTCCGAGGGCTGAAGCACGACCAACACCTCACATACAGCCGGGAGATCTGGGCCCTCCGCCCCCTCGCCGTCAGCGACGCCGAAGGGCATTTCTCGTTCCCCGTGACCTTGACCCCGAACAGTGAAAACCACCTGGAGCTCTTTGCCACGGCAGGACTTGGTCTCGGGCTCACTTCGGTGCCGGCCAAAGTCGTTGTCACTCACGATGACACCCCCCCGGAGGTGACCATTACCGCTGGGCCCGCAGCCGTGATCGGGGTCCCCGAGGCGACCTTCACCTTCACCGGCCAGGACAACATCACCCCCGTCGAAGCCCTACGCTTTGCATGGGCACAGGAGGCCGGGCCTTTCTCTCCTCTTCAGCCAGCCGCGCCGGTGCACCTCACGAATCTCGCTCAGGGGACCCATACCTTCCGGGTCACAGCCCAGGATCAAGCGGGGAACGAGTCGCCGACCCCGGCCCAATGGATCTTCACGGTGCAGACCCTCCGGGTGACCATTACCGAGCCCACCGCCGGGGCTACGGTCGCTCAAGGCCCGCTTCTCGTGCGGGGCAGCGTGGAGGCCAGCGGCGGCGAGGCCGGGGTGACGGTGAATGGCGTGCCCGCCTCTGTCCACGGCTCCCTGTTCGCCGCGCTCGTGCCGGTCACGCCGGAGACTACGACGCTCACCGCTACGGCCACTACGATATCGGGCGCCACCGCCAGCAGCAGCATCCCGGTCAGCCCTCGCCCCGAGGCCCCCGCCAGCGTGATGCTCGAGGCCTTCCCGCCCGGGGGCGCCGCACCGTTGATAGTCACCTTCCACCTCCAGAACAACACCGGTCGTGCCCTCGTCCTGTTCGAGCTGGATTCTGACGGGGATGGCAGCGTTGACCTCACCTCGGCCACCTTCAGCGAGCCCCAGGCCACTTACGGCAGCCAAGGTCTCTTTGTCCCCAGGCTTCGAGCGACGGACGACCAGGGCCAGGCCTACACGGCGACCACGCTGGTGACGGTGGGGGGAATCCCCGCCCTGGAGCCGAAATGGGAAGGGATGAAGGATGCGCTCCGCCAGGGCGACATCCCCAAGGCCCTCACCTTCATCCATTCGAGCGCCCGGGAGCGCTACGAGGCGATCTTCAAGCAGCTTGCCCCGTCCCAGCTTGCCGCCATTGACCAGTACCTGACGAGCATCGTGCCGGTGGCGATCGGGCACAACGGGGCCGAGTACGCCATGCGGCGAATGCGTGGCGGAGACGTCCTGTCGTTCCCCGTCTGGTTCCAGGTGGATACGGACGGAGTCTGGCGCCTGCGGATGTTCTAGCCCGGAGGGGTGACGTGGGAGCCACCCGCGTTCTGATCGCTGCTCGCCTCTGGGCGCTGCTCCAGGTGCCACCGGACCTCCCC
>JBBIQE010000181.1:0-3571 GCA_037442485.1 Methylomirabilis sp. (SeqCode)
CGATCAGCACCGCCAGGCTCAGCGACACGAGATACCGAAGCCTCTTCCGCATGGTCCAATCCTCCTCTGCCGTGAAGGTTCCGGACAGCCTTCGGTTCGGTGCCTTCTCGGAGCAAAGGCGGTGCCAGAGCGACCATTCCGTCGGGCAGGCCTGACACCCGCTGGGGCCTTGCCACGACTGCAAGAAAAATCGAGGCTTGCCAGGGCTCGAACCGGACCGTTCCCGTTCTGGGGCCCCGCTTCCAGGTTACCGGGTTGATTTCCCGCTGGGGATTTGCCCAGGGTGGGCATTTGCCCACGCCGTCAGGCAAACCGGCCGAGGTACGCCGCCAGGCCTCCTCCCTCGCGCTCGCGGAACGCCACGGCGATCCGGAGCTGCTCCAGGTACTGCTCCAGCGTCTTGCCTCCCAGCGAGATGTTTCGCGAGGTGAAGAACTGCCGCACGTCCTCTTCCAGCGCGGCCGTCGCGAGCCCGGTGATTCCCTCGCACATCCGCCGGAGGCCGCCCAGGGGATACCGGCGCTCCAGGACATCCCACTGCTCTTTGACGAACTGCCAGGCCATCTCGCGACCGTGGACGTTCATCAGCAGGCTTCGGACGACATACGGCGCATCCTGGCTGCGGATGTCCCCGCTCAGCGTGAGGCCGAGCGTCCGGCGCAGAAGGGCCGCCTCGCGAAACCCCGCCAGGGCATACAGGTACCGTTGCTCTTCCTGGGGCGTCCGGGCGGCCTTGAATTTCCCCAGGAACTCCGCGTACTCCGTCTCGCCGCCGGCATGGGCCAGGATGGCGATCGAGGCAGCCAGGACATCCGGGTCCACGGATGCCGACTCGCTGCGCTGCGCGGCATACAGGTCGCGTGCCCTCGCCTGGACGGCCGGGTCCTCTCCCAGCGTCCCCATCGCCCGCAGCAGCTCGCCGCGGAGCTGGCGGGTCAGTTCGCTCTCGCCCGGCGCGGGAGAGAAGCCGAACCGCGCCACGGCCCGAGCCAGTCGATCCCGCACCAGGGCCTGGAGGTGCGGCCGATCGGGCGCCTCGAGCACCCGGTGCAGATAGCCGAAGGACGTGAGCATCACCGTCCACACGTTCCGGTCGCCCTCGTCCCGGAACCGCGCCGTGAGATCCAGGTAGGAGCCCACCCGGAACAGCCCAGCCAGCGTCATGGCCCAGGCGTCGTTGATCAGGTTGAACCGCTCCACGGGTGCCAGGATATCGAAGGGTGCATCGGCCAATTTCGCCAGGAGATCGGGCGCGTACCGGACGCGGTAGAACCCGTGGCCCCCCTCGTTCACCACCACCCAGTCGGCTACCCCCGGCAGGTCCACCTGCGCTTCGGCCGAGGCGAGGAGCAGCCGGCCGCTCCGCACCCCGCCGGCCACCCGCGCCCTGAAGGTGATCGGCACCTGCCAGCGCTCCGGGGCATCCTCCCCGCCGGGAAGATACAGGAAGCGCCGCTGCGAGAACCGAAGGCCCTTCCCCGAATCGTCGAGGCTCACCGTCACCACCGGATAGCCCGGTCGGAAGATCCAGCCGTCCATGATTTCGGGAATACCCTCACGGGAGGCCTGGCCCAGGGCCCGCCACAGGTCCGTGGTCTCGGCGTTGCCGTACTGGTGCTCCGCCAGGTAGCGCCGGACACCGTCCCGGAAGACGGCCGGGCCGAGGTACTGCTCGACCATGCGCAGGACCGCGCCCCCCTTCTCGTAGGTGAGGACATCGAACATGGCATCGGCGTCCTTGGGGGCCACGACCGGAAACTCGATGGGCCGGCTGGACCGGAGGCCGTCCACCAGCAGGGCCGCGGCCCGGGACGCGCCAAAGGCGACCCAGCGCTGCCAGGCCGGCTTCCAGGCATCCACCGCCAGCATCTCCATGAACGTGGCAAAGGCCTCGTTCAGCCACAGGCCGTTCCACCACGCCATGGTGACCAGATCGCCGAACCACATGTGGGCGATCTCGTGCGCCACCACGTCGGCCACGCGGGTGAGCTCCGCATGCGTGGCGGCCTGCTCGTCCACCAGCAGGGCGGTCTCGCGAAAGGTGATGGCCCCCAGGTTCTCCATGGCGCCGAAGGCAAAGTCGGGGATGGCGATCAGGTCCAGCTTGTCTCCGGGATAGGGCATCCCGTAGTAGTCCTGGAAGAAGCGGAGCGAGAAGGCCGCCGCCTCCTGGGCGAAACGGCCGAGGTGTGCCTTGCCCGGCACGCACCAGATTCGAATGGGCGTGCCGTCCACCTGGATCGCCTGGGTGGCCTGGAGGCGGCCGATGACAAAGGCCACGAGGTAGGTGGACATCCTGATCGTGGGCGCGAAGCGCACGGCCTTCTTGCCCGTTCCAGGGAGGCGCTCTTCGCCGAGAATGCGCGTGTTCGAGATCGCCGCGAGCTCCTCGGGGATGACCAGGGTCACCTGGAAGACGGCCTTGTAGGCGGGCTCGTCCCAGCACGGAAACGCCCGCCGCGCATCCGTGGCCTCGAACTGGGTGACCGCCAGTACCGTCTCTGAGGCTGGCTCGCCCCCCGAGGGCGAGGCAGGCGGCTGCGCAGCCTTGACCGTGCTCCGATAAAATCCGCGGAGCTTGTCGTTCAGGGTGCCGTCAAACGACAGCGAGAGCTGCCAGGCCCCGGGATGGACGGTGCCCGGGAAGGTGAGCCGCGCCTGCTCCGCCGCCTCATCGAGGGTCACGCTGCCGTGGAGCCTGGCGCCCCTGCCATCCTCGAGCACAATCGCGCGCAGCGCGAGGTCGGCCGCATTCAGGACGATCTCGCTCACCGGCTCCTGCACGGCCAGCGTGATCGTCTCGGTGCCGGTGAAGGTCCCCGCCGCGAGATCGGGCTCGATCCGGATCTCGTACCGGCTCGGCACCACCCCGTGCGGCAGTCTGTAGGCGTCCATCGTCACCCCACGCTGTGGGAGTCCTTGGATCGGCCCGACCTGGCGGCAGATCTCCATGGCCGGCGCACAGCGGGGATGGAACCGGCACTCGCCGGCGCCGGGATAAGGTTGGGGACGGCTCCCGGGATGCCCTGCCGCGGTTGCTGCCTCCGGACGTTTCGCGGAATGGACCGCCTGAGTCCCCGAGTGCAGGGATGGAGGAGGCCTCGGAACAGGCTGCCGATCTCGGCCGACTCCACGATGCTACCGGCGCGCATCAGCGCAAGACGCCGCCCATCCCGAGGACGGTGGCGCCGAGGCAGAGATCAGTGCTGGACTGGCGATCCACCTGGATCATGGCGGAGGCTCCTCGGCGGTGAAGCCTCGGAGAGCGCTTATATAGTACAGAGCGGGGCGAAGGTCAACGGGGCGGGATGCGGTCGAGCCTACCTTGCCTGGGGGGGACCGGACTGCTTCGGGATCTCGCGGCGGACCTTGTCGGTCATCTGCTGCGTCATGTCCCGGTACACCTCGGCCGGCGGCGGGACGTTGGGCGAGGCGGTCGGCGGCGTCACCGGATGAATCGAGAGGACGTCGGATCGGGGGATCTCGATCGTCTCCGCGGGTTTCTCGATCCGGATCCGGTCGCCGACGATCTCCGTCTTCTCCGCCCGGATCGCCCGCCCGTCCTGGAGGA
>JBBIQE010000182.1:0-3521 GCA_037442485.1 Methylomirabilis sp. (SeqCode)
CAGTCTCTCCCAGATCCTCGAGGGATCGGGCAGGGTTGGTCCTCAGCCAGCGAGCTCCGTGTCTGGTCCCGGTCACCGCTCATCTTACCCGAGGTCTCCATTGAGTGCCTCTGGATAAATATAAGGGAAGGGGCGGGGGTGCGGTGAAATCTGCGCGATCGGCGTCATCTGTGGATACCTGTCGGGTTGTTGGGTAGTTTCGCCGGGGAGCCATCCGGGCGATGAATCTGCGGTGGCTGGTGAGTCTGCCGTTGCTCCTCGCCTTTTCGGGGCAGGCCGGGGCCGGCCAGGCCTCGGAGGTAGCGCGGCTGCTGCGCGAAGGCGAGCGGCTCACCTACGATGTCACGTGGATGGGGATCAAGGCCGGCGAGGCCACGCTGGAGGCCCGGGGCGCGATCGTGGCGAACGGGCAGCCCGCCTACCGTCTGGTGACCACGGCCCGATCGGCGCCCGTCCTCTCGAAGATCTACCGGGTGGAGGACCGGACGGAATCCACCCTGGTGCTGGATCCGATGCGGGCGCTGCGGTTCGAGAAGCATCTCCGCGAGGGACGCTACCGGCACAGCAGCCAGACCGTGTTCGACCACGCGAACGGCGTCGCCACGTTCCGCTACTTGGACTTCAGTCGGGTGCCCAGAGGCGTCACGCGCCTGGAGGAGGCCGAGCGGTACGGCACCTACGTGGAGCAGGAGCTTCCCCTCACCCCCGGCGCCCTGGACGAGCTGTCGGTCCTGTACTACGTCCGGACGCTGCCCCTCACGCCGGGCGGCAGCGTGCACGCCAGGGTGTTCGCCAGCCGGAAGAACTGGGAGCTGGAGGTCAAGGTGCTGGGACGCGAGAGGCTCGAGACCGTGCTCGGCCGCCGGGAGACGCTGGCGGTGGAGCCCCTCCTCAAGTACGAGGGGATCTTCCAGCGCAAGGGCCGGATGATCGTCTGGCTCACGGACGATGCGGAGCGGATCCCGGTGCGGATGACGAGCCAGATCGTCATCGGCAGCTTCGTCTCGACCCTCACCCGCCGCGAGGTCGGCCTGCCCCAGGCGCGCGCGGAGGATGCGCGCGGGGTGCTGCCATGACGGGGACCTGCACCTCCGTGGTGACCGGGGCCGCCGGCTTCATCGGATCCCACCTGTGCGAGCGCCTGCTCCAGGAGGGCCACCGCGTGATCGGCGTGGACGCCTTCACTGACTACTACCCCCGGCCCGTGAAGGAGGGGAACCTGGCCGCGCTCCGTCGCCACGGCGCCTTCCGGCTGGTGGAGCTGGACCTCAGCCGCGAACCGCTCGGCCCCCTCGTGGCCGAGGCCGACTTCATCTTCCATCAGGCGGGACAGCCGGGTGTGCGCGCCAGCTGGGGAAGGGATTTCGACGTGTACGTGGACCACAACATCCGCGCCACGCAGCAACTCCTGGAGGCGGCCCGGGGCTCCTCCCGCCTGAAGCGGCTGGTCTTCGCCTCCTCCTCGTCGGTCTACGGGCTGGCACAGGAGCTGCCGCTGCGGGAAGACTCCCTGCCCCGGCCGTACTCTCCGTACGGGGTGACCAAGCTCGCCGCCGAGCAGCTCTGCGCGCTCTACCACGCCAACTACGGCGTTCCGGCCGTGGCCCTGCGCTACTTCACGGTCTACGGACCCAGGCAGCGCCCGGATATGGGCTTTCACCGGTTCATCGTGGCGGCGCTCCGGGATCGCCCCATCGTGGTGTACGGCGATGGGGAACAGACCCGGGACTTCACCTATGTCACCGACGCCGTCGAGGCGAACTGGCTGGCCCTGGGCCCGCGGGCGGTGGGGCAGGTCTTCAACATCGGCGGCGGAGCGCGGAGCAGTGTGAATCAGATCCTGGCCAGCCTGGAGGAGATCCTGGGCCGCCCCGTCCGCCGCGAGGCGCGCCCGCCGCAACCCGGCGACGTCCGCCACACCTGGGCGGACACCACCCGGGCGCGGGAGATCCTCGGCTTTTCACCCCGCGTGTCGCTGCGGGAGGGCCTGGCCCGCCAGGTGGAGTGGCTGCGGGGCGCTTCGGAAAAGGCGACCCTCTGAGACATTCCCCAGAAATGCCTTGACGCCGCCACGGGAATCCTGCTAACGATCCTGCAGAGGTCGCAGCCCTCTCGTTCCGTGTTCCTCCCCTCTCTGTCGGTGTGCCACGGCCGGCAGGCCGATCGAGTGTCCTGAGTCACCGTGGTCTCTGCACGCCGCTCCGGATGGCTGGAGCAGTAGGGCAGAGGCGGGCGAGGGAGCCCGAAGGAGTCCATAATGAAGCGAGGGAGTGCCTGGCAAGGGTGGTTGGGCGTGGCCGCGACGGCGCTGCTCCTCCTGGCGCCGGCGGCGCGGGCGGCCGACACGATCCTGCTCGGGACCGCCATGTCCCTGACCGGGAAGTACGCGCGCGAGGGGAAGTTCTATGCCGATGCCTACGCCATGACCATTGATGCCATCAACAGGGCGGGGGGCGTCAAGGTGGGGGGCAAGAGCTACAGGCTCGAGTTGAAGATGTACGACGACCAGAGCGACCCCAACCTGAGCGTCCGCCTGTACACGCGACTCGTGACCTCCGACAAGGTGCACTTCCTGCTGGGCCCCTACTCCAGCGGGATCACCATCCCGGCCAGCTCGGTGGCGGAGAAGTACGAGATCCCCATGGTGCAGGGCGGCGGGGCCTCGGGGCAGATCTTCAGCCGGGGCTACAAGTACATCTTCGGCACCCTCCCCAAGGCGGAGTTCTACTTCCAGTCGGCCGTGGAGGCGGCCGTGAAGATGACCCCGCCCGTCAAGACGGCGGCCCTGCTGTATTCCAACGAGGCCTTCGATCGCAGCGTGGGCGAGGGGACCCGCCAGTGGCTGAAGGAGCAGAAGGTCGAGAAGGTCTATGACGAGGAGTACCAGCCGGCCACCCAGGATTTCACCTCCATCCTGGCGGTGCTGAAGAGCAAGAACCCGGATCTCATTCTCCTGGCCGGCCACACCGAGAACTCCCTGAACTTCATCCGACAGGCTCAAGCCCAGGACGTGAACCCCAAGATGTGGGTCTTCACCGTGGGGCCGCCCACGGCCGATTTCCGCAAGGTGCTGGGCAAGACGGCGGAGTACGCCTACGGGGTCACCCCCTGGCTGGAGGACATGGAGGTGGGCGGGGAGATCTTCAAGTCCGCCCGGGACTTCGGGAAGCAGTTCAGGGAGCGATTCGGCTACGATGCGGACTACCACGTGGCCTCCGGCGCCGCGGACGTCCTGATCTACAAGTTCGCCATCGAGAAGGCCAACTCGCTGGATCCCAAGAAGGTCCGGGATGCCATCGCCTCTCTGGACGTGGAGACGCTCTACGGCCGGGTGAAGTTCGAGCCGACCGGCCAGATCGCCATGGGGCAGGTACTGATCCAGATCCAGGAGGGCAAGGTGGTCCCCGTGTACGTCGCCGGGAAGTTCGTCGGCAAGCCCCTCTACCCGATGCCGAAGTGGAGCGAGCGGAGGTAGAGCCGCGAGCCGCCGGGGGCCACGGGGAGGGACCCCGCCGGGTTCG
>JBBIQE010000183.1:0-3414 GCA_037442485.1 Methylomirabilis sp. (SeqCode)
CGCGTCAGTCTGGGACGTTGCCAGGTACGACAGGTTGCTGAGCCCATCACCCCAGGCAGTGCTGCGGCTGGGCTCTGAGGGCTGGGGCGTTGACCCGTTCGCCCTTTGCCAGTGTCGACGATAGCCGTTGCGGGACACCGGAACCGCGGCACGGTTATCCAGGATGTTTTTGTCTCCCCCGACCTGCGCCTCTGCCCATTCGCGTTCGACGCTCAAGGAGGAATCGCTTACACTCCAGGTCAACGATGGAATGCCCGGAAAACCGGACTAGCGCTTGAGGCGCGCAGAGGAGGAGCCGGGATAATGGAGTGGCGGGAGCGGATCGTGGTCGACCCAAAGATCCTGGTCGGCAAGCCAGTGATCAAGGGAACGCGAATCTCGGTGGAATTCATCGTGGATCTGCTGGCTCGCGGATGGACCGTCGAACAGGTGTCGAAGGAGTACGATCACCTGACACGCGAGGCCATCCAGGCGTGCCAGGCTTACCCTAGCGAGCTGTCGAAGACAGAGCGCGTGTACCTGTTGCCGGCATGGATGGCGGCGCGTCGTGCGATTTCTCTTGAACGAGAACGTGTCGGGCACGGTCATCCGTGTCATGCGTGAGCGTGGGCATGATCTGGTCTCGGCAAAGGAAGCCCTGCGCGCGGCCTCGGATCCGGCGGGAGGCGGCTTCCTTACGGCAGCAGGCGCGGGTCCTTGCCACGCTCGGCTCCCATCAGCCCGCGCACCCCATCCAGATCGGATCCGTTGTGGACGAGCGCGGCCACGGCCGCCGCCATGGCGCGCGGATCGTCGGGCCCGGGGAAGAGCACGTTGCGCCCGATCAGGGCGCCGCGGACATTGGCCCCCGCCTGCAGGGCCGCGTGCAGATCCTGCAGGACCGGCAGCGGATCGCCGGTCACCTCGCCGCCCAGGATCAGGATGGGGAGGGTAGTCGCCCGGGCAACCTTCTCCAGCCCCTTGCACGAGGGGATCTTGAGCCAGGTGTTGAGGGAGGAGGCGCCCAGGGCCGACGCCACGCTCACCATGCCGGCCAGGGCCTCGACCGTGCGCTGGACGACGTATCTCCCCCGCACGCGCCTGACGGGGAGCGGCTCCAGAAAGGCCACCAGATCGGCGCGGACGCACTGACTCACGGCGTCGGCGCAGGCCAGGATCGTCCGGCCCGAGGCCGGGTCGCCGGGGTCCAGACGGAACATGAACTTGGCCCCGTCCATCCGCAGGGCCTGCATCCGCTCGATGGTGAAGGCGGTGAAGGTATCCTCCATCTCGAAGGCTGTCCCCTTGAGGCCCCCCCGGTTCATGCATCCCACCAGCAGCCGGTCGTCGAGGAAACTGGAGCCGCCCCGCTCCTTGACCAGCCGGGTCAGGATGAAGAGGTCCTCGATGAGATCCGGCGTGCCCATGACCCCGTCAATCCCGGGGCAGGTGAGGACGCGCAGGATGCGGGCGAGGTAGCCGTGCCGGTCCGCCATGCCGAGGGGATCGTCCTTGACGTTCAGGACGTTCCGGCCCGGGTGGTCGGCAGCCAGGATGACCAGATTGCCATCGGGCGCCGGGATGGAGCGGCGTTTGCGCCGTTCCGCCTCCTCCTGAACAACGGCGGGCCGCTCGATCCGCACATCCGTGACGGCAGCGAACAGATCGGCAGGCAGGAACGCCGCCGGGTCGAAGGATTTGGGCACCAGTTTGCGGGATGACATGGCACAACTCCCTTCGCTGAAGCAGGGTCACGGGACGTGCAGACGCGGGAACAGGGGCTGCAGCACCCGGTAGACCTCCTCGTACAGGGCGCGCCGCCCCTGGTAGAATTGCGCCGCGTCCGGATCGGGCACAATCGTCTGCTGGATGGGATTCCATTGTCGCGCAGCGGCATCCAGATCGTCAATCAGATCCACCGCGCGGGCCGCCAGGAGGGCCGCCCCCAGCGAGGCCGCCTCGGTATGGCGGGGGCGGAGCACCGGTAGGCCCAGCGTGTCTGCCTTGATCCGCAGCCAGAGATCCGATCGCGCCCCGCCGCCCATGGCCACGATCTCGACGGGCCTGAGGCCCAGACCGCAGAGGCCCTCGAGGCACGCGGCCGTCTCGTATCCCACGCCTTCCATCATGGCGCGGGCGATGTCGGCCCGGGTGTGCCCCAGGCTGAGGCCGAGCAGCAGCCCGCGGGCGTGGGCGTTCCAGCGCACCGAGCGGGCGCCCATGAAGAAGGGGAAGGCCAGCAGGTCGCGCGCGCCCCGCGGGCTCGCCCCGGCCTCGCGCTCGAGGGCCGGCAGCTCCTCGGGGGCGAGACCGAGCAGCTCGCGCAACCAGCGCAGCAGCGAGCCCGAGGTGCTGATCCCCAATTCCAGCAGCCACCGGCCGGGGGTTGCGTGCACCGAGCAGGGAACGCGCCCCAGATCGTCGGGCAGCCGATCAATCGCCATGCAGATGTTGCTGGCCGTGCCCACCGAGTCGGCCACCCGCCGGCCGCAGAGGCCGACGCCCACGGCCTCGCAGGGGCGATCGCCGGCGCCGAGAGAGACCGGGATCCCTTCCCGCAAGCCCAGGGCCCCGGCCGCGGCGCGGGCGAGGCGGTGGGGCGCCTCGGTGGAGCTGTGGATGGGCGGAAACTGCTCCGGGCGGACGCCGACCCGCCGGAAGATGTCCGGCCACCAGGTGCGCCGGCGGAGATCCAGCATCATGGTGCGCGAGGCCAGCGTATAGTCCGTGACCTGTTTTCCCGTGAGGCGGTAGTAGAGGAAATCGCGAGGCTGGAGGAAGGCCACCGCCCGGTCCAGGATCTCGGGCTGGTGCTCGCGCAGCCAGAGGAGCTTGCACGCGGTATAGTTCGGATCGGGGGCGAGTCCCGTGTGATGGTGGAGGAAGGCCACACCGAACTCCTCCCCCAGGCGCGCGGCCTGTTCCCGGCAGCGCCGATCCATCCAGATGATGCAGCGGGCGAGGGGCCTCCCGTCCCGGCCCATGGGGACGACGCCCTCGCGCTGGGAGGACAGCCCCAGGACGGCGATGCGACCGGGATCGTGATCGGTGAGGCACCGGCGGGCCGCGGTGAGGCTGCCGTGCCACCAGTCCTCGGGATCCTGCTCGGCCCAGTCCGGCTGCGGGTGGTGGATCGGATACCCCTGGTCGGCCGAAGCCAGCAGGCTCCCCCCCGCATCCCACAGGCAGACCTTGCAGCCGCTGGTGCCGATGTCGAAGGTGAGGATCGTCTCTGTGAGCATGGAGAGCCAGGAGCCCCGCCACGAACCCACGGCTTACGCGGATCCACCCCCACCCGAGCCCTTCCCCGCGGCGGACCGGTCCGACGAGTCAGGCGTTCACGCCGGGGGCATCCAATCTGCGCAAGCTGGGGTTGCCCGTGCGCTGCCCTCCCTAGGGGCGGACCAGGATCTTCAGCCCCTGGCTCTGGCGCAG
>JBBIQE010000184.1:0-3259 GCA_037442485.1 Methylomirabilis sp. (SeqCode)
GAGGGGGCGGGAGGGGGTTCTATGAAATCTGCGGGGGGAGACTGTCCTGCGAATCCTCTCGCCTTCCATAAACACGAAACCCCGGCCACGCCAGGCCGGGGCTCTCGTCCAGCGGACGCCGCATCAGCCCAGATCAGGTCCGTCCAGGCGCCTCGCGCTTCTTCGAGAGGACCAGGACCGTACGCTCCGGGTCCTTGGGATTCCGGCTCTCCATGACGTCGTAGCCCACCTCGCAGCGCTGGCACCAGATCTCCTCCAGCCCCGGGCGCAGCACGAGGATCTCCAGACAGTTCGGGCAACTGACCTCGGCCTTCTCCCACGGCGTGTCCATGGCCGTCCCCTCGATCGCGCTGGGCACGAATCCCGCGGCATGTCGCCTCCCATAGTATAGCCAGGGCCGGACGGCCCCGTCGAGGGTTTTCTTCGGCTTGACCCTCGCCGGCGAATGCGATAGATTCCGCCCGGGGCCCGCAGCCGGAGGATGCATCCATGGCGACGCCGCGCACGATCCGGATCACGGCCGGGAGGGTGAGCGCCGAGGCCAGCCTGAACGACTCGGCGACAGCCACCAGGATCTGGGAGGCCTTGCCCATCGAGGGGCGCGCCCACACCTGGGGGGAGGAGATCTACTTCTCCATCCCGGTGGAGGCCGCGCAGGAGAAGGACGCCCGCGAGATCGTCGCCGTGGGCGAGCTGGGCTATTGGCCGCCGGGCAGCGCCTTCTGCATCTTCTTCGGTCGGACGCCGGCCAGCACGGATGACCGGCCCCGCGCCGCCAGCGCGGTGAACATCCTCGGCCGGATCCGGGGGGACGCCACCGTGTTCAAGGCCGTCGCCTCCGGGACGCGGGTCCGGCTGGAGCGGGCGTGAGCCCTCCACCCGCCCGCCCCGCGGCCGATCCCGGACCCGAGGAGGGGACCGTCCAGGCGCTGGACCGCTTCCTCCAGCACCTGCTCCCCCGCCAGGCGAGCCGGGGGCACCTGGTCCACGTCGAGGTCGTCCCCCCGCGCAGCCCGCGCTACGCCGATCCCGACCCGGCGCTCCCCCGGGCGCTCCAGGAGGCCCTCGGCACCGGCGGCATCCGGCGGCTGTACACCCACCAGGTGGAGGCCCTCCGGCATGCCCGGGCCGGCCGGGACGTGCTGGTGGTCACCGGCACCGCCTCCGGCAAGAGCCTGGCGTACCAGTTGCCGGTCCTGGAGAGCCTCCTCGCCGACCCGCAGGCCCGCGCCCTCTTCCTCTTCCCGACCAAGGCGCTGGAGCAGGACCAGTGCAAGTCGCTCCAGCGGCTGATCCCCTGGGGCTCGGGCATCCGCGCCGAGATCCTGGACGGGGACACCCCCGCCCACCGGCGCGCGCAGCTACGCGAGCAGCTCCCCCACATCCTCATCAGCAACCCCGACATCCTGCACCTCGCCCTGCTGCCGCACCACGCGGCCTGGAAGGGCTTCTGGGAGCGGCTCCGCTTCATCGTCCTGGACGAGCTGCACACCTACAAGGGGATCTTCGGCTCCCACATCGCCCACGTCCTCCGGCGTCTCCACCGCGTGACGGCCTGCTACGGCAGCCGGCCCCGCTTCGTCGCCTGCTCCGCCACCATCAGCAACCCGGCCGAGTTCGCCGGATCGCTCGCCGCGCGCGCGTTCGTCCTGGTGGACGATGACGGCTCCCCGGCCCGGGGCAAGCGCTTCGTCTTCGTGAATCCGGCCGGCAGCCCCTACGGCGAGGCCGCCGACCTGCTCCTCAGCTGCATCCAGGGCGGCCTCAAGACCATCGCCTTCGCCAAGGCGCGAAAGATCGCCGAGCTGATCACCCTGTGGGCCCGCCAGGCGGCGCCGCACCTCGGCGAGAAGATCCGGGCCTACCGGGCGGGCTACCGCCCGGAGGAGCGCCGCGCCATCGAGCGGGGGCTGTTCCACGAGAGGCTCCTGGGCGTGGTCTCGACCTCGGCGCTGGAGCTGGGCATCGACGTGGGCGGGCTGGACGCGTGCCTGCTGGTGGGATACCCCGGCAGCATCGCGAGCACCTGGCAGCGGGGCGGCCGGGTGGGGCGGGGCGGCCAGGAGGCGCTGATCATCCTCATCGCCCTGCCCGACGCCCTGGACCAGTACTTCATGCGGCATCCCCGCGACTTCTTCGGGCGGAGCCCCGAGGCCGCCGTGATTGACCCGGGCAACCGCCGGATCCTCTCCGACCACCTGGTGGCGGCCGCGGCCGAGTTGCCCCTCTCCCCGGCCGACGCGGCGCACTACGGCCCCGAGCTCCCCCGGCGGCTGGCCGAGCTCGCGGCCGAGGGACGCCTCGCCCAGAGCGCCGATGGGCGCGAGTGGTACGCCCGCAAGCGGAACCCGGCGCGCGAGATCAGCATCCGCGGGATCGGCGAGGCCTTCGCCATCCTGGATCCGGCCGGCAAGACGATCGGCAGCGTGGACGGATTCCGCGCCGTCCACGACTGCCACCCCGGCGCCGTGTACCTGCACCAGGGGCGCCAGTTCGAGGTGCTCGCCCTGGATCTCGCCAACCGCACCGTGCGGGCCCGACCGGTCGAGGTGGACTACTACACCCAGGTGAGCGGCGAGAAGGAGACGGAGATCCTGGACTGCCAGGCCTTCCGCCAGGTGGAGCGCACCGTGGCGCGCCTGGGCCGCCTCAAGGTGACCGAGCGGGTCACCGGGTTCGAGAAGCGGCGCATCTTCGGCCAGGATCGGATCGGCAGCTACCCCCTTGACCTTCCGCCCCACACCTTCCAGACGCAGGGCCTCTGGTTCGAGATCCCCGAGGCGATCCGCGACCACGTCAAGTACGGGGGGCCGGGCGGGCTGCACTTCATGGGCGGGATCCACGCCGTGGAGCACGCCCTGATCGGCCTCTTCCCCCTGTTCGCCCTGTGCGACCGGGGCGATGTGGGCGGGATCTCGTACCCGTTTCACCCGCAGGTCGGCCGGCCCGCCATTTTCATATACGACGGCTACCCCGAGGGCATCGGCCTGGCCGAGCGCTGCTACCGCGTGCTGGAGGATCTGCTCGCACGCACGCTCCGCCTCCTCCAGGAGTGCCCGTGCGAGGGGGGCTGCCCCTCCTGCATCCACTCGCCCACGTGCGGCTCGGGCAACAAGCCCCTGGACAAGGCTGCGGCCATCCTCACCCTCCAGGGCCTCCTCGGCCTCGTGGAGGTCCGGACCGAGGCGGCCGTCCCGGCCCCGGCCGCCCCCGCGCTCCCGCGTGACGGGCGGGATTCCGCGCGGCCCGTGGCGGCGGC
>JBBIQE010000185.1:0-3187 GCA_037442485.1 Methylomirabilis sp. (SeqCode)
AATCGGGCCACCGCCAAGCCCTGTCCTGCCCCCGAGGTCTTGAAGAGACTCTGAGAGAGAACGAAGCCGAGTTTTCCCCTGGGCAGCAGGTACTTGTCCATGGACACGTAAGCCATGAGCATAGAAATGTCCATCTTCACCTTGCCGAGTATCGAGTGCAGGCCACCCTCCGGAATCATTCCGTAGTGATGCCAGAGGGGTACCGTACTTGCTCGATATTCGTCAGGCAGGTTCTCCCAGTTGACCCAGGGGGGATTGCCGATGATGTAGTGGACCGGCTCCATGAAAAGCGGGGCGAAGCCATTCTTGATGATGCGGGCCCACACACCATTCAAGCCCTTCCCATGTAGATCCGCCAGGCGGCGGTAAATCTCAGCAAGCGCTGGCTTGGCGGCATCGAGTTCCTTCTGGTAGACGTCAACCGTCCGGGATAAGCGCTCGAGAAAAGCCTCCTCGCCAACTCTGGATTCCACCGATTCATCCAGGATGTTGGCGAGGGTCTCCATCCGCTCTTTTGTGGCGAAAGCCTCTGGCACCTCGAAGACGCCCACCGAAGTCTTGAGCTTGTAGCGGCCATGATCGTAAAGGCTTTCGCCGCGCGTCGGCGTCAGCACCGAATCGCACTGATACACCGGAATGTCTATTCCTTCGGGTCCCAGCCGTTTGGTTTCTTTGAGCAGGTCCCCCAGGGCCAGGATGTAGTTGGTGCGAGCGGCGATAACAGCCAGGGGATTGAGATCGAAGCCGATGACGTTCTTTCGGATAGCATCCAGGGTCTCGGTCGGCCCCATCCTTCGGCGGAGGGCCTCCCGCTTGATATGGTTGATCACCAAAACAAGGAACGTCCCAGAGCCGCACGCGGGGTCCAGGATGCGCTTGGTCGGGTCACCGAGGTCCCGTCCTACAATGGTCTGCCGGATCAGACGCTCGGCCAACCAGTCCGGGGTGTAATACTCTCCGAGGTCGTGGCGGATCTCCCGGGGCAGGAGGTAGTGGTAGAGCTTCTTGAGCAGGTCACGGGCCTGCTCGGGGGCCAGCTCCAGCGAGCCGGGGTCGTACTCGGAAAGCCGGCGGACCATCCGCTGAAGCTCGTGGTGGAGATCATCGTTCCAGGCGGAAAGATACCAGCCAAAGAAGTCCCCCTCCAGGAAGTTCCGGATGCCGTATTCCCGAAACAGCCCGCCACGTTCCAGAGAAGCACAGCTCGTTTGTAGCTGGTCAGACGGCTCCGCCGCCATTCGGGAGAATGGGGCGGTGCCTCCGCCCGCATAGCGGCTTGCGGCCAGGGAAGCGATCAGCTTGATCAAGAGGGCGTAATAGGTGTGGAGGGCGAAGAAGACCTTGGCCGGCTCGGCGTACTTGGGGTCGAGACCAACGCCTCGCACGAATGCGCGGAACTCCTCCTTGGCCTCGAGTCGCTCCGACCACTCCCTGTAATCGGTGGCCTCGCTGAAAAAGAGGCGCCACTGGTCGAAGAGGGCCAGGACCAGCGGGTGGGTCGAGCTGTGAAGCGTACTGTAAAGAGTCCGGACGGCGCGCTGGGCCTCGATGTTCTTCGGACCGAAGTCCTGGATGAGGTTCTCGGGGATGAGAGCCGCTCCGGCCGCCAGCGCGAACAGGAGCCGCAGGAAGCGTTCGACAGAACCTTGGGAGACGGGGAAGACCTCCGGATCGGACCAGCCCTCGCCCACCCGGCGGACGAAAATGAAGTACCGCCCATCCATCGCGATGCCCGCCAGGCGCTGCGCCTCGCGCCGCTCGCGTTTGGCGACGCCGAGGATGTAGTCCTTGACCTGCTGGATAGCATGCTGGTTGCCTTTCGCCGAGAGTTTCTCGCTCAGGGTTCCCGGCCGTTCGTACTCGATCACCAGCCGGTTGTAGACCGCATCTGCCCGCCCGCCCGCCACATGGTACTCTTCGCGAACGTTCAGGCGGACCCGGGCGTCCCCGACCACATGGTCGAGCAGGCGAGCGACCTCCCGGCGGAAATCCGCCTCAGTTCGGTCCGGCGTGGCGACCCTCAGAAGGTCCTGCGCAATGCTCGGGGCAAGGCGCGAAGCGAGCTGCTCCAGAGCGGTGGGATCGGGTTGCATTGGGCGTCCCCTCCGTCGCTTCTGGCTGCAAACAATATAGGGTTCGCCTCATAAGTCAAGGGGTTACTGATGCAGGGCGAGCGGGGGTCCTGGCCTCGGCTTCGTCGGGAGGTGCCCCTGGGTTTAGGAGGAAGGATTCTGGGGGTACGGCTGGCGCGTATTCGCGGGTGCCCTTTACTGCTCCCGCAGCCGGCGACGCACCGCCGCCTCGATCTCACCGCGCGGGGCGGCGCCGATCATCTCGCCGATGATCTCGCCGTTCCGGAACAGCAGCAGCGTGGGGATGCTGCGGATTTGAAGCCGCCCCGCGATCTCGGGATTCTCATCCACGTTCAGCTTGGCGACCTTCACCGTCCCGGCCCAGGCGGTGGCCAGCTCGTCTATCACCGGCCCCATCATCCGGCACGGGCCGCACCAGGGCGCCCAGCAATCCACGAGCACCGGCAGGGGCGAGCGCAACACCTCCTGCTCGAAGCTCGCGTCGGTTACCTGGATGGGCTCGATGGTGGCGGTTGTCTTCCTCTCCATCGCGAAATCGCCTCCTGTCAGCGCGGCGTCCGAGGACTGGCCAGGCTCATCGCCCGGGGCCGCGGAGCTTGTGGTGCCGGCTCGGGCACCACTGGCAGTTGTCCAGCCAACGCCGTGCGCTGGCCGTCGCGGTCCCCAGCAGGATCACGCCCACCAGGGACCAGGGGAAGGCCAGTAGCAGGGCGATGGTTACCGCATGTGCCGTCATGGAAGCATCCTTGCACCCCGATCCGCCATCAGGCGGAGTGTCGAGGCATCATCGCCGGGGCCGCCGGCCCCGTGATCAGAACCCTCAGCCGAGACCCGAAACGGTCCCGCACACGCCGCCCTCACCAATCTTCCCCGAGAAAGAGGACAGGACGCGCTCGGCACCCGCCTTCCCGCATGCGGGGCACTTCGGCTGTGCCGCCGTCTCGCGGCGCTGGGTGAACACCTCGAAAACCTGTCCACAGTGCTGGCATTCGTACTCGTACAGTGGCATGGGATGTCCCTTTCGTTTCCTCAGCCCTCCCTGTCGGTCCTCTCCTACACGGGCCCCGGGCCGGAGGGGCCCCAGCGGCCCCCAT
>JBBIQE010000186.1:0-3082 GCA_037442485.1 Methylomirabilis sp. (SeqCode)
TGCAAGCCCTTTTTGCGAATGCGAAAATAGAACCGGCTCTCTCAGGTGAGCTAACGCCGGATCTTCAAAGGCGGGTATGGTCTACCTGTGGGAGGTCTTCCGAAACGGCTGGCCAAGGGGATCACGGCGGGGGAACGCCTTGACACCTGTCGCCTTGCTCTGGTAGCGTCCCCCGGGGTGATTCGCTTCCGCAACGGAGTTGCCCGGCGACAAGGCCAACCCGAAGGGAGGATCCATGAAAGCCATTCGCGTGCACGAGGTGGGCGGTCCGGACGTGCTGCGGTACGAAGAGGTTCCCCTGCCCAGCCCCGGACCCGGCCAGGCGGTGGTCAAGGTCGAGGCCATCGGCCTGAACTACATCGACTGCTACTTCCGCGCCGGCCTCTACAAGACCGCGCTCCCCTTCATTCCCGGGATGGAGGCGGCGGGGACCGTCACGGCCACGGGTCCGGGCGTCAGCGAGGTCGGCGTGGGAGACCGGGTGGCCTACGCCCCCCACATCGGCGCGTATGCCGAGTACGTGGCCGTGCCGGCCGAGCGGCTGGTCAAGATCCCCCAGGGGCTCGATGCGCGCTCGGCGGCGGCGGCGATGCTCCAGGGGATGACCGCGCACTACCTCGCCCTCAATACGTACCCGTTGAAGCCGGGGGACACCGCCCTGGTGCACGCGGCGGCGGGGGGGGTCGGCCTGCTCCTGGTTCAGATCGCCAAGATGCGCGGAGCCCGGGTCTTCGGGACGGTGTCCACCAGGGAGAAGGCCGCCCTGGCCAGGGAGGCCGGCGCGGACGAGGTGATCCTGTACACCGAGCAGGATTTCGAGGCGGAGGTCATGCGCCTCACCAACGGCAAGGGCGTGAATGTCGTCTACGACTCGGTGGCCAAGACCACCTTCGACAAGAGCCTGAACTGTGTCGGGCTGCGGGGCGTCCTGGCGCTCTTCGGCCAGTCCAGCGGGCCCGTGCCTGCTTTCGATCCGGCGCGCCTGGCCAAGAATGCCATCTTTCTGACCCGCCCGGGCCTGATGCAACACACGGCCACGCGGGCCGAGCTGCTGCAGCGGGCGGAGGATGTCCTGGGCTGGGTCAAGTCCGGCAAGCTCCGGCTGCGCATCAGCCAGACCCTGCCGCTCAAGGACGCGGCCGAGGCGCACCGGCTCCTGGAGGGACGCAAGACCACGGGGAAGGTCCTGCTGATCCCGTAGGCCTCCCGCCCGGTGGTGAGTGGCTTCAGGGGCGAAGGGGCGCGGCCGCCTGCCGCTCGAACAGGCGGCGCATGTGCTGGATGGTGTCCGCCTCCTCCGGGGCTTTGTCGTCCCGGATCTGGGCGATCCTGGCGAAGCGCAGGGCCATCCCATCCGGGTAGAGCGGACTCTTCTGGATGTCCGAGTACTGGACCTCCACCACGACCCTCGGGTCTACCCAGACGGTCCCGCCCTCCTCCCGCCGTCGGATCGCCAGCAGGCGGGCCGTCATGCGGCGGAACTCGTCGTCGGTCAGGCCCCTGAAGGTCTTCCCGACCGGCCGGAACTCCCCCGTCTCCTCGTCGCGGGCGGCCAGGTGGTAGTTGCTCAGCCACCCGTGGCGGCGACCATAGCCGTAGTCGGCCGCCACGATCACGAGATCCAGGCCGCCGGCCCGCTTGAGCTTGAGCCAACCGCTTCCCCGGATCCCCGGCGTGTACCGGCCGTCCAGCCGCTTCAGCATCAGCCCTTCGTGGCCGGCTGCCAGCGCCTCCTGCCAGAAGGCTTCCGCCTCGGCCAGAACCTGGGGCACGCAGCGCGGGACCAGGGGAATTCCGCCGTGCACCGACTCCAGGCGCTGCCAGCGCTCCGCGTACGGCCGGTCCACGAACAGCTCGTCCCCCTCGATCAGCAGATCGAAGAGAAACAGCCGCAGCGGCACCTGCCGCTGCGCGCTCTCCACCCGATGCATGCGCCGGTAGCGCCGGAGCAGATCCTGGAAGGGTCGAATCCGGCCCCAGGCATCCACGGCCACCACCTCCCCCTCCAGGAGGGCGCGGCGGGTCTTGAGGCTCCCCCGGACATCCGCGACGATGTCCGGGAGGCTCTCGGTCACATCGTGCAGCCGGCGGGAGAAGAGGCGGACCTCGTCCCGCTCGAGATGGACCTGGACCCGGGCGCCGTCCAGCTTGAACTCCAGCGCCAGCCGGCCCGGAGCCGCATTCCAGGCCTCCTCCAGGGTGTGGGCCATCTGGGCCAGCATCGGCTGGAGCGGGTGAAACAGGCGCGGCGCCACGGCGGTGAAGGCGTTCGCCCCCTTCTCGAACGCGAGATGCGCCACCTCTCCCACATCCCCCAGGACCATGGCCGCCCGCCGGATCGCCTCCGGCGCCACGCCCGCGGCGCGGGCGATGGCCTCCAGCAGCATCCCCTGGTTGACCCCGTGGCGCATGTCGCCCAGGACGCATTTCGCCAGGAACTTCCCCTCTGAGGGCGAGGCGCGCGCGAGCATCCGCGCGAGGAGCCTCTCCCGCTCCCTCCGGGCCCCTCTTCCATGCTGCGCCGCCATGGCCTCGAAGGTGCGGGCCACTTCCTGAAGGCCGAGGCCCGGCGCCCCCGGGCCTCTCCCCGCCTCGGCAAGGAGCCGATCCACCGCCTGGCCGAAATCGCTCACCTGACTCCAGAGGGCCTCCGGGGCGGCGGGGGCCGCGACCTCGCACACCGCGCGCCAGAGAGTCGCCCCGCTCACATCCAGCCTGCGAGGATCCCCCTCGGGAAACGGCTGGCCGACGAGCAGCCGGGCGGCCACGGGGCGGTCGGCCGCCGGCAGCTCGCGGAGGAAATCCCCCACCAGACGCAGCAGGTGCAGCCGGCTCTTCGTCCCTTCCAGGCGGTCGGAGAGCTCCGCGAGAGAGGCGAGGCTCGTGGAAGCGGCCGACGGGGACCCGGCTGGCCCCGGTGCAGATTCCATAAGATCGAGTGTATCACGCCGGCCCGCCCACGAGAAGCCGGCGAGTTACCCGACCCGCCGGGGCGGGGCAGCAGACGGTCCGGCGGATCGAGCGGCGAGGAGGCAGGGCGTTCCTCGTCACGGGGGACGTCGGCCTCGAGCGGGACGTGACG
>JBBIQE010000187.1:0-2884 GCA_037442485.1 Methylomirabilis sp. (SeqCode)
CGGCGTCCCAGAGGGCGCGCCGGGGGATTTCCTGCCCCGGAACAGTGCGAAGCCGTGGCGGGCGCCACGGCTTCGCGAGATCGGGCCTTGGTGCCGAAGGGGAGACTCGAACTCCCACGGGGGAACCCCCACTACGCCCTGAACGTAGCGCGTCTACCAGTTCCGCCACTTCGGCAGTGGCCTTTCTTCTAGCCCGTTGGCTGGAAAAAGTCAATGGAAAATCGGCCGATGCCCCAGCCGACGGATGCGACCAGGCTCGGCCTCATGGAGCTGCCAGGGCACCGCATCGGGCGGCCCGGAGTCCCGCGGGCATAGGCCGAAAGGAAGATGACGCCGGCCGATGCGGATCGGCGGCAGCCCGCATGGATCGCCACCCCATCATCACCCTGCTCACCGACTTCGGCCTCCAGGACCCGTTCGTGGGGATCATGAAGGGGGTGATCCTCAGCCTGTGCCCCCGGGCCGTCCTGGTGGATCTGTGCCACGAGACGGCGGCCTACGACGTGCTCGGCGGCAGCTTCCTCCTGCAATCCGCGGTGCCCTTCTTCCCCCCCGGGACGATTCACGTGGCCGTGGTGGACCCGGGGGTGGGGGGGCCGCGGCGGCCCATCCTTGCCCGCATCAACGAGCAGTTTTTCCTGGCGCCGGACAACGGCCTGCTCAGCTATCCCATGGCGCACGGGACGATCGGGACCATCCGGGCCATCACGGCACAGGAGTACCTGCTGCAGCCGGTGAGTAGCACCTTTCACGGCCGGGACGTCTTCGCGCCGGCGGCCGGCCACCTGGCCTGCGGCGTGGCGCCGGAGCGGTTCGGGCCCGAGGTCGTGGACGTCCTCCGACTGCCCATCCCTCGCCCCGTTGTGGATGCCTCGGGCGCCCTCACGGGCCAGGTCATCTGCATCGATCGCTTCGGCAACTGCATCACGAACATCGGGCGCGAGGCTCTCGAGTCGTTCGCGGCCGCGGCGGCGGGACGCTTCCGGATCCTGCTGGGCGGACGTCCCGTGGGCGGGCTCGTCCGGTTCTTCGCGGAGGCGGGTCCGGGCGGCCATGGCGCCATCCTCGGCAGCACGGGTCACCTGGAGCTGTTCGCCCATCAGGCCAATCTCGCGCGCCGCTGGGGCATCGTCCCCGGCACCGCGGTCCGCCTGGAGCGGGCGGGGTAGAGGTCCTCCGGCCCCGGAATCTGCGCCGACGCTCCCCCGCAGGTCCGGGCGTATTGCACCCACGGGGTTCATGCCCCGAGAGGGGCGCCCGGGTTTGGCCGGAGACCGGTGCGGCCAGCTTCCGATTGAACCCAGACGTTGCCATCCTCTCGCCACGCTCGCCAATCCGCCTGCGGCGGACAGGGCTGGCTGGATCGTTGGCACCTGGAAGCCACGGTCCGGCGCGAACCATGCGGCCCCGGTTCGCCAAGGAAAAGCCTGCTCTTGTCTCTCGTTACGCCCTTGGCGAGCTTTGCGTGAAAAATCCAGGTTGAAAAGTCGGCCGCCGTTGTTCAGAATGCACTCCCGCGCCGGACGGCCCGTTGCCCCCTCACGGGCGTCCCGGCGCCGAGGGGTGGGGGACTGCCTATGGAGGCCGGGGAGCAGGCGCACACGGACGAGGGCGGAGAGACGGGGTTCGCGACCCTGGTGCTGATGCTGCGGACGGCGGCCATGGTTCACCTGGGAGCCGTTCCGGATCCCGTGAGCGGCAAAGCCCAGGTGGACCTGCCCCAGGCCAAGCATCTGATCGATCTGCTGGACGTCCTGAAGGCCAAGACGGCCGGCAATCTCACGGCCGGGGAAACGGCCATGCTGGACGACCTGCTCTTCGACCTGCGCATGCGCTATCTGGAGGCCCTCAAGCGCCCATGAGCCTGCGGGGGTGGTGGAGGGTCTGGCCGCTCGCCCTCGGCCTCGTTCTGTGGCCCGCCGCCGGGACCGCCGGAGCCTTCCAGGTGTTTCCGGCGGTCGAGATCCAGCAGGCCCACGCCCTCCGCCAGCGGATCCTGGCGGAGGTCTCTCCGCTCCCCCCCGATCCGCCGCACGCCCGGACCCCCCTCGCCCCCGAGGCCATCGCCGCGCTCACCCAGCGCCTCACCGCCCTGGGGAAGCGGGAGGCGGAGAACCCGTTCTACCACTGGGCCCACGGAGAGCTCGTGCGCCAGGGCCAGGGCCCGGCCGCAGCCGCCGAGGCTTTCGAGCGCGCGAGGCAGGCCGCCGGGGGGCGGCCGCTGATCCACTGGCTGCTCTGGCGGGAGCATCTTGCGCGGGACCTCTTGGCCGAGGCGGAGCGCGAGGAGCGGGCGCTGCAGGCGATCCAGCTCGGCTGGGGGCTGCTGCGCTTCCCGCTGCTTTCCGAGGAGCAGTTGCGGATGGGGGCGGAGGCGGCCGCGCGGGGGGAGAACGGCCGGGCACTCGCCCTGTACGAGGCCGCGCTCGCCAACACGCCCGAATCCCCGGAGGCACTGATCGGCCGCGCCGGGCTCGCCTGGCAGGCGGACAGGGGGCGCGTTCTCCAGGTCGTTCGCGACCTCGCCGTCGGCCTGTGGCGCAGCCTCCGCGATCCCCGGGAGGGGTTTCGCCTGCGGAGCAACCTGCTCCTCAGCCTCCTGATCGGCTGGCTTGCGGCCCTCAGCCTGGTGGCCGGCATCCTGGCCCTGAGGATCCAGCCCCTCGTCGGCCACGCCCTGGCCGAACGGTTTCCCCCGTCGCTAACGCCGCCCGCCCGGAAGAGCCTGAGCCTGTGGCTGTTCCTCCTGCCCCTGACACTCGGCCTGGGATTGCTGTGGGCGGCGCTCCTGGTCCTCGTCGTCGCCGCGCCCTATCTCGGCCGGCGCGAGCGCGCGGCCGTCTCCCTGCTTCTAGCGGGGCTGCTCCTGCTGCCCCTCGGGTAC
>JBBIQE010000188.1:0-2754 GCA_037442485.1 Methylomirabilis sp. (SeqCode)
TAACGTACACCCAAAACCTCCCCGGTTCCGCACGCCAATCGGCTGGCTTTTGGCGGTTAATCCGCCGGAGGCGGACTCGCTCCACCATTGAGCTACCGGGGAATTCGCTTCTCTTGCCTGCCCGGGGAGCCAGCCGGTTCCTCCGGGCAGAGGCTTCATTCCGTATTCGTGAGTTTTCGGCGGAGCCACTCGCGACCTTGGCCGGTCTTCAGGAAACGCTCTCGCGCCATGGCCTCCCGTCTAGTCGGAAATTCTTCTGAGTGGGCCAGAGACCAGGGGCCGCGGTTTCGCCTTGTGTAGAGGCCCCGCGGGCTGTCCGGATCGTTGTGCTGCCGGAGCCGACCCGCGAGGTCGTTGGTCTGGCCGACGTACAGCTTCCCGGTGGCCTCGCTGCGAATAACGTACACCCAAAACCTCCCCGGTTCCGCACGCCAATCGGCTGGCTTTTGGCGGTTAATCCGCCGGAGGCGGACTCGCTCCACCATTGAGCTACCGGGGAATTCGCTTCTCTTGCCTGCCCGGGGGGTCAACTGGCCCTCGGGCGAACCAAGCCTACTATACCAGCGCGGGGTGGCCGTCGCAAGCGGGTTGTGCGTCAGGTCTTCTTCTTCAGCTCGGTCAGGACCAGCTTGGCCACGCCCTTCAGCGTCTCGAAGACGCCGATCCCCTTGGGGGCGCAGGCCTCGAACCAGGGGACGTTGCGCGGGTTCAGCGCCGCCTGCAGCTCCTCGACGGGGACGACGTTGGGCAGGTCCCGCTTGTTGTACTGCAGGACGAAGGGCATGGTCTCCAGCTTGAGGTTCTGTTCGGCCAGGTTGGTCTCCAGGTTTTCCAGGCTCTCGATGTTGGACTCCATCCGCTCGATCTGGGAGTCGGCCACAAAGATGACCCCGTCCGCCCCCCGCAGGATCAGCTTCCGGCTGGCGTCGTAGAAGACCTGCCCCGGCACCGTGTACAGGTGAAAACGCGTCTTGAAGCCCCGGATCGTCCCCAGCTCCAGGGGCAGGAAGTCGAAGAACAGGGTGCGCTCCGTCTCCGTGGCCAGCGAGATCAACTTGCCCTTGGTGTTGGGATCCACCTTGGAGTAGATGAACTGCAGGTTGGTGGTCTTGCCGCAGAGCCCCGGGCCGTAATAGACCAGCTTGCAGTTGATCTCCCGCGCCGCGTAGTTGATGAAGGACACGCCGCCGCCTCAGCCCTTGAACAGGTTGTCGATGTCCTCGTCGGTGATCTGGGCGAACTGCGCCTGGAAGGCCGCCCGGCCCCTGTCCGCCTCTTGCCGGGTTCGCTCGGCCATGGCGGCGAAGACCTGCCCGATGTCCTCGGCGGCCCGCCTGACCCGAAGGCGCACCAGCCCGAGGGAGGTCCGGTGGTCGAAGAGCACGACCAGGATCCCGCGCTGGGCCACCACCGAGATGTGCAGGTTGTCCTTCTCTCCCTCGTGGAACAGGACGCTGAACTCCTTTTCGCCCAGCAGTTGGGCCAGGCCCCCGGTAGCGGCGATGTTGCCGGCCGTGAGCGAGGCCAGCGAGGTCGTATCCACGCTGCTCGTCTCGCCGGCCGCGGCGATGAGCTGGCCCGCCTTGTCGATGAGGAAGACCGCCCGGCTCTTGGAGTCCTCGCACAACCGCTGCAGCACGGCCGTGAGGCGCCGCGCGTCCTCCTCGTGCAGGATCAGGTCCGTCCCGATCATGCCTGGCCCCTCCCGCCGCTACGTGATCTCACGCCGCCCCTCCAGGGCCCGGGCCAACGTGACCTCGTCCGCGTACTCCAGGTCGCCGCCCATGGGCAGGCCGCGCGCGATGCGCGTCACCCGCACCGGGAACGGCTTCAGCAGCCGCAGCAGGTAGAGGGCCGTGGCCTCGCCCTCGACATTGGGATTGGTGGCGAGGATCACCTCGCGCACGCGCCCGTCCTGGAGGCGCGCCAGCAGCTCCTTGCCGCGGATCTGGTCCGGCCCGCGGCCCTCCAGGGGAGAGAGCGACCCCCCGAGGACGTGGTAGAGGCCGCGATACTCCCTCGACTTCTCGATGGCCAGCAGGTCGTTCACCTCCTCGACCACGCAGAGCAGCGTGGCGTCGCGCCGAGGATCCCGGCAGACCCCGCACAGCTCCTCCTCGGTGATGTTGAAGCAGCGGGCGCACAGCCGCGTCCGGTCTTTCAGGGCCAGGACGGCCTCGGCCAGGGCGGCGGCCTGCTCGCGCGGGACCTTCAGCAGATGAAAGGCCAGGCGCTGGGCCGTCTTGGGGCCGACCCCGGGCAGGCGCACCAGCTCTTCGATCAGGACGGCCAGCGCGGCGGGCGTCAGCGACATGGGTGGATCGCCTCCCCGCGCCCTAGAGCAGCCCCGGCGGCAGGCCCAGCCTACCGGTCAGGCGGGAGACCTCCCGGGTCAGAAGCTCCCGCGCCTTCCGCAGGGCGTCGTTCGCCGCGGCCGTCACCAGATCCTGGAGCATGTCGAGATCCTCGCCGCGGGCCACGTCGGGGTCAATCCGCACCGACAGGATCTCGCCCTTGCCGTTGGCCACCACGGTCACCATGCCGCCGCCGGCGCTGCCCTCCACGGTCTTCCCGGCCGCCTCCGCCTGAATGCGCTCCATCTCGGCCCGCATCTTCTGGGCCTGCTTCATGATGTCGCCGAGCCCCGGCATCTTCCCTCCTCAGGACGGCGCCTCGCGCACCACGGTCCCCCCGAACAACCCCAGCGCCTCGCGGACCAGCGGATGCACGCGGCCGCGGGGGGGCGCGGACCGG
>JBBIQE010000189.1:0-2689 GCA_037442485.1 Methylomirabilis sp. (SeqCode)
ACTCCAGCCGCTTGAGCCCCTCGATCAGGATCGGCACGACCCGCTTGTCCCCGATGTATCCGACGATGCCGCACATGGCTGACCGTCCCTTCCTCGGCGGTCCGAGGTCCGAGGTCCGAGGTCCGAAGTCCGAGGTCCAAGGTCCGAGGTGAGAGGTCCCGCTTCGCCCCAGAGGTCAGAGGGCAGAAGTCAGAGGACAGAAGGGGCACTACAACTGATCCCCGATCTCTGACCTCTGCGCCTTTCCCCCCCGGCCTAGGCGGGGGCCGGCTGCAGGTCGAAATTCCGCGCGTACAGCTCCTTCACCGCCCGCACCTCCTCCGGCGTGAGGTCGGGGACGTCGGAGGCGCCGGCGAACTCCTCCAGTTGGTCCTCGGCGTAGATGTTGGGCAGGACGCAGGCGACGCAGGGCTCGGCCAGGATCCAGCGGATGGCCGCCTGGGCCATCGTCCGTCCCGTCCCCTCCGTCAGGAAGCCGAGCCGCTGCACCTTCTTCAGGCCCTCATCCAGCCAGGCCTTCCTCCGGGCGTCGGTGTTGACCCGGAAGAAGCGATGGTCGTTTTCCGCGAAGGTCGTCTCCCGCGTATAGCGGCCCTCCAGGAGGCCCGAGGAGTGGGGGACCCGGACCATGAGGCCGACCCCGTGCTGGGTAGCCAGGGGGATCAGCGGCTGGCCCACCTGCTGCTCCAGCATGTTGTAGATGATCTGGGTGACCATCCGGCGCTCGGTGATGGAGAAGCGGCCCTCCTCGGCCTGGCGGATGTCAATGGCCGGGCCCAACGTGGCGCCGTAGTGGCGGATCTTCCCCGCCGCCTTCAGCCGCTCCAGTTCGGCGAACAGATCGTCGCGCCTGAGGGTGTCGATCCGGGGGTTGTGCAACTGGTAGAGGTCAATGCGATCCGTCCGGAGGCGCCGCAGGCTCTCCTCGCAGGCCCTGCGGACGTATTCGGGCCGCCAGTCCTGGGGCCGCTCGCGCTGGCCGGGCTGGACCCCGGGGTGGTTGTAGAAGTCGTACCCGAACTTGGTGGAGTAGACGACCCGGTCCCGCTTCCCCGGGAAAGCCTTGGCCAAAATGGTCTCACCTAGGCCGTCCCCGTAAACGTCGGCCGTGTCATAAAAGGTGATGCCGAGATCGTAGGCCTTCTGCAGGAGACGGATGCCCACCGCCTCGTCCGTGATCCCCCACATGGGCGCCCCGACCGTCCAGACGCCGAAGCCCACCTCGGACGCCCGGAGGTCCGTGGTCCCGAAGGTGCGGTATCTCATCGGTCCCCCCTCTCGGGACCGACAGCGAGATCCGATAGCTAGCTCCGGTCGCTATCCCTATCGCTGTCGCTATCGGTCCTTCCCGTGTTTGCCCGCCATCAGGCGGCTGCGGTCCGGTCCTCGCGCTGCGCGATCAGTGTCTGGAGGGCCGTGGCCACCCGGTGCGGGTCGTGGCGGATCGTGTCCAGCTTGTGGAGCGCGCGCTTGCCCCGCCAGCCCTCCTCGACGAAGTTTCCCACCACCGGAATCGGGCCCATGGCCTTCACCCGCCGGATCTCCTCGGGCGTGACCGGCATGAAATGAACGTCATCCTGCCGGTAGGCCGCGATCATCTCATCCGACGGTACCTGGCTGTTCAGGAGGACGTAGTCCAGGTGACCCTCCCCCAGATACCGCAGGATTTCCTGCACGTGGGCCACCGCGTCGAAGCCGTCCGTCTGCCCCGGTTGCGTGGTCGTGTTGCAGACGTATACCGTCTTCGCCCGGGCCGCCTGGATCGCCCGCCGGATCGGGCCGAGCAGGAGGGCGGGCAGGACGCTGCAGTACAGGCCCCCCGGCCCGAACACGATGAGGTCGGCCCGGCGGATGGCCTGGATGGCCGTCTCGGAGACCCGCGCGTCCGGCGGGTCCAGGAACACCTCGGCGATCGGTGGCTTCCCCGGGGCGCGGACATTTACTTCCCCCCGCACCACGCTGCCGCTCGTCAGGCGCGCGCCAAGGGTGGTGGGGGAGGAGGGCACGGGCAGCACCGTGGCCCAGCAGTCGAACAGTCTCGCCGCCGCCTCGACGGCCCGGTCGAAGTCTCCCAGCGCCTGGGCGAATGCGGTGAGGATCAGGTTCCCCAGGGCCATGCCGCGCAGGCTGCTGTCCCGCGCGGGCTGGAAGCGGAATTCGAATAGCTCCACCAGGAGCTTGAGCTCGGAGCGGGGGTTCGCTGCGGCGGCGAGGACGGTCCGGATGTCGCCGGGCGCGGGCAGGCCGAACTGGTCCCGGATGATGCCGCTGCTGCTCCCCGAATCCGTGGTGGTCACGAGGGCCGTGACGTCCCACCCCGCTCCCCGGAAGCCCTGCACGAGGAGGGAGGGGCCCGCTCGGCCCCCCACCGTCACCAGTCTCGGCACTTCCGCCTGCGCCCTCCCGCTCACGGGCCGCCTCTTCCGTCCTGCGTCGTGGGGACGCGACCCTCCGTGGTCACTTCTTGCCCCGGTGCTTCCGGATCTCCGCCGCCCGGCCCTCCTTGTTCACCTGCGGCGCTCGGCCGAACGCCAGGGCGACATTGATCGGGACGCCCTGGCGTTCTGGAGCTACTTCTTGCCCCGGTGCTTCCGGATCTCCGCCGCCCGGCCCTCCTTGTTCACCTGCGGCGCTCGGCCGAACGCCAGGGCGTCCGGCGGCACCTCCTGGGTGATGGCGGAGCCGGCGG
>JBBIQE010000190.1:0-2393 GCA_037442485.1 Methylomirabilis sp. (SeqCode)
CCTCGGCCGCCCCTGCCACCGGAAAGGGGAGCGGCGTGGAGGTGGCCGGCACGGCGAGCGGTGCCGCCAGCGCGGCCGGGCCCGGTGCCGGGGGCGGCAGCACCCTGGCCTCCTACCTCACCCTCGTGGATTGGAAAATCCAGCAGAACTGGGTTCCCCTGGGGGTACCGGCCTCCCCCGAAACGATGGTGGTGGTGCGCTTCCGCGTCCTGCGGTCGGGTGAGGTGCGCGGCATCGAGCTGGAGGCCTCATCGGGCAGCGCCAGTCTGGACACCTCGGCGCTGCGGGCGGTGCGGCAGAGTCAGCCGCTCCCTCCTTTCCCCAACCTGCTGACCGAGCCGTGGCTGGATCTGCGCTACCGGTTCGTGATGGAGCGCGGCTGATGCAGGGGTTGCGCTGGGCCCTGCTGGGCCTGCTCCTGCTCGCCCAGGTGGGTGGGGGGTCGCTGGCGCGGGCGCAGGTGATCGAACGGGAGTTGCGCGAGCGGGTCGTCCCCCGGATCACCATCGCGCTGGCCGGCTTTGCGCCCTTCCTCCTGAACGGCGAGGATCTGGGGAGGCTGGGGATGTCGGTGCTCGCCGCCGATCTCCGGTTCACGACGATCTTCGACGTGATGGATCCCGCCACGCTGCCCTTCGACCCCAAGAGCGTGCAGCTGGATCAGGAACGGCCGCTGTTGCCGGGTCTGAACTCGCTGAAGGTGCAGCACCTGGCGGTGGCACAGGTCGGAAGTCGCGGGCGCGAGGCGGTGGTGGAGGGGCGGCTGTTCGACGTCGGCACCGGAAACCTGATCTTCGGCAAACGGTATGTGGGGGACCCCAAGTTCTACCGCCTGATCATCCACCGCTTCGCCGACGACATCCTGTTCAATCTCACCGGCGAGAAGGGCGTGGCCGAGACGCGGATCGCCTACGTCTCCGCCGTCAGCCGGACGGCCAAAGAGATCTACGTCATGGATTACGACGGGGCCAACCCGATGCCCGTCACGGGGAACCAGTCCATCAACCTCTCGCCCCGCTGGTCGCCCGACGGCCGCAGGATCGCCTACACCTCCTACCGGAGCGGCAACCCCGACCTCTTCGTCCTGAACTTCGACAGCGGCCGGCGCGACGTGCTCTCGGCGCAGCGGGGCCTGAATGCCACCCCCGCCTGGTCGCCCGACGGGCAGTGGCTGGCATTCGCCATGAGCCAGGGGGGCGGGACCAACCTCTACCTCATGCCCAGGGGGGGCGGAAGGCCGAAGGCCCTGACCAGCGGGCCGGCCATCTCGGTGTCCCCGTCCTTCTCGCCCAACGGGCGGCAGATCGTTTTCAACTCCGATCGAGGAGGCTCCCCCCAGATCTACGTGATGGATGTGGACGGCACCAATCTCCGCCGGGTGACCTTCCAGGGCAACTACAACAGCTCGCCCCGCTGGTCGCCGCGGGGGGACAAGATCGCGTTCATGTGCCGGCTGGCCGGGAATCAGATCTGCCTGATCAATCCGGATGGCTCCGGCCTGCAGCAACTGACCTCCCTGGGCAGCAACGAGGATCCGGCCTGGTCGCCGGACGGGCGGCACCTCGCCTTCACCTCGACGCGGATGGGGCGTCGGGACATCTTCGTCATGCACGCCGACGGGACGGAGCAGACCCGGCTCACGACGACCGGGCTCGAGAACTATCTGCCCGACTGGTCGCCCTGATGGCCGGCCCCGCTCGGGCCCGCGGGGGCGAGGGGCCGAATCCCCCCGCGGACATCGTGACCGCCGGTCCGGACCGAGTGGCCGCAGGGAGGGATCGGACGACCGGCCTGCCGGATCGGCGGGCTCGGGATCCGCGAGGACGCGGAAGGAGACGGCATTGAGCGTACGCACGGAGGGGAAAGGACGAGCGGACTGGCGGGTGGCGATCGCCTGGTTGGGCCTGCTCCCGGCCCTGGGAGGCTGTGCCACTCCCCAGGATCTGGAAGCGATCCGCCAGGACATGAACACGCTCCGCCAGCAGGTGGCAGGCCTGGCCAAGGCCAGCGAGAGCGCCCGGGCCTTCACCGAGGAGCGGCTGGGCAAGCTGGAGAACGACCTGCGCGTCCGCTACGAGTCCTCGGTGAGGGAGAGCGAGGGCTCCCGGGCGGCGCTGAGCACGCGGCTGGAAGAGCTGGCGACGGAGGTGCGCCTGGTCCAGGGGAAGCTGGAGGAGAACGCCTTCGTCCTCTCCAACCTGAACACCCGGCTGGACGACATCAGCCAGCAGGCGCGGGGGGCGGGCCAGCGCGCGGACGCCCTGGATCGGCAGGTGAAAACGCTCGGCGAGCAGGTGAAAACGGTCGGCGAGCGGCTCGGGGGGCTGGAGCAGCAGGTGCGGGCTGTGACGGCGCCCCCGCCGGCCCCGGCCCAGCCCCCGGCCGCGGCGCCT
>JBBIQE010000191.1:0-2368 GCA_037442485.1 Methylomirabilis sp. (SeqCode)
GCCGTTCTCCCAGTGGTTCACGGTGCTGTAGGTGACGCCGACTCTCTGGGCGAACTGCTCCTGGGTAAGATCAAGCCGTTGTCGAAGCTCCCGGATGAGCGCCGGGATGTCCTGGTCGTTCCGCATGTCGGTTACTCCGAAACTCGCTGGGATGACGTTTTGGCTTTCATTTGACCCACCATGTTATTCCACACAGCGACCCTTGGCAAGGTCTCGGAAGCCCCGAGAGGAATAGAGGCGCAGGAATTATCCCGGATTTTTCACGCAAAGCTCGCCAAGGGCGCACAGAGAAACACGAGCAAATCTTTTCCTTGGCGAACCGGGGCCACATGATTCGCGTCGGAGCGTGGCTTCCAGGTGCCAACGCCCAGCCAGCCCTGTCCGCCGCAGGCGGATTGGCGAGCGTGGCGAGAGAACGGCACCGTTTGGGATTACTCCACCGTCACGCTCTTGGCCAGGTTCCGGGGCTGGTCCACGTCGCAGCCCTTGCGCACCGCCACGTGGTAGGCCAGAAGCTGCATGGGGATGGCGAGCAGGATGGGCGTGAGCAGATGCGAGGTCCGGGGCACGGCGAGGTAATGGTCCACCTTGTGGCGGAGCTCCTCGTCGCCCTCCGAGCCAATGGCGATGACGATGCCGTCCCGCGCCTTGACCTCCTGGATGTTGCCCAGGATCTTCTCGTAGACCTTGTCCCGCGGGGCCAGGATCACCACCGGCATCTCCTCGGTGATGAGGGCGATGGGCCCGTGCTTCATCTCGCCGGCCGGGTAGCCCTCGGCGTGAATGTAGGAGATCTCCTTGAGCTTGAGGGCCCCCTCCAGGGCGATGGGGTAGTTGATCCCCCGCCCCAGGTACAGGAAATCCGACTTGCCGTGGAACTGGTGGGCTAACCGCTCCGCCTCGGCGTCCAGGTGCAGGGCGGCCTCGATCTGCTGCGGCACGCGGACCAGGTCGGCCAGGAGCTCCCGCACCCGGGCCGCATCCAGCGTCCCGCGCCGCTGGCCGACGTAGAGGGCGAAGAGGTAGAAGGCCGCCATCTGCGCCGTGAAGGTCTTGCTGGCGGCCACCCCGATCTCGGGCCCGGCATGGGTGTAGAGGACGCCGTCCACCTCGCGGGTGAGGGAGCTGCCCACCACGTTGCAGATGGCGAAGGTCTGGCAGCCCCGCGAACGCGCCTCCTTGATGCCGGCCAGGGTGTCCAGGGTCTCGCCGGACTGGCTCACCGCCAGGACCAGGGTCTCGGGGCCCACCACGGGATCGCGGTAGCGGAATTCGGAGCTGTAGTCCACCTCCACCGGGATCCGGCACAGCTCCTCGAGCATGAACTTGCCCACCAGGGCGGCGTGCCAGGCGGTGCCGCAGGCGATCAGGACCATCTTCTGCACCTGCGGGAGGGCCTCCTCCAGGGCCTCCATGCCCTCGAAGAAGAGCTGGCCCGACTCCTCGGCGAAGCGGCCGCGGATGGTGTCGCGGACGGCGCGCGGCTGCTCGTAGATCTCCTTCAGCATGAAGTGCTTGTACCCGCCCTTCTCGGCCAGGATGGGGCTCCACAGCACCTTCTCGACCGGGCGCTGCACCGGCTCGCCGGCAAGCGTCGTGATGTGGACCCCGTCCCGGCTGAGGACGACCATCTCCCCGTCGCTCAGGAACAGCACGTTCCGCGTGTGATTCAGGATCGCCGGGACGTCCGAGGCGAAGAAGAAATCCCCCTGCCCCAGTCCGACCACCAGCGGGCTGGCACACTTGGCCCCGACCAGGCGGCCGGGATCCCCCTTCCACAGGACGCCGATGGCATAAGCCCCGGTGACATCGTTCAGGGCGCGCCGCGTCGCCACCTCGATGTCCCGGTCCTGCCTCAGGTACTTCTCGATGAGATGGGCGATCACCTCGGTGTCGGTCTGCGAGCGGAAGAAGTGGCCCTCGTCCAGGAGCTTTTCTTTGAGGGCCAGGTAGTTCTCGATGATGCCGTTGTGGACGACCACCAGGTCGCCGGTGCAGTCGGTATGCGGGTGGGCGTTCTCCTCGCTCGGCCGGCCGTGGGTCGCCCACCGGGTGTGGCCCAGGCCGATGCTGCCGCCCAGGTTCGACCCCCAGAGGGCGTTCTCCAGCTCCTTGATCTTCCCCACGCAGCGGTGGATCACCATCCGGCCCTGGTCCACCACGGCCAGACCCGCGGAGTCATAGCCGCGATACTCCAGCCGCTTGAGCCCCTCGATCAGGATCGGCACGACCCGCTTGTCCCCGATGTATCCGACGATGCCGCACATGGCTGACCGTCCCTTCCTCGGCGGTCCGAGGTCCGAGGTCCGAGGTCCGAGGTCCGAAGTCCGAGGTCCGAGGTGAGAGGTCCCGCTTCGCCCCAGAGGTC
>JBBIQE010000192.1:0-2363 GCA_037442485.1 Methylomirabilis sp. (SeqCode)
GGGTCCTGGCGGGCCAGATGACCTACAAGTGGCGCAAGGACCTCTTGATGACCACCGTGGTCACGGTGCTCATCGCCGTCGTCGGCATCTGGCTCGGCACCACGGGGCCCTTCCGTGCCATCGTGGATGCCATCAACGGCGGCAAAGACTCCTTCGTCGCGTGGAATACGCCCTATGGCCCCATGAAGTGGTCGGTCGTGTTCTGGGGCGTGGTGGCCCTGGGCTTCTGCTATCTGGGCTCGGTGCTGCCCATCTGGCGGTTCGCGCAGCCCGTCAACTACGTCTCGTTCTGGCTGGTCCTGATGGGGATCGTGGGCTCCATCATCGGGATCTTCTTCCGGATGCCGAGCTTCGGCGACTTCCCCGCCTTCACGGGGTTCATGGCCAAGGGGATCATCGCGCCGGGCTTTGACACCCCGCTCTGGCCGATCCTGTTCGTGACCATCGCCTGTGGGGCCATCTCGGGGTGGCACAGCCTGGTCTCCACCTCGGGCACAGCCCGGCAGTTGGAGAAGGAGACGGATGCCCTCCCCGTCGGCGCCGGCGCCATGTTCACGGAGGGGGTCCTGGCGGTCCTCTCGGTGACGTTTGCCGTCACGGCCTTCGGCGGCTTCGCCGGGTACAGGGAAGTGCTGACCAAGGGTGGGGGCCCTGCGGCGGTCTTCTCCCGGGGCATGGCCGAGTACCTGAACGTGCTGGCGGTCCCCAAGGACTTCGGCGTGGCCTTTGGCTCGGCCTTTCTGGTGATTATGGCGCTCACGGTCATGCAGTTGGTCCTCCGCTTCATGCGGGTGGCCAGCGCCGAGCTGGTGGGGGATGCCCTGCCGGCGTTCAAGAACGTCCACTTCGGGAGCATTGTCGGGATCGTCTTGACCCTCGTGCTCATGTGGACGGGGTTCTGGTCCCGCATCTGGATCCTCTTCGGCGGCTCCAACCAGCTCTTCGCCAGCCTGGCCCTGGTCCTGATCACGATCTGGCTGGCCCAGAGCGGGAAGGCCTACCAGTGGGCCATGTGGCCGGCGATCTTCATGTACGTGACGACGGTCGCGGCCCTGATCGTGACGGCCTGGGTGTCCTTGCAGGCGGCATTCACGCCGGACCTCAAGGCCCCCTTCGTCTTTGGCAACATCGTGGCGGCCGCCATCGGGTTCGCCCTGGTGATCCTGGCCCTGTTCCTGGCCTGGGATGCGCTGCAAGCCTTTACCAGGGCGCGCACGCTGCGGCCGGCCGCGGCGCAAGCCTGACCCGCAGCCCTCGGTCCATGGCCACGGGCGGGCCGGTCCCGCCCGTGGCCGAAACCCCTCCTGTCCATCCTGCCCGTCCGAGCGTTGCCCGCCCGAGTCTCCCCAAGTCCATCTTCGGGAACCACGCAGGGGCCCGGATGGTTTGAGAGTGGGGGAATATCCCCGCTTCGGCCTGTCCGGGGAAGCGGGGTGCGGGCTTGTTCATCTTTGCGCAATGCCTTGACTTCACCGGACGGGCGGGCTAGGATTCATCCGCTTCCAGCGCGATCATTCATGAAGCCAAACGTATCCGGTTGCAGCCACCGAATCATTGACGCATCCAACCGCACTCTCTCGTCTTCCTAATCGTCATCGGACTGACAGGCTCGGGCGAGGCGAGAACGCAGGCCATGCCGGCCTGCGGGGCGCCTCTGGCGAGTCGAGAACCGAGGCAGCTCGTGCCTCGGATAACCTCTGAACCCTAAGGGTCATGGGAGGGGAAACCATGGGAAGTGTGGTGATCGTAGCGACCATCGTGGCGGTATGGCTCGGCTACAAGTTCTACGCTTCCAGCATTGACCGGTCCGTGATCCAGGCCGACCCGACCAAGGCCACCCCGGCCAAGCTCTACAACGACGGCGTGGACTTCATGCCGGCCAGCTCCAGCGTGCTGTTCGGCTACCAGTTCAAATCCATTGCGGCCCTGGGGCCGATCGTGGGCCCCATCATCGCCGTCCAGTGGGGATGGCTGCCGGCGGTCCTGTGGCTCATCCTGGGGGTGTTCTTCGTGGGCTGGATCCAGGACTACACGGCGGCCATGCTGGCCATGCGGAACGACGGGCTGACCATGGGGGGCCTGAGCTACAAGCTCATCTCCCCCCGGGCCCGGACCATCCTCCTGTCCTTCCTCTACTTCTACCTGCTGCTGATCATGGGCGCCTTCGGGGCCATCGTGGCCGGGATCTTCGCGAACCCGAACGTTCCCTTCGGGTTCATCATCCTGACCCTGGCGGGGGTCCTGGCGGGCCAGATGACCTACAAGTGGCGCAAGGACCTCTTGATGACCACCGTGGTCACGGTGCTCATCGCCGTCGTCGGCATCTGGCTCGGCACCACGGGGCCCTTCCGTGCCATCGTGGA
>JBBIQE010000193.1:0-2250 GCA_037442485.1 Methylomirabilis sp. (SeqCode)
GGGACGAAGACGCGCTCGAGGTCGTTGGGGGGGATGCCGATCCCCGTGTCCGCCACGGCGATCTCAAGCCACTCAGCCGCTGGCTGGCTCGCAGGCGGGAAGGCTGGGACGCTGTCGGGGGTTCTGGCCTGCTCGCTTTCCAGCTTTCTAGCCGTCAGCGTGATGGTGCCGCCCTCGGGCGTGAACTTGACCGCGTTGCCCACCAAGTGGGCGAGGATCGAGGTGAGCTTGGAGCGATCGGCGACCACCCAGGACACTTCCCGAGGCAGGAGGGTCGTCACGGTGAGCCGCTTCTGGACGGTCGGGACCCGCACTTCATCCAGGACCCCGTGGACGAGGGGGGCGAGGGGAATGGATTCGAGCTTGAGTCCCGTTCTGCCGGCTTCGAGCTGGCTGATGTCCAGCAGGTCGGTCACGACTTCCAGGAGGCGCCTTGCCCCGGTTTGAATGTGCTCCACGTAGTGCTCCTGCTTGGCGGTGAGCGGCCCCGCCGCGCCGGTCTTCAGGAGGTCGGCGAAGCCGAGGATAAAGTTCAGAGGGGTCCGGAGCTCGTGAGACATGTTCCTCAGGAACTCCACCTTCACCTGGAGGGCTTTCTCCAGCTCCGCGGTCCGCTCTTTGACGCGAGCCTCCAGCTCCTCGGTCTGGCGCAACACCTCCTCGTACAACCGGATATTCTCGCGGGTCGAGGTCTCCAGGCGCTCGGCCATCTCGTCAAACGCCTGGGCCGCCTCGCCCAGCTCGCCGCCGGCCCGGACTTCGAGCCGTTGGGAGAGATCCCCTTCGGCCATCCGGCGGCTCGTCTCGGCGATGGCCAGGATGGGCCGGCTCAGCCATCGGGAGAGGCCGAGGGCCAGGCCGATCCCGCCCACAACACTGAGGGAGAGGGCGCCCAGGGCGACGACCGTAATCCAGCCGATGGCGCGCGAGACGCGCCCCCGTTCTTCGCGAATCTCCCGAAGCCCGATGGCCTGCGCCCGGTTCAGGAGCGTGGAGGCTTCATGCATCCTTTGGCGGAGTCCCTCGAGCCTGGAGAGAGCTTTCTCCTCCGGCGGCGCGCTCAGGATCTGCCGAGCGAGGGCTTCGATCTGCCCCCCCAAGGTCCGCACCGCCTCGATCAGGTCCCTTTCGCCCGAATCGTCGGAGAGGTCGGGGGAGAGGTCCGTGAGCCGCTCGTGGAGCTGCGCAAGGGCCCGCTCGAAGATGGCCCGCGCCGATGGCCCACCTCTGGCGAGGTACTGCGTTGCCGCAACATCGAGCCGATCCACGGCAGCCTCGACGTCGGACAGTCGCTGTTGCTCGACCACCACCTCGTGGTACATCCCGCTGGTGCTCCGCCAAATGGTCCACAGGGCGAGGCCGCTGGCCGCGGCCAGGAGGAAGGACGGGATGAGGATTGCCAGGAACGCCACCAGCAGCCGGCGGCGTATTGTCCAGGTTCGCACGTCCTTCATGTGTCTTGTGGCCTCACTGGTCTCGACATCCGTGCGCTCGGGAAGTTCGAGATGTCCCCCTGTCCCTGGAAATCGGTGTGTTACGCGACGAGGGATCCCTGGGATGCAAGATTAAAGCCGAGGGGAAGTCCGGCAAACAGGCACCCGACAGTTTTTCCCGTTATCATTTGGCTGTCAGCAAAGAGATGCTGCGCCTGCATGTCAGGCAGTCCTTCACGAGCGCCCGACGTGTCCTTATCCGGCAAAGAATTCCCGGAGGACCTCCTGGAGCCGCTGCCTGTCCAGCGGCTTCGTGAGGTACCCGTCGCAGCTCGCGGTTTTGGCGCGGGCCTCGTCCCCCGCCATGGCATTGGCGCTCAGGGCGACGACCGGGATCCCCGCCGTGACGGGATCAGCCTTCAGGCGCCTGGTGACCTCGTAGCCCGTCATGCGCGGGAGCTGGAGGTCCATCAGGACGAGGTCCGGCCGCGCGGCCCCCGCAAGTTGCAGGCCCGCCTCGGCCGCCAGCACCTCGCAGCCCGCCTGCTCGAGCAGGGCGGCGGTCAGCTCCAGGTTGATGGGGTTGTCCTCCACCACCAGTACCCGCAGTCTCACGGCATTCGCTCCTCTGCCCCCCTGCTCCTGATCCGCTTGGCTCACGGCCTTTGTCCCCCGACCGGCAGGAGGACCGTGAACGTGCTCCCCTGGCCCTCCCCGGCCGACTCGGCCCAGATCTTCCCGCCGTGGAGTTCGACGAGCCGCTTGGTGAGGGCGAGGCCGAGGCCCGTCCCCTCGTGCTTCTGGGCCTGGGTGGTCT
>JBBIQE010000194.1:0-1954 GCA_037442485.1 Methylomirabilis sp. (SeqCode)
GCCTCATGGCCCGGATCGCGTCCCTGGGGCGTGGCGAATCACCCGAGGATGTCGCCGTCCCCGGCAAGGACGAGGTGGCGCAGCTCACGCGGGATTTCAATTTCCTGGCCCGGAACCTGGACGAGGCGCGCCGCCGGCTGCTCCGGGAGAGCGACCATCTGCGCAACGTGATCCAGAACATCACCGACGGGATCATCGGGGTGGATGCCGGCCTGCGCATCCGCACCTGGAACCGCGCCATGGTGGACCGGTACGGGATCCCGGAATCCGAGGTGTTGGGTCGCGACCTGTTCGAGGCCTTCCCCGCCCTGGAGCGGGAGGGGTTGCGGGAGGAGCTGGACCGGCTGATCCGCGGCGAGCGGCGGACCTTCAGCCTGCGCAACTTCGAGCACGAGACGCTGCGCCGCGGTTGCGTGGTCCTCAACATCCGGGGCAGCGCGCTGCGCGGCTCGACCGACCAGGTGGAGGGGGCCGTCCTGGCCATCGAGGACGTGACCGACCGGGTGTCGCTGGAGCGGGAGGTGCAGCAGGCGGAGAAGCTGGCCGTGGTCGGCCAGCTCGCCGCGGGGATCGCCCACCAGATCGGGACGCCGCTCAACGTCATCTCGGGCTCCGCCGAATACCTGATGATGGAGTGGGGGGCGGACCGGCCCCGCCCCCAGGAGCTGGAGATCATCGTCGCCCAGACGGACCGGATCACCAAGCTGATCCAGCAGTTGCTCAACTTCGCCCGCCCGGCCCGCATGGCGCTGCAGCCGGTGAAGCTGAACGACCTGCTGCGCGATGTCCTCGGTCTCACCGAGCACCAGATCGCCAAGGAGCGGATCGGCGTCGCGACCGACTTCCAGCCCGACCTGCCGGCCATCGTCGGCGACGAGAACCAGCTCGAGCAGGCCTTCCTCAACATCGTCATCAACGCCTGGCACGCCATGCCGGCGGGGGGGACGCTCACCCTCCGGACGCGGAGCGTGCCCATGACGGATCGGTCCCGCCGGGCCGGCCGACCGGCCACGGCCGGGGTGGAGGTGATCATCGCCGACACCGGGATCGGGATCCCGGCCGAACTCCTGCCCCGGATCTTCGATCCGTTCTTCAGCACCAAGGGGGTGGGGAAGGGGACGGGGCTCGGCCTGGCCATCACCCGCCGAATCGTGGAGGACCATCAGGGGAGCATCGAGGTGGCGAGCGAGGTCGGCCGCGGGACCACCTTTACCATCCGGCTGCCCGCCGAGGGGGTTCAGGCATGACGACGCAGGAGCGGGTGTTGATCGTGGACGACGAGGAGCAGATGCGGGAGCTGCTCACCAAGGTCCTGGAGAAGAACGGCTACCAGGTCAGCGCGGCCGCGGACGGCAAGCAGGCCCTGGCCCTGCTGGAGCGGGAGCCGGTAGACCTGGTGGTGACGGATGTCCGCATGCCGGGCCTGGATGGGATGGAGGCCCTGAAGGCCATCAAGGAGCTGAACCCGGAGATCGGGGTGATCATCATGACGGCCTTCGGCTCCATTGACCAGGCGGTGCAGGCCGTGAAGGAGGGGGCCTACGATTACATCAACAAGCCCTTCAAGATCGACGAGATGCTGCTCACCATCCGGAAGGCCCTGGAGGAGCGACGCCTGCGGCAGGAGGTGACGACCCTCCGGCACGAGCTGCGCACCCGGTACCATTTCGAGAACCTGATCGGGAAGAGCCGGGCCATGCAGGAGGTGTTCAGCCTGATCGAGCAGGTGGCGGGGAGCCGCAGCACCGTGATGGTCTACGGCAAGAGCGGCACGGGGAAAGAGCTGGTGGCCCGGGCCATCCACTACAACAGCCTGCGGGCCAACAAGCCCTTCGTCGCCGTCAACTGCGCCGCCATCCCCTCGGAGCTCCTGGAATCCGAGCTGTTCGGCCACGAGAAGGGGGCCTTCACCGGGGCCATCGCGACCAAGGTGGGCAAGTTCGAGCTGGCCACC
>JBBIQE010000195.1:0-1445 GCA_037442485.1 Methylomirabilis sp. (SeqCode)
GCTTCTGATCCAGCAGGTAGATCGAGCCCGGTTGCTGGCTTCAGCGCCCCAGCCCCGGCTGGCCCCCCGTGCGGGCGTAGCGGGGGCCGGCGAGCTGGGTAACCTCCTCCTGGAAGAGGTCGTGGGCCATGGCGAGGCCGAGGGGGCTAAGCGGAGCCCAGCTTCGGCCCGCAGGGCCGGAGGCGAATCCCGGAGGGCGGCCTATTCGTGACCCGGTCATGAATCGCCCGGGTTAGGCATCCGGCCTGAAGGCGGCCTCCCACAGGCCGCGGACGGAGTTCATCAGGAAGATCCTCGAGGTCGCCCGCAGGTCCTCGACCCGCAGGATCGCCTCCCGCATCTTTCCCTGCTCCAGCAGCAGGGACCGGTAGATGCCCGGCAGCAGGCCGCACGGGACGGGCGGGGTGAGCAGCTCGCCGTCACGCTCCACGGCCACATTGGCGATGCAGGACTCCGTAATCTCCCCCTTCTCGTTCCAGAGCAGCACGTCGTCCTCGCCGGGACTGGCCGCCAGCGCCCGCTCGTACACGCGCCTGTGGGTCGTCTTGTGGTACAGGAACGGATCCTGCGAGTGCACGGGCCTCCGGGCCAGGCGGATGCGGTAGGGATGCTTGCGCTCCCTGAGGGGCTGGGATTCGGCGACCGGTTCCCCGTGCGCAGGGACGAGCAGGCGGACGCGGTGCGGGCAAGGCGGCAGACGATCGGCCTGCCAGGCGAGGGTCTGCCGCACCCTCTCGGGGTCCAGTGGTCTGGAGAAATAGGCCGCCGACTCCATCAGGCGGCGCAGGTGGCGATCGAGCCAGCGGTATCCCTCGGCAGGTGTCCAGCCGATCGTCTCGAGCAACGCGAATTCGGGGATGCCCTCGGTCAGGATCCTGGCCTTGGTGGCGCACTCTGCGAACTCCGCCTCCTCGACCGAGTCCCACACGATGCCCCCGCCCGTCCCGTACTCGACGAGCTGCCGCCTCCGGTCCACCAGGACCGTCCGGATCGCGACGTTGAACTGGGCCCTGCGGTGGGGAGCCAGGTGCCCGATGGCCCCGGTATAGATGCGACGGGGCCAGGGCTCCAGCTCGGCGATGATCTGCATGGTGCGCACCTTGGGCGCCCCGGTGATCGAGGCCGCCGGGAACAGGGCCCCGAAGATCTCCGGAATCCCGGCCCGGGTCCGGCACCGGACCGTGCTCGTCATCTGCCAGAGGGTGGGATACTTCTCCACATCGAAGAGGCGGTCCACCGCCACGCTCCCGGCCTCGGCGATGCGTCCCAGGTCGTTTCGGACCATGTCCACGATCATGACGTTTTCCGCCCGGTTCTTTTCCGAGCGGTGGAGCCGGGCGGCCTGCTCCAGGTCGTGGGCCTGCCAGAGGCCGCGCGGCGCCGTGCCCTTCATGGGGCGACAGAGCAGCGTATCCCGCTCGAGGCGAAAGAACAGCTCCGGCGAT
>JBBIQE010000196.1:0-1434 GCA_037442485.1 Methylomirabilis sp. (SeqCode)
CACGAACTCGCCCTGGGCGAAATTGATGGTCGCGGAGGTCTGCCACAGCAGGACGAAGCCGATGGCCGCCAGGGCGTAGATCGCCCCGGCGGCCAGGCCGGCGATGGTGATCTGGAGGAAGTCCTGGAGGAACATCGCTCATTTGGCGCAGGCCCTGGCCTGGTACGGGCCCTTGAGCATGGGGAGCACTCTCACGATCTCCTGTCGCTTGTTCTTGACCTCGACCAGGAAGCTCTCCCGGTCCATGTCCCCCCTCTCGTCCACGTACACGTCCATGAGGACGCCCGGGCTCTGCCGGGCGGAGAAGAACTGGTTGCGCAGGCAGTCGGCCAGCTTCTTCCCGTCGCCGAAGCCGCCCACCTTCTCCACGGCGGCCTTGACCATGTACATGCCCAGGTAGCCCTTGATCCCGTTGTGGTCCGGCTTGCCCTTGAACCGCTCGTCGAACTTCCGGGCCATGGCCTGGAGGGCCGGGACCGGCGCGTCGGGGCTCAAGCCGACGTGGCACTTGGCCCCGTTGATCTCATCCCCCGCGGCGTTGATCGTCGTCTGGGTGCAGAGCGTGGTCTCGCCGACCACCTCCATGCCGAGGCCGAGCTTGCGCACCTGGCGGATGGCCCGGGCGCTCTCCTCCTCGTGCAGGTACAGCAGCAGGGCATTGGCGCCGGAGTTTCTGGCCCGCGTCAGCTCGGCGGTGAAGTCGGCCTGCTGGACCTCGGTGGAGATGTCGGCCGCGACCGTCTTGCCGCGGGCCTTCAGGTACTGGATCACGACGTCCCGGCCGCCCCTGCCGAAGGCGTTGTTGACGTAGATCAGGGCGATGCGGTCCAGCTTCAGATCGTCCAGGAGCCACTTCACCAGCTTGGCCATGCCCACGTCCTGGCCGAAGGAGGTGCGGAAGAAGAAGGGATTGCCCTGGTGGGAAAGCTCCAGGGCCTCCGATCCGGTGATCTGCGGGATCCCGGCCTCCTGGGCGATGAGCATGTTGGCCTTGGTCGAGGAGCTGTAGATGGGCCCCAGGATGACGAAAGGCTTCTCGGCCACGGCGCGCTTCATGACCGCCACCGAGGTCGGCGGATCGGATTGGGTGTCGAGGGCGAAGGTCTCGACCTTCCGCCCCAGGATCCCGCCGGTCTGGTTGATCTCCTCCACGGCCATCAGGACCCCGTTCTTCCACATCGTCCCGACCGGGGCGCCCCCGCCGGTGAGCTCGACGACGATCCCCGCCTTGACCGGCTGCTGCGCGGCCGCCGGCAAAGGCGGCAGGGCGAGCGTCAGGGCGGCCAGGGCCAGGCCGGTCATTGCGACGCTGCGAATCGAAGGCTGTGGCGACATGGATGCTCCCTCTCCCTCTCGGCTGTGGTGAGACGTGCCCCCTCTTGCAGAAGCCCTCCCGGAAAGAAAGCGGAATCTATCCCAGGACTCCGGAAAAAT